>CAYOJF010000160.1:0-9368 GCA_964404215.1 uncultured Aureispira sp. | reverse complement strand
GAAATAAACACGCAGAATCATAGCCATAGCTATGAATTCGAGTATTTATGAATCTAAGCGAAAAAAGATGTTTCTGCTCGCTATACGAAACTACTCGTAATAATGTCTATTACAATAACAAAAGTAATACAGTGCTATGACAACAGTATGTCAGTAAGTTTTAGTCGCGTGTTATTTTTTATTGATAATGTTCATAAAGCTGGGTCGAGAGTTCTTTGAGTCTATCTCGAAGTAGTACAGGAGATATTACTGTTGCTTGATTGCCAAACTGCAATAACCATCGAGCAAATATTTCTATCGAAGAGTTGAGGAAAGTCATTTGAGTTGCATTGGCTGTTTTGCTCTCCTTCACAAATCCAAAATAATATTTTCGTCTTTCGGCATGTTCTATAAAACGGTGCTTAAATTCTATTTCAATGGTCTGGAGTTGATGATCTTTTTTCCAAGAAGTACTTTGTTGCTGCATATAGTCAGGTAGACTAATGTGCTTGGTTTGAAAATACTCCTCCAAAATTTGTAAATGAACAATACGATTCATTTTGAACGTTCGATAGGCTTTTTTGAGTTGACAAAATGCCACTAAGTACCAGTTATTGTAACTATTGTAACAACCAATAGGTTCTAGGTTTCTATTAGAGGTAGTTCCGTCTGCTTTTTGATATTGTATTTGCAATACTTGTTTGGCAGCTAGACAAGCAAATAAGTCTTGGAGGTAGGTTTTGTGTGTAGTTGTCTTATCAGAAATGGCAATTGCATTATCCAATACCTCAACAGTCTGTTTTTCCGTATTCCTTAGTATGGCTTTAATTTTAACCATCGCATTTGAATAATAGGCCTGTGTTTCTTTGTCGGTTACTTTACCCATGAATTTTTCTGCGGTAATTAGTGCAGCAGCTTCTCCTTTGCTGAACATAATAGGAGGGAGGCGATAGCCTTCCATGATAGAATAGCCAATTCCTGGGTCTCCAATAATAGGAATACCTGCATTTTTGAGCGTATTGATGTCTCTGTATACCGTTCGAAGGCTTATCTCAAATCGTTCGGCAATAGTACGAGCTTTGAGGAGTTTTTTGCTCTGTAATAGAATTAATGTAGAAAAAACACGGTCGAATTTATTCATAAATTTTTATGGGTGGCTTGATAAGAATAGTGTAGCTTTGAAATCCAGAGATTAAAATACATCTGTTATACTTAGAGCCTGTTTAAAAATTAACTTCAAGCTGCAATTGAATTATAAATCAATTCATTTTCGCCCAAATCGTTGATTTTGAGGGGCTTAATTCTTAAACATGCTCTAGGAAGATCTAATATAAAAATGAAAATTGAATCCAAATATAAATTGGTTACTATTTGTCTAAGAGCATGTCTAAATTTATCTTAATTCGTAATATGAAATCTCTTTTTTAGCTACTTATTACCTATTTTTTAGTCACTAAGGCTATTAACGAAAAAATGAGGCTCAATTAGCAAAAAAATAGTACTCACATTATCAAAAAACATAATTTTAGACATGCTCTAAATAAACCTTTTACTAGTTGGGATCTACTTAAGTAAATTTAAATTATGAATTTTTTATTATTGTTTAGTATTTGGCTATTGCCAATGAATTGTATAGCTACCATAGTAGTATCAGATACGATTATAGTATTAGGAGAGCTGATAGAAGAAAAAGGTGTGAGCAAAATATATATAGCTACCTATCGTGTTCTGAAAGTGCTAGAAGGAGAAGTATCCAATGATACGATTCAAATAGGATATTATGGAGGACAGCGTACTACTAACTTGCCTGATAGAGCTCGTTTGAATATTGAAGTCTATCAAGGAAAAACAATCCTAAAAGATTATTACATTTGCCCTAATTATAATCTAAGTAAAGGAGTAGAGAAAGTCAAGATTGATGAAGTCAGTCGAGCATTCTGGTTAGGATGCGAAACAGGTGAGGGTAAATGTCCTGTTATGGAATTGACACGACCTGTAGAAGGTGAGAGTTGGTACTTGATGATGCCTTGTGGAGGGACTCAGACGAACATTCTATTTTATGAGGAAAGAACTAATTTAGAAGATAGTGAAATTATGGATAATATTAATATGTATGCCTCAGAATGTCCCCCTGTCTTGGACTTGACAGAACTGAGAGATGGACAGTATCATATTGCTATGATGTCTTGTGGTCTAGGAGGTACTATTTCAATGAAGCTTGATACAGAAAAAGTGGAATTAAAACGATAGTTTCATCTCTTCATTTCCTGCGTTGCCCCATTGATGTTCGAATAAATTTTGATTTTGAATCAATTTAAATATGATTAAGTAATAGCAGGTAAAGTATTGTTTATACTAGATGAATGGAAAGATTTTTTATTGGTGAATGATCAAACCAAAGAGGATTGCTTACATTACCACACGGGAGATTCTTCTTTTTTGATTAATCCAGCTCACAGCAATCCTTTTGAGAACGTTACTACTAAAAAACAATAAATATAGCTGCTCATGCAAGATTTAATTCGGCACATAAAACGAATAATCCCTATTTCTAACGAAGAAGAGGCGTTGGTGAAATACTATTTTGAGTCAGTTACTGTTGAGAAAAATGCTTTTCTGCTAAAAGACGGAATGGTTTGTCAATTCATTTATTTTTTATCTGATGGTTTTGTCAAAGGGTTTCAATATCAGGATGGAAATACTACAATGGATCATCTTCTAGAGAAAGATAGTTTTTTTACTTCTTTAGAAAGCTTTATGGGAGAGACCCCCTCCAAAGAAATGTTTCAGACGACAGCACCTAGTATTCTTTATAGAATTAGTAAATCTAATTTCAACGAATTGAATCATAAAAGTAAGGTCTTTTATACTCTAAGTCAACATATTATAAATGCTTCGTTTAGTTGCAAAATCGAACGGGTACAAGACTTTCAGGTGTTATCAGCAAAGGAACGTTATAAAAAACTACTCCATCAGCATCCAACTATCGTTCAACATTTTTCTGTACAAGATTTAGCTTCTTATCTAGGTATTGCATCTCCCTCTCTTAGTCGAATTCGAAAAGAAATTCGTTTCTAATAAATACTATGAAAGTACGATGTCTTCAAACTGATTCTTGAAAGGAGCTACAGCACATTTAGGCTATAATCTCTAAAAATGATTCTGGTAAATTTTCATTGTACTTGAGAGCATGTTCTTATAAGGGAACTTTTATTTCAAAAACATTATTTAGATATGTTTTAATAGCTGAGTTCTTCCAAATCAACGATTTGGGCTAAAATGAATAGATTCAAGGCTTCAATAGGTCTCTTTTTGAGTTTGATAGCAGCCTGTCCCTCACCCTGGGGATCCGAGACACGTTCGTGGGAGTCCCAGACAAATGAAACTTGTCCATGATCCTCACGGACGTGATAGAGGGGCTATCATTACTTAAAAAAGGTGCAACTGAATTCTAAATCAGGCATTTTCAACTTGAAGTTAATTTTTAAAACATGCTCTAAAACAAGACTAATGATATTACGAAAGCTCAGATAAGATTTTGGATTCAATAAGATGGAATCCAAAAAAATATTAGAAAAAGTAAGGCTTTATTTGCAAAATGATTGAAAGGACCCTAGCTAATATAGGTGTTAAGTAAACTAATAAAAAATGGATATAGAAAATAAGATTACCACCACAAATAATTACTTGTTTGTTATCGGAATAGAAATACCTTACTCTGATGATATCAAGTATCTAGTCGATAACTTTTGTGGGCAAGTTCATACTGAAATAGAATCAATCGATAGGATTTCTGCTAGTAAGCAAATTTATATATGTGGGAATTTGGGTTCAGTAGTGAATCTAAAGCATTCAGTAGCGATTATTGAAGAAGTTTCTACAGAATATGAATCTCTTTTGAAGAAGAATAGCGGATTGGTCAGACTAGGTCAAGTGCCTATTTTGGTCCATGGAGTAGGTGTTTATTTTAGAGAGCTATTTGAAGGAGAGCATATTTTTCAGTCAATTGAATCAGAACACGAATTTCAAGCATTGACAGAGTCTACCAAAAAGGTCAAAGCATTGCGAAAGGGGATTTATTTGACGAAAGTGGAAGAAGAAACCACCCAAGATGGAGAAGAAGTACTTCATTATCGACTACTAAGGTGTTCTAGTAACTTGACAGGGCCTACGGATAACTTTAGGAAAACAGATGAGCATATTATTGAGGTCTTGAATAGTAGTGCGGCAACTGTTTTTGAAGAAAAAACAGATTTGAATCATGTGTTGGCTCAGATTTATGAAAATAAAATTAATACAGATCCCAATACCAAATCAAAGGAAACCAAAGCAAAAATAAAGGCACATTCCGATAAGACGAAAGATATGAGAGCAGATGGGTTGATTGCATTCTGTACTTTTTATGATAAGATCAATCCTGAACATCTAAAACGCTCTTCTAAAGATCGTTATGACAAATGTTATAATGACCGAGTTAGTGGACTGACTCGACTACAGTTTAAGCTCAAAAAGACAGTTGAAGATGATTCTTTGGTCAAAGAGTTTAACGTAATACTCTATCCGAATTCAGCATTTATTATACCACTGTCTACCAATAGACTATACACCCACGCAACGAAGCCATCTATGCTAAATGTAGATAGAATACCCACAAGAATGGGGTATGTTGTACGTTGCTCCAAAGCGGAGGCTCTGTATAAGGAAGAACAAGTATACCTGAAGGAAAAAGAAGGACTGATTAAGCTAGAACCAATGACAGATCGAACAATGGTGGATCTCAAAACAACGTATTACGAAGAAAATACTTACGAGAATAAAGTCAAATATGGAAAAGTCCATTTTAGCATGAATCAAGGGGATTACGAAAAGCCAATTTATTAATTATGATGGACAAGTTTTATTATTTTCAGCTTCCAATGGAACCTAAGCTATTTCAAGAACTTTCCTTGTCTACCAATTTTGAGGTGTTAGGTAAAGGTCGGAAGGGGAATCATTTGGTGCGTATGGAATCGGATCAGATCCCCATTGTTCGTACCACTACCAAGTATCATTTGCCTGCACAGGATTTCTCTGGTAGTCATCAAGCAATAGCCGAAAAAATAACAGAGCAAGTAAAAGAGCACCTAAGTATAACTCCTGTTTTTAATAATGCTTTGATTGAAATATACAATCATCAGTATTATAAGATGGGATTTCATTCTGATCAAGCACTCGATTTGGCAAGCAATTCTTACATTGCTTTATTTTCGTGTTACGAAAATCCAGGAAACCTGCCTTCTAAACTACTTCGCAAGCTAAAAGTAAAAAATAAAACCACACAAAAAGAGATGATTATTGACTTGAAACCTAATTCTGTTGTTTTGTTTTCTACCGAAACGAATATGGAATTTTCGCACAAAATTGTGTTGGGTGGTTTCCCGGATCTATCTCCAACAGAGGCAGATAATCAGTGGTTAGGAATTACTTTTCGTCAATCAAAAACTTTTATTCATTTTCGAGATAATCAACCTTTAATGGAGGATGGATTGTCCCTAACACTAGCTAATGAAGCAGAGCAAAAACAATTCTATCGACTAAGAAGTCAAGAAAATAAGCAATTAAGTTTTGACTATCCTAGACTAAATTATACTTTGAATGAAGGTGACTTGTTGTTGCCAAGGAGAGTCTAGATCGTTAAAAGCTTAGATTTAGATAGGGAGATTTTTCCTCTAAGTGAAGGGACAAAGATATTTTTAGCCCTGTACAAATTTTACTTTCATAATCTTTATTATCTTTGGTCTCTTTTTGAAATAGAAATAGGCTCTGTATGCGTTTAGTAAGTTTAGAAATAAAAGGATTTAAAAGTTTTGCCGATAAAACGATCATTAATTTTGGAGAAGATGTAATTGGGGTAGTTGGTTCTAATGGTTGTGGAAAATCGAATATTGTAGATGCTATTCGATGGGTATTGGGAGAGCAAAAGACCAAACAACTCCGCTCGGAGAGCATGACTTCTGTTATTTTTAATGGAACGAAAGCTAGAAAATCTGCAGGGATGGCAGAGGTGACGTTGGTTTTTGATAATGACAAAGGAGTATTACCATTAGATTTTCAGCAAGTTTCTATCAAAAGAACCTTATTTAAGGATGGCTCTAGTGCTTATTATCTCAATGGGGTTAAGTGTCGTTTGAAGGATATTTCTAATCTGCTAGCAGATACTGGTATGGGGTCTGATTCCTATGCTATCATTGCTTTGGGAATGGTAGATGATTTGTTAGCTGATAAAGAAAACTCTCGACTAAAATTGTTCGAACAGGCTGCGGGAGTATCTAAGTATAAAGTAAGAAAAAAAGAAACATTATCTAAATTGAAGAGTACCGAAGCGGACTTGGATCGGGTCGAAGATTTGGTATTTGAAATTGAGAAAAATCTAAAAACACTAGAGCGACAGGCTAAAAGAGCTCGAGTTTATTTCGAATTAAAGGAAGAGTACAAAAAACTGAGTCTAGAGTTAGCCTATTTCAAAATTGCAGAGAATAAGGAAGCTTACAAAAAACTGAACTTAAAGATAAAAGAGGAAGTAGAGCGAAAGAAAGAAACGGAACAGGCGATTGAAAAGCTGGAAAAAAGTGTCGAAAAAAATAAGTCAGGAACGATAGAAAAAGAAGAATATTTAGGTCACTGTCAACGGAAGCTGAGTAGTTTGATTGGTAAAATAAAGGGGAAAGAGAACGACGGGAAAATGTTGACGCAAAAAACCTTATTCATACAACAATCAACCGAAAAACTAGACCAAAGAATAGCTCAAAATAAGGCAAAAATTGAATTGGTGGAGAAACGGATTGATGAGCACAGCGAGCAGCTTGATGTTGCTTTTGCGGCAGGCAAAACAGTGAACGATGATTTGCGTGAAGCTAAAGAGAAACTAGATAATATACGGAAACAACATGGCAATAATAAAGCTCAATTAGAAGGTTTTGTGCAAGAGCAGCGTACGATTGATACCCAATTGTTTCAATATGAAAAGGAACAAGCCGTACTAATCAATAAACAAGAATCTGCTCTGAAAAGTATCCGTCGTATAGAGGAAAATATTCAAACTCGATCAATAGAAATAGAGGGGATTACCAAAGAATCTCAAACATTGAAGGAGTTGCAGCAGGAGGAAGAGAAAACACTTCTAGCACTCAAAGAAAAAGAAGCAAAGCGAAAAATAGAATTAGAAGCAACGAATCAAAAAATAGAACTAGTAACAGAGGAGCTATCGAAAGAAAATCGCCAATTAGATGCTAAAAAAAATGAATACAAATTGCTCAAGAGTATGGTGGAAAATATGGATGGATTTTCAGCCTCCATTAAGTTCTTGAGCAAGAATAAATCTTGGTCTGATAATGCTCCTTTGGTTTCGGATTTGTTCTATTGTGAACCAACTTACAGAACAGCTATAGAAAACTATTTAGAGTCTTATTTGAGTTATTATGTTGTTCAGAATTTTACGGAAGCCTTACAGGCAATTGAGTTGTTGGATGATAATAAAAAAGGAAAAGCAAATTTCTTTTTGTTGGAGCAATTTCCGCTTACAAAGGTAGTGGAAAGAAAGCCCAATGAAGGAGTATGGGCATTAGATGTAGTAGAGTATGATGCGATTTATGCTCCTTTGGCAAAACACTTGTTGAAAAATGTTTACATTACTAGGGATGTCGTTTCACTTGACCAATTAGAGCCAGATACCATATGGTTGACGGAGGATGGAAAGTTCATCCAACAGAATTATACGGTCAAAGGAGGTTCAGTTGGAGCTTTTGAAGGTAAAAAAATTGGCCGTAAGAAAAACCTAGAACTCCTAGAAACGCAAATTGAGTCATTGACTCAAACGACAACACGATTAGAGCAGCAAGTACAGGATATCAAAAGAGCTCAACAGCAATTGCGTCAAGCGAATTATCAAGCTGAAATACAGAAACTAGAACAACAACTCAACAAGATTATTCGACAGGCTATTGCGATACAATCCAAAATAGATAGTTTTGAACAGTTTAAGCAAGAGAATCTGAATTTGATAGCAAGCTATAGAAGCCAGACGACTCAAGAGGACAATCGCCAAGAGGAGATAATACTCGAATTACAAAAACTACAGGCTCGGAAACAAGCTCTACAGAGAGATATGGCGGACAAAGATAGTGCTGTACAAGATATTGCGATTGCGATGACAGATGCCTCTGGAGAGTACAACCGTAAGCATATTGAGCAAGTAAAGCAGCAGAACTTGATTGCTAATATCGAAAAAGAGCTGGATTATAGTCACAAACAATACAAAGAGCTGCGAGATCAGTACAAAGAAGATGCTAAATTATTGAGTGAGTCAGGAGGAGATCTGAGTACGACAGAGAAAGAAATAGAGGCGGTACAGAAGCAGCTAGAAGAGTGGTATGAATTAAAAAAGGAGTATCAGTCCAATCAATCTGCTGCGGAGAAAGCTTATTTTGAAGTACGAGGAAATACAACTGAAAAGGAAAAGGAATTGCGTCAGACCCAACGAAATTATAATCAATTAGTTGAATTGATAGCAGGTCTAGAAAGCAAGTTCAATGAAGTGAAATTACAGCTGACAACCATTGCTGAGCGACTAAAAATGGAGTTTGAAATTAAGATTAATGACTTGATAAATGAAACACCAAATCCAGCGTATGAAGAAGCTGTGCTAGAGTCGAATGTAAATCAGCTGCGTAATCGACTCCAAAATTATGGAAGTATCAACCCCATGGCAATAGAGGCTTATGATGAAATTCAGGAGCGTTATCAGATTATTGTGAAACAGCGAGAAGATTTGGCGGAAGCTAAGAAAAACTTATTGGCAACGATTGAAGAGATAGAAGGGAAGGCAACCGAACAATTTATGGCTGCTTTCAATCAAGTACGAAAACATTTCGTAGAAGTATTCCGCAGTTTGTTTATGGAAGATGATACCTGTGATTTGATTTTGACAAATCCAGAACAACCACTAGAATCCAAAATAGAAATAGTGGCCAAACCAAAAGGTAAACGACCATTATCGATCAATCAACTCTCAGGAGGAGAGAAGACACTTACAGCAACAGCATTGCTGTTTTCATTGTATTTACTTAAACCGGCCCCTTTCTGTATTTTCGATGAAGTAGATGCTCCACTGGATGATGCGAATATTGCTAAGTTTAATAATATCGTGAAAGACTTCTCTAAAAACTCCCAGTTCATTATTGTGACACACAACAAGAAAACGATGGAAGCGGTTGATATAATGTATGGGGTAACAATGGTACAGGGCGTATCGAGAGTAGTTCCTGTTGATTTTAGAGCTTTAGATACGGTTACAGCATAAGAGCATGTTTAAATTTATCTTAATTCATAATATGAAATCCCTTTTTCTACTA
>CAYOJF010000159.1:7743-9396 GCA_964404215.1 uncultured Aureispira sp. | reverse complement strand
ACCACACGATAAATATTAAACCAAATATTACAGCTAGAACTTGTACCCAAGCAGCTAGATGAACATTCTTTTTCAAAATATCTTGATGAGTTTTGTTATCAATTTCTATATCGGCATATTTTGCCACATGGCTCATCAGATCAATCGCAGGGTCTCCATCAGGTAGACTTTTGTGACAAGACATACAGACCCCTCTTCGATCCAATTTTTTGAGTTCCTCTTTGTTGAGTGGTCTAGATCCAGAAAAATGATGTCCAACTGTTTGGAGTTGATTGCCATCTTCATCTATAAATCGAGACCAGTCCATTGGTAGATTCGGAATAGCATTGAACTGTGTATCCACATCGCTCGCTAGCGGATGATCGGCTACATAAGAACTGTCGGGACGAGCATAAAGCTCTCCATTGGCTATTCCAAATCCCATTGCTTTAGGATTGGTATGACAACTTTCACAACTTCTTGCTTTTTTCTGAATTGTATGAGGCTGTACAGGAGACATATCAATGGCGAGTTGTCCTCCATCTGCTTTCCCTTCTTTGCCATGATCTTGAGCTTTGAAAATATGATTGAGTAATTTCATTTTGCCATCAGCACCTTTGACCGAGACTGTAGTTTGACAGCCTGGAATAGCGGGTGAAATACGATGGTCACCATTGACAACCAAAGGAGGATCTTCCCAACGTAGATAAGAACGCTGTTCAGATGTCTTGCCCGTAATCATAAAACTTTTGATCTGCTCAATCTCTTCTTTGCTGAGTTCATCGTTATTTTTCCAATCTTTGAATCCATTATAGAGGGCATCAGGTGTCATACCATGTTCATCTGCTATTCCTGCTAGTTTGACCCAGTCAGGGTGCTCTTTTTGATCCGAATAATCAATTTTGATATGACAGCCATAGCATTGAGGTGCCCAAGTGGCATGACAGGCATAACATTCCATTTTTTCGATATGGATATGTGTTTGGACTTTCGCTACCCGAGCAGCCTCGCTGAGTTCATTGTTATCATTGAGGTATTTGAGTGGTTTGAGTGGAATATCCTTTCCACTAGCCGAATGTAATAACGCTTGATTACCTACTCGGACAATATTTGCCATAGGGTTTCCTCTGGCAGTAATCAAATAACCATCTTGTGGGTGATTGACGGCACCATAAATTTGCATTTTGAGTAGCGTGTCTGAAACTCCTCTTGGAGCACCTGTAGCAGGGGGAAGACTAGCGATTTCATCCCCATACCCAATCGGCAATTCCCAAGGGTATTTGTCTGGAGTTCCATGACAATCTTCACATTCTATTTCGACCGCTCCCTGAATAGCACCAGACAAATCACCATAACTATGGGCATCGCCAGAAGTATGGCAGTCTTGACAAACCATGCCTTTGGTGAGATGTATATCTGCTTTAAGATGAAGGTAGTTTTTAGTATGAATTTTTGATTGGTTATCTCCCTCTCCCATGAAAGGAGATTGGTAAGAAGTTTCCATCAGTCCTTCATAAGATACGCCAATTCTACGACCTCTGTTGTGACAAGATTGACAGGTTTTGACAGGAATACCAGAGTAAGTTTTTCCATGTACTGTTACAGGGGCATCTTGTGTCGATTGCATACTGTGGACCAACATGTGTCCTGCTTCATCCTTTGGGATAGTAGGGT
>CAYOJF010000159.1:0-7643 GCA_964404215.1 uncultured Aureispira sp. | reverse complement strand
GATTGCATACTGTGGACCAACATGTGTCCTGCTTCATCCTTTGGGATAGTAGGGTCAGCCCCTTCATATTTACCTTTGTTGGAATAAGGGATATGACAAGAAGAGCATCCAATACCTCTAAAATCACCTTCTTTGAATCGACCTTTTACGCCTGTGTGACAGCGTTGGCACTCTGCTCTCAAATAAGTATAGACTGACAGTTGAGGGTTGTCGTTTACTTGTTCTGGAGTTGGAGCTTCTGGGAGGGCTTTCATCTCTTTTGGGAACACCTGTGGCTCTGCTTCTTTGAGTTGTGCCATATATTTCTTGTAGACAGACGTTCCGAGGCGTTCGTGCACGACTACTTCTTGTACATGGGTGTTGGCAACATCGTGATTGTAGCTATTGAGACCAAAACCCCAGGTTGTTCCTTGAATTTTGCCTGCTTCCGTGTACATCAAAGAAGTAAATTGAGTTTTGACTTGTTCTTCGTGACATACTCCACAAGTATGTTCATTGATAAATGGACTCCCTGGATCAGGGTAAAAGTTTTTGGGGCCTTTATTGGTCTCAAAGTAGGTTACCGTTCCTTCATGTGCAGTCAATTTATCAGTTGCTTCAGCATTGCCCCCATGGCACACGATACAATCATTGTCTGCAAAACCTGCTTTATCTGCTAGTTTGTAAATGGCTTGCATCATACCTGAGCCAACTTCTCGAATGGGCTCTATTTCTTTGTGGCAACTAATACAGTTGTTATTCTCAGGATTGATGTGAATGACATCTTTGGGACGATTGAAGTTTTGAGCGTAACTATGAAATCGTTTTCGAATACTATCTCGTTTACTATCTACTTGAGGAGTAGTTTGTAGATTAGGGACACTTTCTTTGGTCTCCATGCAAGTCACTGCAAAGACGCCTATTATAATAATGACGAGAATTAAGTATTTTTTCATAGCAATATATCGTAGTTGAGTTGCTACGAAGTTACGAAAAAGAAAAGGTAGGAGGGGGGATCTATTACATTTGATTTTTAAATCAAAAAAAGGACAAACAGTATGAGTACTATTTGCCCTTTTATATAGCTTTTGTTAGAACTAATTTCTAATAATCAATAACTACTCTAGAGAAATATTTGAACATACTGTTAACTGGCAATTTGGTAATGTGATTTTTACCATGAGGATTGACTAACGTAATAATGCCATTAGATACAGTATCTAGAGCATAAGCGTGTCCAGCTACAATACGTTCTCCACCATCTTCAGCATCAGTTAGCATGATCAACTCTCCAGCATTACCTTTTAAGTTTTGACCATTCTCATCGGTAGCATATTCTGCTGCCATGTTAGGAGGGGTAGCGAAAGTAGCACCCATATTTTCAGCAACAGCTTTTTCGATTGCTTTTAGTGCAGCATCCATTTCGCTAGAGAAGTCAAAGCTTCTACGAGGAGTACCTGTCAATACAGCATAAGCCTCTTGAGAGAAACCAGCATCAATCTCATCGTATCCACCCATTAATTTTGCGAAGGCTTTTTCTATGATAAGTGGCCACATTTCGTTTTTATCTTGCGAACGAGCATAAAGGGCACTATCTTCATTGGTATCATACCAAACATCTGCTCCAACCACTACATCTACAGCTTCAAAACCAACAGTAGTAGCTACCGAACGATTCTTGAGTTCATCTCTAGTACGAGTTTTTACAGGGCGGTATAGTTTAACAGTGTATGTTCCATCACCATTATACGTAATCATGTCTTTTATTTTCTGTGGGCCTCCAGCAGATTTTGCAATAGCGGACAAAGAACACATAAAATAACAGTTTCCTAATGCTCCTTGGATGATATCGTAAGGGTCAATTCCAGAGCTGTCTTTATCGTCAGCACCTTTTACAAATAAGTCTTCTGGCTTTACTTCTTTTTTCTTGAATTGACGACCTTCGTCATCTTGGACAAATCTATCCATTTTTTGATAAATAGCTCCTAACTTAGGATCTTCCCCTGTAATAGTATCTACTGTATTGTGGTTGACTATAGGGCTAGGACTCGCTAATCGGTTAGTCCCTGGCTCTGTCATTTTGATTTGAGTCCAGTTATCTTCAAGCTCATCAAATAGCTGTTTTGTTTGTGCTGCCCATCCATTTGTTAGTGACTCAAACTCACGTTGTACCGCATCCGCACTTTTATTGAATTTCCAATCAAAATCTTTGTAAAGATCCATAAATGGAAATAAACGATTAAAGGCAGTCATTTCCATAACAATCAAACTTCCTTCTGAAGCTTGAGCTTTAGCAGAAGCATAGATTTCACTAGCAGCATTATAAGCTGGAGTTGCTTTTTTGCGAATCGCTAGTAGACTATTAACACCTGTGTTATTCGAACTAAGATTGTCTTCTTGAATAGGAGTAGAGGTGTGGTTAGTTGTTTCAGTTGTAGTGGTGCTACTAGTAGACGAGTGATCTTCAATCGTATCCTCTACTGTAGTTGTTGTTGTACTCGTGTTAGTATCTACAGATACATCCGTTTCAGTTGTATCTACTACAGTGGTATCTGGAGTAATTACGGTAGCCGTATCATCCCATGTGTCTACAGATGAATCTGCATCTTCTACAGGATCCTCATCCATTAATATACCTATATGTGCTAATAGGTTATTGAAATAGTTGAAATGGTTTTCTACACGCTGGTCGTATTCATTCGTGATTTGTCCAAAAGTATCTTGTGTTTGTTGGTCACTAGAACGGAAAGTACTTTGGAAAGTATGAACGTTATCCAAAAATAGACGAATAACTTCATATTCTTGTTTCGACATGAAGATAGGGCGTGCATTGAGGTCTTTCTTGCTCAAAATACGATGAATTTTAGCACGCAACCCTTCAAGCGTTTTACGCTGTTGGTCTAGTTTACTAAAATCATTATCCGCTCCAAATTCTTTTTCGTGAGCTTCTTTTACAGAGGCTGTTATTTGAGAACGAAGTTCTTTTATCTGAGCAGATTGTGCTACAAACTTAGGATCTTCCTTCACTTCCTTACCTACTTTTGAATAAGTCTTGTCCCACTTATTGACTAATTGAATGAGTGCTTGTAATCTTTGTACTAATATCATGTTTTAAAATGTTTGTGTCAAACGATCTACATAAAGGTGTTGAGTATGATTGCTTTATATAAAAATACCGCTAAATATAGTGAAAAACAATGAATAAAACAAACATAATTTGCAATTATCTTTAATTACTTAGAATAATACATTTTGATTTAGAGTGTGATCAGCTTTTAATTTTAATGAGTAGGACTTTGTGCTATGTAATGAGGCAAAAAACAGAGAGGTAGCCCAAATTATCACAAGTTTTTTACGAAATTACATACATAATTATCGCTTCACTTTTTTGTACATTTCATTTTCAATGAAGCTGCTTAAAGCTTCTGCTTATAGGCGTAAATAGGAACTTTAAGCACCCTCACTTACTACTGCAAAGAATAAAAATGATAGGTATAACCTTAGATATTGTTCAAAAGGCTTTTGCAATTTCATTTTTTTGGTTAATATTAGTGGCTATTCTAGCTAAGAGCATGTCTGAAAAGTAAGTTCATCAAAATCAATGATTTGGCCAAAAATGAATTGATTTTTTTAAATAAGCCTCTTTTGGGGTTTGATAACCTCAGCTATCATGACTCTAAAAAGCTGCAACTGAATTATGAATCAAGCATTTGCAGCTTGAAGTTAATTCTTAGATATGCTCTAAGAAAATAACGATCTAGAACCTACTCAAGCATAAAAAGATAAGAATTATAAATCGTATGATCAAAAGTCAAGGTATTGAAGAAAATTACCAATCTCCACAAACACTGTATTACAAAACCAAAGAAACATTTGATGAAGCAGTAGGGAGGGATTTTATTACACATGCTAATAAGACGACTTCTAGGGGCGTTAAATTTTTGGTAGGGTTAGCTCATGGACAGTCTCCGGCTGGAGCTTATCAGTATATACTAGATCATTACAATGAGATTGACAATGCTCACTTGCTTCAGTTTACATTTGTTAATTCTCCCTTACAGACACAACGTAATTTGTCTGGTGTTATTGATGCAGGTAGTTTTTTGAAAAAGATGCTCCGCTTGGGAATGATTCAGAAAGACCAGATATTAGGACGAAGTCTTAATCGACAGAGTATAGAAGATTATGCTATTCAATTCAATCAAAAATTACACGAATATTTGGGTAAGTTGCGAAAAAAGGGATTGGATTATGTGTTTCTAGCTTCGGATCCTAACGGTAGAGTAGCGGGTATAGCAAGGGAGTCTTCGGCTTTTGATTCTAAAGAAAAAGTTATTCTAGTCAATGATCTGGGAGAACCAGAAGTGACAGGAACGCCACATTTTATCATGCAGTCTAAGCGAATTGCATTTTTGGCGACCAAATCAAACAAAAGACGTCCATTAGCTTGGTTGTATTCACGGTGGGGGAGACCAGATCAAAGTCCTTCTTTTCTACGGTTTATTCCTAGTGTGAAGCATAAAATGACTGTGTTTATAGATGATACAGCATTAACTTGGCCTCAGATTACACTTCAGCGAAAAACACCTTATGGACCAACCTACATTCGATTAGATTTAGCAGAAGAATTGGACGAAAGTCGTTTGACTAAACGTCCTGTTATTATTTTTGTACATGGGTTTTTAGGGCTTAACTCTTTTGATTCGATACTCACAGAATTGCCAGAGAATGATTATATCTCTGCTGCCATGCATTATGGTTCTATTCCGCACGACTTACCACTAGAAGAATATTCTAAACATGTTGCGTTGAATATTAATCATGTGGTAGAGCATTTTGGAGAAAAGGGACATCCGGTGTATTTGTTTGACCATTCGATGGGAAATATTTATTTTTTGATTTTGGAGCGAGACCTTCATGAACTTAATGGTATCAAAAAGTACCTAAGAGGTCGTATAGGGGCCAATCCATTTTTTGGAGAGCAGGCGAAACATGCTATGTTGGGATTCTTAGATAATGTCGTATTGCCAGCGATTTCTTTCAATGAAGACCCTCGGGACAAAGTGGTCACCATGGCACTACGTAGAGCCATTCCTTTTGATACTCGAAGAGGCGTTCGTAAGCGTTCGATTAAATTTCTCAAATTTTTGGTCAAAAAAGACAGTTCCGTTCGTAATATCCTTTGGGAATCAGTCAAGGAGCGGATCATTACGCTGATGACTAAGATGGATTCTTTGCCAGAACTGAACAAAATTCCAATTGAAAGGGCACTGAGTCGGTTACCTGCCAAGGTATTTGCTATTCAGGTACAATCTGCCCTAGAGGAGTCTTATAGTTTTGATAAGATGAAAGATTTTCGCAATATGGAAGCCCATGGGATTCCGATTTTGATTCTACAGAGTAGGAAAGATATTGTCGCTAAATTTGTTCCTAGAATGCACAAAGGGAAAAATGTCAAAGTGATTGATGTGACCAATGCTAAAGAAAAGAAAGAGCTATTCAGAGAGCATTTATACCATATGATTTTTCCGAAAGAAACGGTTGACTTTATCAAACGATTTATTGACAAAACGGAAACTCTACGAGGGTAGAGTTATGAGGTAAGTAGAACTATTCTAACCAATATTAGATGGCACTTAGTAATAAAAGTATATGGGGGATGGGTGCTCTATTTATACTTGCTTTTTTGCTGACTATAAAGGTAGTTTCAGCAGATGACAGGTATAAATTTAAATTAATCGCACAAAAAGCAAAAGATGCTATCCCAATAGGTGCTGATTCTAGTTACAACTATTATTCTGTAGATATAGAGTTGCAAAATACATCAGCAGATACGGTACATTTTGTCAATTTTAATTGTTCTAAACATGCACTCTTTAGAGTGGAAAGTCGTACTGGATTAGAGGTAGGGCAATTCATTGTTTGTAGTAAAAACCATCCTATATCAATAACTATATTACCTCATGGGACATATCATACATGTCTAGTACTTCATAGGTCTAATGTAGGTCAGAGGAAAACTAGTGGGAAATTTAGAATAGGTTTTCCTTATGTTAATCCAGCTGTCTATTTCAATATTGGAGGAGGAGACTTTATTTCCAGCTTGGATGAACGAGGGAATACCTATTTGAAAGAAGGTGCTTATATGTTATGGTCAAATTATCTGACTATAGAGAAAAGTGACCCTTTGCACAAAGATTAAAAACACTTACTCTACTATTTCATAGTCAATACTCAATTTTCTCAACATTCGCATAGCAGAGTTCGAACTGTTAGCATCTAGTTCAATGTCCAATACTTCGCCTTGTAGGAGTATATCTGTTAGTTCGGCTGCTAGGGAGTCGTCAATATTAGGAGAGATTTCAGATAAACATTTGGCGATGGCTCTTTTGTCAGGTCTTGGAGCACTACAAGATAATAAGTTCAGTTGCATAATTTTTTTTCTAAAGATAATAAAAAAATAGAATATACCGATAAAGTCGAATGGGGAGGCTTGTCAGGGTTTTCGATTTACCTAAAGAGTGAGTTGATTGATTTTAAATAATTAGATTTTAACTTGACTTTTGATTTGTATTAATATTAATCTATTTTATAGAAAATTATTTTAGAATAAAGTGTTCTAAGTGTTTATTTTTTGGTTTTAATGCTTTTGATTGATGTTTTGTCGAAAATAGATAAATCGGGTTTGCGTTTTAGTATTAAAAATAATACCTTTGTGGTACAATCAAAAAGATGAGATTGTGATCACCAAAAATCAATCTCTTTTTATCAATCAATAAAAACAAAAGTAACACAACATGATTATCAATATCGTAAAAGAAACAGCTAAAGATTTAGTAGCAGTAGGACAAAGTTTTGGAACAGCAGTAAAAGAAGAAGTAGAAATGTACTTCGAGCACAAAAAACATGCAGCAGGAGACTTTGCTAGTGATGCTCGTAGTTCTGTAGAAAACTCAAAAATTTACAACCGCTTTGAAGATTTAGAGCAAAAAGTAAAAACTACGATTGAAAGCACTTTGTCAAACATCAGCAAAGATGAAGAATTCGAAAAGATCGAAGGTCGTATCGTTTCTTTAGAAGATAAATTGACACAACTAATTGACAGCTTAGAAGGTCTTCGTAAAGAAGAAGCTAAGAAGAAGAAATAATTAAGAGTGCTTTTTAGTGTCTATAGATCATAAATCATGGTAGAAAATATTGTCAAAAAAATCCTTTATACAGGAGTAGGTGTAGTTGCTGCTACTACCGAACGACTTCAGATAGCAATAGATGAGTTGGTAGAAAAGGGGAAGCTCTCAGAAGAAGAGGGGAAAAAAGTAGTGGATGATGTAGTTAAGAATACAGAAGCTCACAAAGGACAGTATGAAGCTAGATTTAAACGAATTGTAGATGCTGCTTATGATAAATTAAATTTACCTAAGAGTGATGCTATTGCTAAGCTCGAAAAACGAATTAAATCACTAGAAGTTAAGCTTGGTTTGTTGGCTAAAGAGCTCGATAAATACAAAGCAGAACAGAAAGAGAACAACCAATTATAAAGAATTAATAGTTTTTTTGGGTAAGTTTTTATGGTAAGCCTGCATCATTTTATGGTGCAGGCTTTTTTTATGTGATTACTTAAACGCCTTGGTTATCAATAGCAAAGCGATAAAATGAGGAGCAAA
>CAYOJF010000158.1:0-9572 GCA_964404215.1 uncultured Aureispira sp. | reverse complement strand
CTTAATTATTCGTTTGCCTCTATTGCTGATTAGAAAGATAGAAAGCCCTTTTTGCAGCTCTCAAATTCTCTAGGAATCGTACACTATCTTTCCCTGTATAGCCTAAAATAGGTATTAATAATCTTTCTTCAGCATTGACAAAAGCATATATAGGTTGGCTAGATTTCTGACATAAGTGGCGTTCCAATTCTAAATTCATTGGTCCTACCTTCTTCCATTTCAAAATCTTTTTTCGAATGCTATCTGAAAAAGGATATTTCATTACCCATCTAATATCATCCATATTCATTTCGGTACGTTCATCTACCAGTAATTCTACACAAATAAAATCTTCTATCAATTCATTTCGTATAACCTCTTTGTTCATAAAAAGATCTCCAAATTCATCAACTCCCCGACAACCATAACATGTAAAATGAATAAAAACAGGCTTATTCTGACGTCGTCCCTCTTGTAAACCATCTTGATAAGTCGAATGTATGTACAGTTCTCTATCTACATTACAGCCTATTAGTATCGTAAATACTAATAGGCTGCAATATATTTTATGATAAGTAAGATACATTACTCTTTCAAATAGTATTTTTTATACGCCTTAACCGTATTCATTAACAAAGCTGTTACCGTCATAGGCCCTACCCCTCCTGGTACAGGCGTAATATAGCTACATTTAGGAGCAACCTTCTCAAAATCAACATCTCCCAACAGCTTATATCCACGCTTAGTTTCTGGTGCATCAATAGAGTTAATACCTACATCTATTACAACAGCTCCTTCTTTGATCATATCAGCAGTGACAAAATTAGCTTTTCCTATCGCGGCTATCACAATATCGGCCCTCTTGATTTCTTCTGCTAAATTTTGTGTTCGGCTATGGGTTAATGTTACGGTACAATTTCCAATTTTAGCTTTTCGAGACATCAGAATACTCATTGGACGTCCCACAATATTACTTCGCCCTATCACCACACAGTGCTTTCCACTCGTTTCAATATCATATCTTTCTAGCATAGTAAGAATGCCAAATGGTGTAGCAGGGATATAACGTGGGGTATCCTGTGCCATCAAACCAACATTGGTAGGATGAAAACCATCGACATCTTTAGTCGGACTAACCGCTAGATTGATGACTTCTTCTGAAATATGATTTGGAAGCGGCAACTGTACAATATAACCATCAATACTATCGTCTTGATTTAAGTCGTCTATTACTTGCAATAAACCTTCCTGACTAATAGTGGTAGGATGTTGCACTAGTGTAGATTCGATTCCTGTTCGTTTACAGGCACGCATTTTATTGCGAATATAACTCATAGAAGCTGGATTCTCTCCTACCAAAAGTGCCACTAAATGAGGTTTTCTATATGCTTTCTGAAGAAAACTATCTACTTCTTGTTTTAGTTCTTCTTGTATCGTCAGTGCTAATTTTTTCCCGTCTATTATTTCCATTATTTGTATTTAGTTTCTGCGAGCTAATTATAGTGAATTTGAAGAATTTGATATTCAAACATATTCTTGCTCAAAAACAACAGCCCAAAAATAAGAATATTTTTGAGCTGTTTTTGTTTTATAATCGTCTATTTTTTTTGCTCTAATAGACTAATGAGAATTCAGAGACTACATTCCTATTCCTCCTCCCATTTGCTGCATTTCTTCAATAGACATTTCTTCATATCCTTCTGGGATTTTCATGTCAAAGATTTTCTTGTCTACTTTATCTAATGATACAGAACTTGCTTCCATCGTAATTTTCATTCCTTGCTGCTCAATAGTCCACGAAAGTGGGAATCCTTTCAAGTTATTGAATTGCATATTAACTTGGTCCAAGTTAGCTGGTCTGAGTTTCTCTGTCACATAAACTATCGCTGGTGTTTCCAATCCATCCATTGTTACATGAACCTCTTGACACTTATAACCTGCTATATCTTTATAGTTTTTCTTGTACTCTGCTTTGCTAGGTTTTTGATTGACACGTTCTTGCTCTTTTGCGTCCAAATCTTCTTTATTCATCTTGGCAGCCTTACGCTGTCCCATCATATCCATCAGCATCAATCCCTCTTTTTTCTTATTATCTACCAGAATATCCATCTTCACCATTCCTGACATCATATTCATGCCCATTTTAGCATTTTCAGGGGTAAAAAACAACTCCATTGTAGATCCTGTCATCATAGATGCCATGCCACCTTCTGCTGTAATATCATAAACAATGTGTCCTTCTGTAATTGTTTTTGCACCACCGGCACTACTTCCCTTAGAAGAGTTACAAGACATCAGTGTTACACAAAATAAAGTCATAGCTACTAATGCTATATTCATTACATTTTTCATATTTATTATTTGTTTTTATAGTGATTCCTTAATTCTAATTAAGTGTATATATTATATACCCTGCAATTATAACAAAAGTTGCCCCAATTTTATCCTTTTAGCACTTCCTTTCTATTTTTCGACAAACGAAAGTATTTTTTCTATGAAATAACATATGAGATTGGGTAAATACCAGTCTATTGAGCCTACCAATACAATTCATCACCAACTAAGAGTGTCTCTAAAAATGGTACTACCAGTATCCAATCGCTATTTATTCTATTCCCATAGCTGTATCATCTCCTCTATTGTCAGCAACTCCTTCTAGTGTACCATCTTCTTTCACTAGTATAGCTTCTACTTGACCAATAGCTGGTCTAGGACGGGGGGCATGCCCCATTTTTTCTAATTGTTCTACCAAATCAGAGGAAAAAGCCCCTTTTTCATGCCAGAGTGTATCGGGTAGCCACTGAAAATGAAAACGAGGTTGATGTACAGCATCCAACAGTGGCATATCAAATTCGATCACATTGACCACCACTTGAAAAACAGTAGTAATAATCTTAGATCCTCCTGGAGTACCCACCACTAGATGCAGTTCCTTATCCTTTTCGACTATCGTTGGTGTCATCGAACTCAACATGCGTTTTTTAGGAGCTATCGCATTTGCTTCGTTTCCTAACAATCCAAATTGATTTGGGCTTCCTGGTTTGGCACTAAAATCATCCATTTCGTTATTCAAAAAGAAACCAGCTCCTTTCACCAGTACTTTACTACCATAATTGGAATTAATTGTAGTGGTAACAGAAATAGCCCCTCCATCTTTATCTACAATGCTATAATGGGTAGTTTGATCACTTTCAGGAGTCGGCAATACAGGGTTACCATGAGTAATGCTATCACTATCTGAAGCCTTGTCTGGGTCATAACTCTTCATTCGTTGTTGAGCATACTTCTGATTACTCAATTCTCTAAAAGGCACCTCATAAAAATCCATATCTCCCAAATGCTCTGCCCTATCAGCATAAGCTCTGCGAGCAGCCTCTGTCATCAAATGAATACTTTTGGGCGAATGAAAACCCCATTCTCCAATAGGATAATCCTCTATCATATTCATTAGCTCTGCCAAACACAGCCCACCACTAGAAGGAGGCATCATTCCGATGATGTTGTAATTTTTATACGGAGTTACTAATGGTTTTCTCCAGACAGAAGCATAATTTTCAAGATCTTTAGTCGTGATAATACCTCCATTGGCTTCCATTTCTTGTTCAATTAAGCTAGCAACTTGTCCTGTATAGAAACCATCGCGGCCTTTTTGCTGAATCGCCAATAAAGTTTTCCCTAAATCCTTTTGTATCAATAAACTACCTTTCTCCCAAGGAGTTTCTTTCACAAAAGCATTTTCCCAAGGATTATATTTATCAAAAATAGCTTGATATTCATTATAACTCTTCGCCTCTCGTTCTGTTACGACTACACCATTATTTGCCAAATCAATCGCTGGCTGCAAAAGTTCAGACCAATCTAATTGACCAAATTTTTGGTGAGCGGTGTACATCCCGTCTACTGCTCCTGGTACGCCTACGGCTAAATGTCCAAAAACACTTAAAGAGTCGATCACATCACCATCTTCATTAAGATACATATCTTTAGTCGACTTGGCAGGAGCCATTTCTCTAAAATCTAGTGTATGAGGCTGACCTGCTGCATCTCGATAAACCATAAAACCTCCTCCTCCAATATTTCCAGCTCTAGGATAGGCCACTGCTAGTGCAAATTGTACTGCTACCATAGCATCTACAGCATTACCGCCTTTTTCCAAGACCTTCTGCCCTATCTGAGTAGCAATAGGATGGGCCGTAACAACCATTCCTTTTTTGCTTATTGCTTGCTTTACAATTGGATAGCTTTCTGCCCCTTCTTTATCAGGCGTAGAACAAGCTGTAATCAATAGTAAAAATAGTCCTAAAATAAAGTGCTGTTTCATCGTGTGTTTTATTTTTAATTTAGTCTAAAACGTACAGGCCTATTCATCCTACAAATAACAGGCTGCCCATTCTTTTTCCCAGCTATCCAGTTGGTTTCTTTAACCATTATATTTATAATACGTAAAACCTCCGCCCCACAACCATAACCAGGATTTCTAATTAAGCTCAAATCTTTGACATTTCCTTGTTTATCAATTGAAAAAGATACAACCACAGTTCCCTCTACTCCCGCGGTTCGAGCCATATCTGGATATTGGATGTTTTGATAAATATACATCATCATTTTTTTATCACTACAAATTTTCTGATCTTCATAGGTAGTCGCTACTTCTACACAACTCTCCATAATAGGATATTCATCAATTTCAGGCATAATAAAATTATCTGTATTGTAATCTATTTTGCCATCATTCCTGTATCCTCCCCAACCTTTTGCTGTTTTGACAGAAATACCACCTTTATCATATGTTGCAATAGCTTCATACTTGATAGGAATACGAACATTACCTTTATTGTCAACAATTCCCCATTTATCATTTAATTTAACTTTCACATCACCTTCTAGTAGTACTCTTAAACTATCATATTGGCACTCTATAACCTTTTTCTCTCCTTTTATTACGCCCCACTTGCCTCCCTTCTGAACAGTAACGTAAGTTGTTGTATAGTCTTCGATAGCTTCATATTCCATTGGGACGATAAATTTACCTTTCTCATTGAGAATTCCCCATTTATTATCCAATTTCACTTTCATAGCCCCATCTAAAAGCACAATAAGACTATCATAGTCACAAGCTATCATCTCTTTTCCTTCATTATTGACAAAACCCCAATAATTAGCTACTCGTACTTTATACCCCTGATTCTTATTCCAAGATGGTTTTACCTCGTCATACTTATACTCTACCTTACCACCTTGTTTCATAACAAAGCCATACTTGCCCTTCTTTTCTTTAACTTTTTTGATTTGCGTAAAGCCCTCTAGACTACACAATAATGCTATTATTACAATCAAATATTTCATCTCTTGGGTTTTTATCAAAAATTATGGAAAAATAGCCGCCTCTACTTGCTCACAAATGATATGTCCTAACAAAATATGGCATTCTTGTATTCTTGGTGTATCCAAGGAAGGAACTTCTAGGAGTACATCACAAAGAGCGTTCATGGCTCCTTTACCTGCTCCTGTCAGTCCTATTATCCGCATATTTTGTCGTTTGGCTTCTTCTATCGCCTTAATGATATTGGGTGAATTGCCAGAAGTGGAGATAGCCACTAATACATCTCCTGCTCGCCCCTTGGCCTGTACGATTCGCCTATAAACCTCTTCGTAAGAATAATCATTGGCAACAGCGGTCAAATAAGACGTATTAACATGCAAGGCTTCTGCATAAAGTGGTGGTCTATCTTTATAAAACCTGCCCGATAACTCACAAGCTAAGTGTTGTGCATCTGAAGCACTTCCTCCATTCCCCCCAAAGAGAACTTTTCCACCCTTCCGAAAACAGTTTTCAATCAAATTCGCTGCTATTACGACATTAGATAATGTCATGGTATCAGCCAACAGTTGTTGCTTGATTGCAATAGATGTAGCAATTGTCTGTCTTGTTTTATCTAAATTTGCCATCCTATTTATTCGTTTTTTGATGCAACTCCAGTAGGTTTTCGGTCATTTTTTGCCAAGAAAAACGAACTTTTTCTTTCTTTAGGTTTTCGCTAAACTCTGCTGCCCTATCCACTTCAAAAAAATCATTCAATCCTTCAAAAATAGATTGTGGATTAGAGTCTACCACATACCCTACTTTACCATGAGGAATAATTTCGGCTAACCCACCTACATTGGTTACCAACATAGGCTTTTCAAAATGATACCCTATCTGAGTAACGCCACTCTGTGTAGCAGTCTTGTAAGGTTGAGCCACTAAATCTGCCGCACTAAAATAATATCGAATCTCCTCATCAGGCACAAATTCTTTTCGTTGGATAATCAGATCCTGAATACCCAAATCTTGCATTATTTTTTGGTATTTTTCTTCGTCACTGTAATATTCTCCCACAACCATCAAACGAACATTGGGTTGTACCTTCGTTAGCTTGGCAAAGGCTTCTAGTAGTAAATCCAACCCTTTGTATTCTCGTACAAAACCAAAAAATAAGATATACTGCAACTCCTCCTCTACATTAAGCCATTCACAGGCTGCTTTTTTGGTCAATTTTTCTCCATAATTATCAAACACAGGATGTGGGCTAAATACTCGTGGTTTTTCGGTGTTGAACTGCTTCAAATCATTGAGTACACTGTTTGACATTGCCAAAAAAGCATCGGCACTACTCACAAAATATTTATTGAAAAGTGTATCTCCAATTCGCTTTTCGTGTGGAATCAAATTATCAAAAAAAGCAATTACCTTTGTTCTTTTATTGCCCTTAGCAATACGAGCAATAGTCCCCATATTAGGTCCCATAAAAGGCAACCAATGTCGAATAATCAATAAAGTAGGAGCTTCCTTACGAATCGCCCAGCCTACTGACAACCAATTGAATGGATTAACCGAATTGATCTTTCGCTCGATCTTAATAGGATAAGCCAATTCATCTGTGGTATATTGTGTCTTGCCCGGAAAGAGTATCTTAGGATACTGTAAAGTAAAGGTAATCACTTTGCAGTCTATCCCCTGCTTTCGAAATTCATTCGCCAACAATTCATTTCCCTTTGCTATTCCACCTCTATAAGGATGGGCAGGCCCTAATATGATTATTTTGTGTTGTTGCATGCTTAAGTTTAATAAAAGAAGTGTCCAAAATTAATCAATTTTGGACACTTCTAATACAATCAAATGATTTAACACTTGCTTTTAAATAATCTACTACAAATGTATCACCTCATCATAAGCAGCAGCTGCTGCTTCCATTACGGCTTCTGACATCGTTGGGTGTGGGTGTATTGTTTTCACAATATCCATCCCTGTTGTTTCTAACTTACGAGCAGCAACCACTTCAGCAATCATTTCCGTTACGTTGGCTCCTACCATGTGAGCTCCTAAGAACTCGCCATATTTTTTATCAAAAATAACTTTGACAAATCCTTGGTTAACACCTGCTGCACTTGCCTTACCAGAAGCAGAGAATGGGAATTTACCAATTCTTAGTTCATAACCAGCTTCTTTAGCGGCTGCTTCCGTGTATCCTACTGATGCCACCTCTGGAATACAGTAGGTACATCCTGGTATATTATTATAATCAATTGGTTCTGGATGGTGTCCAGCTATTTTTTCGACACAAATAATACCTTCTGCAGAAGCTACGTGAGCCAATGCTTGTGTTGGCAATACATCACCAATCGCATAGACACCCTCTACATTTGTTTTGTAAAAAGCATCTACTTCTATTAGTCCTTGCTTATTCGTTTTGATTCCCAAATCTTCGAGACCAATATTCTCCGTATTAGGAGTAACTCCTACTGCCGAAAGGACTACATCACATTCAATGGTTTCTTCTTTACCATTCTTGTTATGCTTGATATTCACTTTGCAGCCATTACCTTTGGTATCTACTGTCTGCACACCAGCCCCTGTCATAATTTTAACACCTGACTTTTTGAATATTTTCTTCATTTCTTTAGAAACATCCTTGTCTTCTCTTGGTAAAATATCATTCAAGTACTCTACAATCGTTACTTCTGTCCCTAAAGCATTGTAAAAATAAGCAAACTCCACTCCAATAGCTCCAGAACCAACTACGACCATTTTCTTTGGTTGTGTGGGTAGTGTCATCGCCTCTCTATAGCCAATAATTTTTTTACCGTCTATCTGTATATTCGGCAATTGTCTAGCACGTCCACCAGTTGCTACAATAATGTGCTTTGCAGAATACTCTTTAGTAGTTCCTTTATCATCTGTAACTGCTACTTTTTTTCCTTTTGCTAGTTTGCCTGTACCCATTAGTACATCAATCTTATTCTTCTTCATCAAAAAAGTAACCCCTTTGCTCATCTTATCTGCTACACCACGACTACGTTGGATCATCGCTCCAAAATCAGCACTAGCTTCTCCTACATTAATTCCATAATCTTGGGCGTGACTGATATAATCAAAAACCTGTGCAGATTTCAAAAGTGCTTTAGTAGGAATACATCCCCAGTTGAGACAAATGCCCCCTAGTGATTCACGCTCGACTACCGCTGTTTTTAGTCCTAATTGAGAAGCACGAATAGCAGCAACATAGCCACCTGGTCCACTTCCTACTACAATAATATCATAATTCATAACTAGTCCGTTTTTTTTTGATAAAAATGTATGGTTTGGTACTCCAAATTGACTCCTAATAAAATCACTTCCCATGTATATTATTAGTCATCT
Source organism: uncultured Aureispira sp. (assembly GCA_964404215.1). GTDB lineage: Bacteria > Bacteroidota > Bacteroidia > Chitinophagales > Saprospiraceae > Aureispira. Next base: position 913 of record CAYOJF010000158.1, on the reverse strand, counting down.
GCATTTGTTAGATGGTACCTTTATGCCACAAAGGTACATTTTCTATATTTTTATAAAAATAGAATCTAGGTAAAGTTTATCTTTTTTAGAAAATATCTCTAAAACAAGTCGAAAATGGTATCTAAAAAATTGGCATCATATTCGTAAAAGTCTACCCAAACAATTCATTTTAAACTATTTAATTTCAAGCACTTCTATAACTTATAACTTATCATGCAAAAATTATTTCTTATTCTCGGATTACTCTTTTTCCAAAATCTATGCTTCGGACAAATTGAAATGGAACTCAAAAACCCAATAGACACTTTAGATGAGACTCATTATAAGCTTTATGCTGCTCTATCCCATGCTTCTGAACAAACAAATAGAAGCAATTATTTAGGTAGTTTCAAACCAATTCCTTTCGATACTATCAATCAATATATACTTCAGTATATACCAAGTCAGACTTTTCATTATTATGGTGGAATTATTATTTATGACACTGCCAATCAGATTGAGAAAAAAGTAATTTTTCCATTTCAGGGGACTCAACACCAAGTCCGTGAGCTAAAAGAAAAAGAAGAGGAATGGTTCATTTTATTTGAATCTGGTATTTTTGGTAGAGATCCAGCTTCATGGAAAGCTTCAACCAAAGATTTTGGTACTACTTGGATACTAGAGAAATTATAATGTCTGTTAGACATTATGAAAAGAACAAATCCCACAGAGGTTTTCCATATTCATTGGGGAACCCTGTTTTTTTTGCTTAATAAGAGCTGACTCAAATCCAATCATTTTTTTATATTAGAGTAAATTAATACTAAACAAATAATTGATTTACACTAGTACAGGCACTCTATAGAATTTTAATAATCCCCAATTTCAAAATGTGGAGAATGGCAAATTTTACATGTTATTAGCCCAAACAAAA
>CAYOJF010000157.1:0-9626 GCA_964404215.1 uncultured Aureispira sp. | reverse complement strand
TTGACTAATAGCCTTAGCTATTCGGCTAATTTTTAACGATAAGTAACAGAAAAAGGTATTTCATTTAGACAGGAAGAGACTTTTTAAACAACTTCAGAGGTAAACCTACTTAAGAAGAAATTAAATGAGCTCTTATGAAGCAACTCAAGGAAAAAAAAATATTGATAGGAGTATCGGGTAGTATTGCTGCTTATAAAATAGCTTATTTGGTTCGACTACTGGTCAAGCAAGGAGCTGAAGTTAAAGTAGTAATGACACCTGCCGCACAGAAATTTATTACTGCATTGACTCTTTCTACCTTGTCTAAAAATCCAGTATATGCAGACGTGTCCTCTGAAGATGGATGGCATAATCACGTGGAATTGGGGCTTTGGGCAGATATAATGATTATAGCACCTGCTACGGCTAATACATTAGCGAAAATGGCAAATGGGCAGTGTGATAATATGCTACTGGCAGCTTATCTATCTAGTCGATGTCCAGTCTATTTTGCTCCAGCAATGGATTTGGATATGTGGACGCATCCCGCAACACAGGCTAATGTGGACAAACTGTTGAGTTATGGTAATTATCTGATACCAGTAGAAGATGGTGAGTTGGCATCGGGATTGGTAGGAAAAGGACGAATGGCGGAGCCAGAAGAAATGCTGCGACAGTTGCACATTCATTTTTCTAAACATAATGAAACTGTCTTAAGTGGCAAAACAATTTTGATTACTTCTGGGCCTACTCAAGAGGCATTAGATCCTGTTCGGTTTATTAGCAATCATTCTTCTGGTAAGATGGGGGCTGCTATTGCTGATCAAGCAGCTTGGGCAGGAGCCAAGGTTATCTTTGTGAGTGGTCCGGCTAAAGTACTGCCTCAAAATGGCTTAGTTTCTATCGTAGCAGTCAAATCAGCAGAAGAGATGTACCAAGCAGCAAAAAAGTATGCTGATCAAGCAGATATTATTGTATTGGCAGCAGCTGTAGCAGATTATACTCCCAAAGCAGTAGCTACGCAGAAAATCAAGAAAAAAACAAATGAATTTCAGATGGAGCTGCGTAAGACACATGATATTGCGGCAGAACTAGGAAAAGAGAAGCAAGAGCATCAAATTAGTATAGGATTTGCGTTAGAAACTACTAATGCTCTAGAACACGCGAAGAAAAAGCTAGTATCTAAAAATTTAGATCTAATTGTACTCAATACGCTAGAAGATAGTGGGGCTGGTTTTGGGCATGATACAAATAAAGTCACTTTTGTAGAGCGAAATGATAGAATAACACGTTATACTATTAAGCCGAAAGAAGCGGTGGCAGAAGATATTATTAACAAATTGAAAGAATTAGTAAAAATAAAATAAATGAATAGTATGTCTAAATGGCTGATAGGAATAGTACTATTACTAGCCTCTATCGGACAAACCTTTGCTCAAGAATTTACCACTCAGGTAACGATTAACACCCCTAAGATTCAAACCGTTGACCCTAAAGTATTCCGTAACTTAGAAACGGCTATTGAAGAGTTTATGAATACAAGAGATTGGATAGAAGATGAGTTTGAGCCGACAGAGCGTATTGAACTTAATATCATTATCACGATCGAATCTGAAAAATCACAGACGGAATTTACAGGTCAAATGACCATACAGGCAAGTCGTCCTGTATATGGTAGCGGGTATAATAGTGTTTTGTTTCAAAACTTGGACAAAGAGATCTCGTTCAGCTACGGAGAGTTTGAAGTTTTGGATTTTTCAGAAAATACCTATACTTCTAATTTAACTTCAACATTAGCTTTTTATGCTTATATTATTCTTGGAATGGATTACGATTCGTTTTCTGAGTTAGGTGGTGAAGAGCATATACAGAAGGCACAGGATATCCTGAATACGGTCCCTAGAGGAACTAACAGTGGATGGATTGGAGGAAATAATGTGATTAAACGTAATCGCTATTGGTTGGTAGAGAATCTACTTAATCCTCGTATGCAGGACATGAGACGGGCAATGTATCAATATTATATGCTGGGATTGGATCGAATTGCACAAGAAGATAAAACAGAAAAAGGGTTGTCCTCTATTCTCAAAGCATTGGAGGCTGTACAGAATGCTAACCAAAATTATCTGGGAAACATGTGGGTACAGTTGTTTACAGATTCTAAAAGAGATGAAGTTATCAATTTATTTAAGATAACAGATATTAATACAAAACGAAAAGTTTATCAAATGATGGTCAAAATGGATGGAACACACGCCGTTGACTATAGAGTACTGCTAAAGTAGATGGCTACAGATAGTGGTATTGTGCCAAACAAATAAATTTTATGAAAAGTTATGCTGCTAGAGTAGGTGTTTTTTTATTGCTCAATTTTGGAGCTTTGGGAATTGGTGGATTGTTGATGGGAGAAGGCCCAACGGGAGATTGGTACCAATCTTTGGATAAAGCACCTTGGACTCCTCCAGGTTGGTTTTTTGGTGTTGCATGGACTACCATTATGCTTTGTTTTTCTTTTTATATGGCAAAGTTGGTAGAGGATGATAGAAAAACGATGATATATAGCTTATTTGGCGTGCAATGGGGGCTCAATGTAGGTTGGAATTACATTTTCTTTAGCCAACAATGGGTGCTTTTTGGTGCTATCTGGATTAGCATACTTTCTTTGTTTGTTATCTACTTTTTAGTAGCCTTTAAGAGCTTTTTGAAATCTTATACTTGGCTCATTGTACCTTATGCCGTTTGGCTTGTGATTGCTACTTCTCTGAATGTATATGTTTTGGTTAATAATTAAGGGATGTGGTGTTTTTGAAATATATATTAGCTCTTTTAGAGCGGAACAAAAAAACAGATACTTTTTGAAGTATCTGTTTTTTTTATCACTAGAGAAATGATTGTTCTTCTATCTATTGTGTTGGGCAGAACTAAAAACAAAAAAGCTGTTAGAAATTAATCTAACAGCTTTTGGTTGTGCTATGTGAAGGGTGCCATATGGGATTCGAACCCACGACCCTCGGTACCACAAACCGATGCTCTAACCAACTGAGCTAATGGCACCATCTATTTGAAGCGACACAAATATAAGAACCATACTGGATAAAAAAAAGTTCCAAGAGCTTTTTATTGAAAAAAAATGGCAAAAAATGCAAAAAAGGTGCTTTTTGACCCTAAAAAAGACAAAAAATGATAAAATTAGAACTTAAAAGTGCCATTTTAGTTACTAATAGTAGAACAAAATGATAACAAAAAATGATAGTATGAAGGATAAAATAGTGGTCATTACAGGAGCAAATTCAGGAATTGGAAAACAAACTGCTATTGAATTAGCTCGAAAAGGAGCAACAATTGTTATGGTTTGTAGAAATCAAGAAAGAGGAGAGGAGGCAAGACAAGCTATTATCAAAGAGAGTGGTAATGAACACGTTTTATTGGAACTTTGTGATTTGTCTCGAATGGAATCCATACGTGGTTGTGGTGAGTTGATGTATGAAAAATATAAAAAGATAGATATTTTGATCAATAACGCTGGAGCAATATTTGGGAATTATCAATTGACAAAAGAGGGGATGGAACAGACATTTGCATTGAATCATATGGGATATTTCTTACTGACGCATTATTTACTAGATGCGGTGAAACGAGGTAATGACAAGAGAATTATAAATGTTGCTTCTTTGGCACATAAATTTGTACGAGAGATACCTTGGGATGACTTACAGTTGGAGTATCAAAAATATGGTCAAATGAAGGCTTATGGCTTAAGTAAGCTATATAATATCTATTTTACAAAATATCTAGCTCAGAAGCTAAAACAGGAACATACCCAAGTTACGGTCAATTGTTTGCATCCTGGTACGGTTTATACGGGTTTTGGACAATCAGGAGGTATGTTATTCAATAAACTAATTCAAATAGCGAAGCCTTTTTTGAAAAAGCCCCAGAAGGGAGCAGAAACTTCTGTTTTCTTGGCGACCTCTTCTTCTGTGGATACTATTACTGGAGCTTATTTTGACAATAAAAAAGAAGCGGCAATCACTAAATTAGCACAGAGCAAAGAAAATGCCTATAAGCTTTGGCAAGTAAGTATGGATATTGCTTCTATCGAAACTTATGGAAATGTAGTTATTGGAGAACGAAGATAAAGAAAACCCCTACTTTGATAAAATCAAAATAGGGGCTTTTTTACGAATAGTTGTCGTCAAATTTAGACTTCACTATCGACTAGGCTAGTCACCACATAATACCTAGGGTCATCAATAGAAGTTTCGATAATTGTCGAAAATTCTGGATTTCTTTTTAGTAGAAGCTGGGTACATTCTGGACTCAGGTGAGTCAATTTAATTTTTTTACCCAAATCGAGATATTTATTGGCAACACCTCTGATGGCTTCTACGCCAGAATGATCGCTAACACGAGATTCCATAAAGTCTAACTCGATGTATTCGGGATCAGATTTGATATCAAATTTGGAATTGAACGCTTGGACAGAACCAAAAAATAGAGGCCCCCATATTTCATAGACTTTGCTACCATCAGGACGAACGCTTTTTCGAGCACGAATCATAGTGGCATTTTCCCATGCAAATACAAGAGCAGAGATAATAACACCGATAATTACTGCTATTGCCAGATCAGCAAAAACGGTAATGAGTGAAACGGCAATCAATACAAAAGCATCTGCCAAAGGAATTTTGTTGAGTACGCGGAAACTACTCCAGGCAAATGTCCCAATCACGACCATAAACATGACACCCACTAGGGCTGCAATCGGAATCTGTTCGATAAGAGAAGAACCAAAGAGAATAAACGCTAATAGAGCAACTGCAGCAGTAAAGCCAGATAGACGACCCCTACCACCAGAATTAACATTGATAATAGATTGGCCAATCATGGCACAACCACCCATACCACCAAATAGACCATTTAGTATATTAGCACTACCTTGTGCAATACATTCTCTATTTCCAGATCCTCTAGTTTCTGTTAGTTCGTCCACTAGATTAAGGGTCATCAAAGATTCAATCAAGCCAACAGCAGCCAAGATAAAAGCAGTAGAGACAATAGTGGACCAATGTTCGCCTATAGTATCAAATAGCGTGAAGATTTGACCTTGAAATTCAGGTAAAGACCCTTGCAGACCTTGTCCACCACCATCAGCAATAAAAGAACCAACGGTACTAACATCTAGTCCTCCAAAGATTGTAATACAAGCGACAACAATAATAGCCGTTAGGGCAGCAGGGACTTTTTCGGTTAATTTAGGCAAACCATACATAATACCCATCGTTAGTCCGACTAAGCCAAGCATAGTGAATAGTTCTGCTCCCTGAATCCACGTAGTACCTGTTGCTGTTGTTATTTGGAACATACCTAATTGTGATAAGAAAATAACAATAGCCAATCCATTGACAAAACCCATCATAACAGGATGGGGAATGAGTCGAACGAATTTGCCAAGCTTGAAAACACCAGCCAAAATCTGTATAGCACCTACTAAGAGTAGTGTGATAAAGAGCCATTGTAACCCTAGATTTTCTATTCCTAAAGGTACTCCCGCTTGGTTTCCTTCTTTGATTAAGTGTATCATAACTACTGCCATCGCTCCTGTAGCTCCTGAGATCATACCAGGTCTACCACCAAACAGAGAAGTAATTAGTCCCATCATAAATGCTCCGTATAGACCGACGAGAGGGTCAACACCCGCAACAAAAGCAAAAGCGACAGCTTCTGGCACTAGAGCCAGAGCTACTGTTAGACCAGATAGAATATCGTCTTTGGGATTATGGGTAAAGTTGTTGAAAAATTGTTTCATAGCTATATTTTGCCTTGAAGGTAATAGGAATGGAATTGCTTTATCCGATTACGACTTCCGTATAAAAAGCCACAAAGATAGACTTTTGTAGGACTAAAAATAGTTATTCATTGTAAATAATGAATAGGAAAATGTTTTGTAGTCTAATGTGCTGAAAACCAGTAGATTCGTTAGGTTATTTTTTTGTTAAGTAGAAATGCTCAAAGGCAAACTAATTTACCTAGGTATTCTTATCTGTTTTTATTGGGAAAAAAGTATGGAATGTTTTATTACTAAAAATCTAGTAATTAATTTTAATTGAGGATGTGCTATAAATGTTTTAGTGTAGTACAAGTGATATTATATATATTAGCATTAATTACACACTGTTGATCAGGATTTAATTTTTAGCGAAACGTCTAAAATAGATCTGATATTAGAGCCTGTTTAAAAATTAACTTCAAGTTGCAAATGTTTGATTTAGAATTCAATTGCACCTTTTTTAAGTCATGACAGCTAAGGCTATCAAACTGAAAAAGAGGCTTATTCAATCCTTAAACATCCTCTTAACCCTAAAAATACACCATGATAAAAAGTAAAATATTTATAATAAACTTACTGGTAATACCTTATTTTTTGATAGCACAAAACTGTAGACAGGCTACTAATACTGGATTGCTAGATGGAAATGATATTAGAGCTGTATTCAAATCCTCTGGTAGTTTTTTTGACGAACAAGTTGTGACTGGTTTTGAAGTGAAAGACCCAACGACAGGAAATACATCGCCAGCTATCTTTGCTGGAGGACTTTGGTTGGGAGGATACAGCAATGACAACACTGGTACCTTAAGATTAGCAGTACAAACGTACAATAACTGTGGTAACGATTACTTTTCGGGTCCAATCATCAATGGAAATGCTAGTATGTGTACAGAATTTGATAGAGTCTGGGGGGTAAAAGGAGCTGATGTAAGAGCTTTGATACAAGATTATACTGATAATAATGTGATAAATGATCCTATAGCAACTAGTTTATTAGCCTGGCCAGGAAGAGGCAATCCTCATTTTTTTAATCAAAATGGCTTTCATCTCCCAAATCAAGATTTGGCACCTTTTAGGGATAGGAACAATGATGGGATTTATAACCCAATGGATGGAGATTATCCTATTGCTGATGAGCAGTATTTGAATGTCATAGCAGATGATTTGCTATGGTTAGTTTATAATGATATTGGTAACCTGCATACACAGAGCTCAGGTCAATCTATAGGAGCTGAAGTGCAGCTAACCGCCTATGCTTTTGATTGTGATTTCGATCCTATCCTAAAACAAACTATTTTTGTAAAACAACGAATTGTCAATAAAGGTGACTTTGATTTAGTCAATTTTAAAGCAGCATTATGGACCGATTTTAATATAGGATGTGGAGATGATGATTACTTTGGAACAATTCCTAATCAGAATACTGTCTATGCTTATAATGGAGACCAAATGGATGACACCTCCTGTACCTACGGGATAGGCGTAAGTTATGTCACTAGCCCTTCAGTACAAGCATTGACGTTTCTTAATCAAACCATAACAAATAGTATGTACTATTTCCCAAATTTATCTGGTTGTGATCCTGTTGGAGCCATTCAAGAGTATAATTTGATGAATAGTAAGTTTAGAAATGGTACGCCTCTGACTTACGGAAAAAATGGTTATGCTCCTAATAATGTAGGAGCTGTACCTACATCATTTATTTTTCCTGATAATCCTAATGATACAGCAGGCTGGTCAATCTATGCTGATAGCTTATTGAATGGAGAAGAGGCTCGTCCATTAATGTCGACAGGTAAGGATACATTTAGAGTAGGAGAACAATTTGATTTAGTAGCAGCATATTCTTACCATAGAAATTTAGATAGTAATCATTTGCAGAATGTTAATCTGATGTATCGTCAGCTACCAATGATTCAACAGTATTACAATAATGGTTATGATAATAATTATTGTTCTCGAACAGTTTCAGTATCTAAGGTCGAAGAGCAGGTTGTAAGGGTAGAATTGGCTCCTAATCCTACTACTGGAATAGTTCAAGTAAAATCAGATGAAGTATTGAAGTCAATACAGGTCTTTAATACATTAGGACAGCTGGTATGGAATGAAAATGAAATCAGTCAGCCTACAACTTGGGTAGATTTAAGCTTTTTACCTAATGGAATATATTGGATGTATGGGCGAACTACAGGAGATGAGTTTGTTGAAAAAATACAGTTGCAGCAATAAAAAATAAATATTTTTTTTTTTTAAGGAAATGGTAACGTTTTGTAAAATCGTACATTAAGTAGTTATCCAAATAAAAATTCCCACGGAGGTTTTAGTTTAAAACTTCCAAACTTAGAATGTCCTAAGTTATCCAAAATCTTTGTTGAGAAACCCAAATTTTTTCAACTAAAAAAAATCCATTATAAAAGCTGTATTTCTATATTATCATATAGAGGCAGCTTTTATTTTTTTGCGAAAATTTGACAATAGTAGAAAGTCCCATCAGTTGCTTTGGCAACACCAATACCTAATAAATTGAAATCACCTAAGATATTTTTTTGATGAGGGGTGCTATTGATCCAATTATTAAAAATAAGATCAGCGTTTTCGTTGCCTAAGGCTACATTTTCAGCGACAGCACTAGCAGTTGTCTTTTGTATGATTTTATTGGCACGGGTATCAAATCCATCATGGCCAAAGGATACTTTGTTGTTTGCCATTTCTTGAGCGTGTTGTGTTGCAAGAGCCTGCAAGTGTGGATTTAGTTGTAGGTTATTTTTTTGATTTTCTTGACGATAGTTATTGGTTTTTTGGAGCAAGGCATAATTAAGGTTTGGTGTAGGACTACTGTCAGAAACGACAGTGGGAGTAGGTTCATAGGAAAGAGAGGAGGGGGCTTTGATGAATATTTGAGTAAAGAGCAATTGATTTTGATTGTTGGAGGCAACCCCAATTCCAGTCAAAGAATAATCTCCTTCAATATTTTTTTTGTGTTGAGGACTATTGAGCCAACTTTCAACTACTTCTTCGGCAGAACGTTGTCCTAGGGCAACATTTTCAGAAGCACTACTACCATTCAATATTTGGAGGAGGGTGTTGGCACGGGTATCAAATCCATCATGCCCAAAAGGAATGATTTCTTTAGCCATTTCTTCCACATGCTTTCGGGCAGTAGTTTGGATAGGATCAGCAAAAGAGAGTGGTAGAAGATTGATAGATGTACGATATTGATTGATATATTGAAGGATTTCTTTTTCTATGGTAGAATAAAGCATAAATGCGAGATTTTTCTTGACAAAAGGCAACGGTTTCGATAAAAGTTTACGTTAATATATATAAGAACATTAACAAAATGAAAATAGAAGGAAAAATTAAATATCAAAAACTATCAGGTGGTTTTTGGGGAATTATTGACAAAGATGGAAATAAGTGGCGACCCACAAAACTTCCTAAAAAAATGAAAGAAGAAGGGTTAACGATAAAAGCAACTATTAAAGAAGTTTCGACCGAGAGCATTTCCATATTTATGTGGGGAACTTCTGTAGAAATTTTAGAGTTTGAAATAATAGGATAATAGATTTATTCTTCTGAAGTTTGTTGAAAAAAATTCTCCAATCAAAACAAAGTCACATGTTAGAGACCTACTTATTTATAGCCACATTTATCAGTTTATCTTTTTGGTTTTTTTATAAGAACGAAGATGAAAAAAGAGGTATAGCAGGAAAGAGCTTTTTGATGACAGGTGGTTTGTATACTGCTGTAGCACTTTTATTACCTGGTACAAGTTCTTTGTGGAAGAATACCGCGGCGCTTGGGAGATGGCGTTGCT
>CAYOJF010000156.1:0-9707 GCA_964404215.1 uncultured Aureispira sp. | reverse complement strand
TAAGAGCCATTAATATCAAAAATGAATTGAAATTGCTGCGTAGACAAATCAACCCTCACTTTCTATTCAATGCCCTCAATAACTTATATGCCATTGTACAACTCAAACCAGATAAAGCAGGAGATTTTGTATTAAAACTGTCTGAAATGCTTCGTTATGTTACTTATGATGGTCAAGAAGAAAAAGTCTTGTTACAGAAAGAAGTAGAATATCTAAATAATTATATTTATTTTCAACAATGGCGAGATAGTAAATGGCAAAACATTAAACTAGACATAGATCTCCAAGGACTAGAAAATATGTTAATAGAGCCGATGCTACTGCTCCCGTTTGTAGAAAATGCCTTTAAGCATAGTTATGAATATGAGCAACAAATGTGGATGACAATTGTACTCAAGAAAGAAGCAGATCAGCTCTATTTCAAAATCGGAAATAATCGCTCTCAACTACAAACACAAAAGAAAGTGGACGATGAGTATACAGGCATTGGCATCGAAAATATCCAAAAACGATTGACCATACTACACCCTCATACACATCAGCTAAATATTCGCCAAGACAAGGATAGTTTCTGGGCTACTTTAACCTTAAAATTATGAATAAATTAACCTGCTTAATTATAGATGATGAAGAGCTAGCTCGTCAGATGCTAGAGGCTTATGCCAATAAAATAGAGGCCTTAGAAATAATTGCCTTATGTAGCTCTACCAAAGAAGCAAAACATTACTTGAGTACTCAGTCTGTGGACTTATTGCTATTGGATATACAAATGCCACAACAAACAGGGATTGAATTGCTAGAAGAACTACAAGACCATCATCCCTTAGTTATTTTCACCACTGCCTATAGCAATTTCGCCCTCAAAAGCTATGAACTCAATGTAGTTGATTATCTACTCAAACCAATCTCTTTTGTACGATTTCAAGAAGCAATACAAAAAGCTACTCTTCTAAAACAAACTCAATACAAAGCTGCACAGTTTGATGCTCAAACATCTATCGAAGATCCTTATATAGTAGTACATTCGGAGCACAAACATCACAAAATAAAATTGAAAAACATCCTCTACATTGAATCCCTGAAAGAGTATGTTCGCTATCATACTACTGAAGGTAGAATCATAGAACACAATACTATGAAAAAACTAGAGGCAACGCTCCCTAAAACTGATTTCCTTCGTATTCACCGCTCCTATATTGTAGCCAATCGAGCTATCAAAAGTTACGAAAACAATACCCTAATTTTACAAGAAAGTTATACGTTGCCTGTTGGCAAGACTTACAAAAAAAATATCCTACAACAGCTATTTGGATAACTTTGTGGAGTAGATTAACGGTCACTTATTTCTATCAGCTTTTTTTTAGTTTTTCGAAGATAAAAGTACTGTATAGGACCTAACCCTGCCAAGACTATCCAAATTAAAGTCAACAGTCCCAAAGATGGTCTAAGGTACAAAGATACACCTGTAAGGAACCATGCTGCATTGAAAACAACGGCTCCTACTGGGTATAAAAAATCTATTGTAAACCCTTTCACATCGCCCCACTTTTCTGTTATAGATCCGTTTTGTTCATAACCTTTGGAGAAAGCTCTCCACCTTTTGATAAATCGAAGAATAGGTACACTAAATAAAATGATAAAAATAGGTGGATTGACTAGGAGTATCCAAATACCTCTGGCAAAAGCACAATACCAACAAAATAATATCCCTCCTATCAATAATATGAAGTTACTGCCCAAGAGAATAGTTTCGACCAAGTCATCGTAAGACTTTCTTATGTTTCGTGGATTCATTTCATATTCATCCAGTAGCTCATTTGGCATACCCATTCTAGTTAGTTTCTTCTGCCTTTATTCGTTTCAACTCCGTCTTGATCATAAAATAATTTTGATCCACCATATAAAAAAACCATACCTGTGCAGGTCCTACCCCTAAATATAACAGTAGATTAATGATAAAATTAACACTCAGTACATTTTCATAATTAAACACCAATATTGCCAAATAGGCTAAAAATGTAATAATCCATATTGAAATAATAGAGTTGGTAAAACAGCCATTATCATGTACGTCTTCGACTCGCCACAGACCCAATGTATTCTTATTATCTTCAAAATCATTAAATACCTGTTGCCACCTATAGATGGTCATAATCATATATCCTCCCATCAAAACTTGAACCCCAACGATTAAAAATAGGAAGACACTGCCATCGTTTGTTTCTTGTGTATATAGATAGTACATAACCGATAATTTCACTATCAGCAATAGATTAAAAAGCATCATCATATACTCAATCAGTATCGCTTTAGGCTCTCTCAAATTCTGATTCAATCCCTTAACATCATCTAGTATTTCTTGTCCCATTCTAATGTAATTTTAGTCGAATAATACGCTTACGTAAACGATAGATATAAATAAAAAATACCAACTGAATTGGTCCTAAAATAAAAAATAAACCTATTAAGGCAAACCCTATCCCTAAACCAGTTTCTGGCTGTATACTATCATATAACAGGATCAAACTAATCAACCCTCCGAAACCAAACAAAAATCGGATTAAATCAAAGAAAACATTGGGTTTCAATACCTCCTGCTCTAGTACAGTTGCATTTTGATCTAGATCAAACGCTTGCGTAGATTTCCTCCATTCAAAAAGATATATAATCGGTGGTAGTAGTGTCATAGCAATAATACAGGCATAAAATAACACCAACATCCATTCACTTTTTAACTGTGCTTCGAGCATGATATATCCCATTGGTATACAAGCCGCGAAATTAGCGACCAAGATTACCACCTCTACTCCTACCAGTAGTCGTTTTCGGATAGTAATATGCCCTCCTAATGGTTGATCTAATAACTCTTTCTCCATCACAATCCATTTAAAAAAGCAGCTCTAGACTAACTAGAACTGCTTTGCTACTTCTTTTTAATTTGAAAAAACCTACTTTACAACTCCCAGCTCTTTTCCTACTTTAATGAAGGCTTTGATTGCTTTTTCGAGGTGATGCGGTTCGTGTCCTGCTGAAATTTGTACTCGAATACGAGCTTTGCCTTTAGGAACTACTGGATAATAAAATCCAATGACATAAATTCCTTCTTCGAGGAGTTTTTCTGCCATTTTTTGTGACAAGACCGCGTCATAGAGCATGATAGGAACAATCGGATGATCTCCTGCTACAATATCAAAACCAGCCTTCGTCATTTCGGTACGGAAATACTTGGTATTTTCTTCCAGTTTATCTCTTAGAGCTGTACTACTTGTCAATAGATCCAATACTTTGATAGAAGCTCCTACAATAGAGGGAGCAACCGTGTTGGAGAAAAGATAAGGACGAGAACGTTGACGCAGCATATCTACTATTTCTTTACGAGCAGCCGTAAATCCACCTGAAGCACCTCCCAGTGCCTTGCCTAGCGTTCCTGTAATAATATCCACCCTACCCATTACATCTCTATACTCGTGTACACCACGTCCTGTTTTCCCCAAGAATCCTGTCGAATGACACTCATCAATCATAACCATCGCATCGTACTTATCTGCCAAATCACAAATTTTGTCTAGTTGTGCAATAGTACCATCCATTGAAAAAGATCCATCTGTTACAATCAAACGGCGTCTAGCTCCCTGAGCAGCTTGTAGCTGTTCCTCTAATGCCTCCATATTATTATGCTTGTAACGGAAACGCTGTGCCTTACAAAGACGAATACCATCTATAATAGAAGCATGATTCAATTCATCTGATATAATAGCATCTTCTTTATGCAATATTGGTTCAAACACTCCCCCATTAGCATCAAAAGCCGCGGCGTATAGAATCGTATCTTCCATTCCTAAAAAATCCGATAACTTTTGCTCGAGTTCTTTATGAATATCTTGTGTGCCACAAATAAAACGAACAGAAGACAATCCATATCCTCGCTCATCAATTACATCTTTAGCAGCTTGTATTACCTCTGGATGAGACGACAGTCCTAGATAATTATTGGCACAAAAATTAATTACATCCCCTGCTTCATCTGTTGCGATATCGGCTCCTTGAGGAGTCGTGATAATACGTTCTTCTTTGTACAATCCTGCTTCACGTATTTCAGTCAATTCTTGACTCAAAGAAGCTCTTACTTTATCAAACATTTTTATTTTTTTTATTTTCTATATATAAACCCTAAATTCTTACAGGAACGACTGCTCGTTATATTCTGTAGAACCATGGTCTTTTATTTGTTGTAAATTAAATAGCATATCTGTAGTCATTGTCTCTAAATTATAGGCTGGTTTCCAGCCCCAATCTGTTTGAGCTTGGGTATCATCCATTGACTCTACCCATGATTCTGCTATTTGTTGTCTAAAATCAGGGGCGTAGCTAACTTCAAAATTAGGCATGTGTTTTTGTATTTCCTGAGCTACTTCAGCTGGAGTAAAACTCATTGCCGCTATATTATACCCATAATGCATGGAAAGCTTATCTTTAGGGGCTTCCATTAGCTCCAATGTTGCTCGAACAGCATCAGGCATATACATCATTGGCAATCGTGTATTTGCTTCCAAAAAACACTCAAAATTTTCTCCTGCGATAGCTTTATGATATATATCAACTGCATAGTCCGTCGTTCCACCCCCTGGCATAGATTGATAACTAATCAATCCTGGATAACGAATCGACCGAACATCTACTTGATGTTTATTAAAATAATATTCTGCCAAATGTTCTCCTACTTCTTTCGTAATTCCATACATCGTTTGAGGTTGCAATACCGTATGTTGAGGCGTTGCTACCTTAGGAGTTCGCCCTCCAAAAACAGCAATAGAACTTGGAAAATAGACCTTATGTAACTTCTCTTGTCTGGTTACCTCCAATACATTAATCAACCCCGTCATATTAACATCCCATGCCAAACGAGGGTTTTGTTCTCCCTTAGCAGACAACATTGCCGCCAAATGATAAATCTGAGTAATACCGTGTTTTTTCACGATTTCAAACAGTCGTTTTCCATCTAGTACATTTAGTTTTTCGAAATGACCGATAACAGCTTTTCGAGGAGGATTGATATCAGCAGTGACTACTCCTGCAATCCCATATTGTTTGCGTAAAGCATGACTCAATACAGTGCCAATTTGCCCTTCCGAACCAATAACTAAAATTTTATCTTTTTGCATATCTCAATAGTTTTATTGTGCATTTTTATGGTATGATAAATATCACGGTTTTTATATAATTATTGGCATAATAGTCTTAAAAAGATAGTCAAGTTTACAAAAAGGTAATTTTAGCCTTATTTTTGATTGAAATGATATTTATTACATTCTCCAACCAATTCACTATGAAATTTTTTTTTATCTGCTGCTTGCTTTTAATCTGTAGTCATTTCGCAAATGCATGTAGTGCCGCCTATCAATATAGTTTATTCCCTTTGGGGGCGAGTATGGGGCAGATCGTGCTACTCGAACTCGAAATGGATCGGTATGTCAAAACACCTGAAAATAAAATAATGCAGTTTGGTGGCAGAAGTCGATTCGAAGAAGAATATGACGATGCAGAAGAAATTGAAGTCCGATGGAAAGGTACTATCAAACTCTACCAACTTATTGATGGAAAAATGACACTGATAGAAGATCTCGGATTTACTGACCTATCCGACAAAAAATATAAAGAAGCACTCCAACCTTACTTTTTGGAAGCTATGGAAAAAGCTCGATCCCTTCCATTATTTGAAGTAGCGACCCTCCAAAACATGGGTATCTGTCACTATGATAGAAGTTGTACCTTTTTTGAAAAAATCCTAGATACCGAAAATCTAAAATTCTACTGCAAATCTAAAGAAAAAGGCTATGAAAACGACAGTGTTTTGGTCGCTTATCCTTACAAGATACTAGTTAAAGCTGAAAACGAACTGAAAACTAAAATTACACAATTGGATAGTTTAGAAGCTCAAATGCAAATTGATTTTTTTAGAGTATGGAGTCCTCAAAATGTACGTCGTTATGATATTGGCGGCAAAACAGTCCAAGTCTTTACACTTGGTAGAGGAATCAAAAGTAAGTACACCCTCAAAAAAAGAGAAGCTTGGGAAAAAATAAACCTAGAGGGAATTGAATACTTTATACAAGGAAATGATGTTGTTTATCATGGACAACGTTTTGACTTCATTCAAATTTTGTAAATCAGCATGAACTTCTTAGCTTTGTGGCTTTTATTTATATGAAGTTGTTTAGTATTTCTGTTTGTAACTGAAAATTATCTTTTGGGGAGACCTAAATAAAAAATTTAAACAACGTCTATACATAAAATTTATAACCTTTAGCAGAACACTAGACATCAATAGAGATTATTACGAATCTATTTGTAATAACGTCTAATAGTTGTCTAACAATACTATTATGGAAAATTCAACTACCCCTCAAAAAAGTAATAAAACAATTATCGTTCTTATCATTTTTGCATTGGTTGCCCTAATCGGAACAGCAGCTTTCATGATGAGCAGAAACGAAAAAGATACCGAAGACAAATTCTTATCCATTGAGCAAGCAAAATTCAAATCGGATAGCCTGTACACTGAAATGAAAAAAGATCTTGCTTTTTATAAGCAAAACAATGAAGATCTATATGCTCAAATAGTAGAAAAAGAAGAAGAACTCGAAAAACAATATGTAAAAATCAATCGTCTTATTGGACAAGCTCAACGCGACCAAGCTTCCAAGAAACAGATTGAAGCTAAGCTAATTACACTTTCTAAAGAAATTAGCACATTAAATGAATTTGTAGAAACCCAAACCAAAGATATTGAAGAATTGAGAGTCGAAAATAAACGACTAAAAGCTCAAAAAGATAGTTTAGCAGCTGCAATCAAAGCAACCGCAGAACAGAACAAAAAGCTAAACAACTCTACCGCTCAACTATCAGAAGAAAATAAAAAACTGAGTAGCCAAATAGAAGAAGCCTCTGTACTTCAGATTGTAAATATCAAAGCAGCTGGACTAAGAACTCGTAATAATGGCACTAGAGTAGGTGTAGCAGCAGCCAAGCGAACTGAAATAATAGAAACTTGTTTTGATGTTGTTCCTAATAAAGTAACTAAAGAAGGAGTTAATCGTTTCTATCTCAGATTGATTGACCCTAGTGGTTTCACACTACAAGATAGAGGAAGAGGGTCAGGAAAAATAACGAGTGTAGAAAATGAGCGAATTGACTATACCATTAGTAAAACCTTTGACTATGTTGCCAATTCTCGTTCTATCTGTATGGAGTGGGAAAGTTACCCTAGTACACCATTTGTATCTGGAACTTATGTTATCAAGCTTTACAATAATGGAAGAGTAGTAGGAACGCAGAACTTCAGTATGAAATAGAGCACCTAAAACTGATTCCATAAAAAAAGGGAAGATTTTGACTTAGTCAAAACCTTCCCTTTTTTTATGGAATGTCGAGCTATAGAAATACTACTTCAGTTTCTCCACTGCTATTTTGATTCTATTCATGGCTTCTCTCAATTGTTCTTCTGAGGTCGCATAAGCAATTCGGACACAGCTATCTGCCCCAAACGCAATACCTGCTACAATTGCAACATGAACAGTTTGTAAAATATAAGTTGCAAAATCACTCGAATTGTTAATCGTGTGTCCTTCCGCAGATTTACCAAACAAATCTGTAATATCAGGAAATATATAAAAAGCCCCCGCTGGATTATTTACTCGAAACCCTTTAATATCTTGAAGGAGTTCCAATACTAAATCTTTTCGCTTTTGAAAAGCTGCTGTCATATCCTTTGTTGGCTGTTGTGTGGCTAGCAAGGCATCTACAGCTGCTTTTTGACCAAAAGCATTCGCTCCAGAGGTAAATTGTCCTTGCATTTTGGTACAAGCCGCCGCAATCCATCTAGGAGCTGCCAAATACCCCAAACGCCATCCTGTCATAGAATACCCTTTGGAGAAACCATTGATAACCACACAACGCTCTCTAATAGAATCAAAAGTAGCAATACTACAGTGACCACTAGGGGCGAAATTAATATATTCATAGATTTCATCTGAGACCACTAAAATTTCTTTATGTTCTTCTAATACTTTAACCAACGGTTCAAAATCCTCCTTCGTGTAAACTGAACCAGTAGGATTACAGGGAGACGAAAACAGCACCATTCTTGTCTTTGGTGTAATCGCTGCTCTCAATTGCTCTTCAGACACCTTAAAATCTTGTTCAATCGTAGTATTGATAAAAATAGGTACTGCTCCTGCCAATCGAATAATTTCTTTATAAGACACCCAATAAGGGGCAAAAACAATGACCTCATCCCCTTCATTCAATAAAGACAATGATAGATTCGCCACCGCTTGTTTAGCTCCATTGGAAACTACAATCTGATTCGGTTCAAACTGTAATTGATTATCTCGTTCTAGTTTTTCAACAATTGCTTTCCGCAACTCCAATAATCCATTGACAGGGGTATATTTAGTGTATCCATCTGCCAAGGCTTGATTCGCAGCTTCTTTAATATGTTGAGGCGTATCAAAATCAGGTTCACCCAAACTCAGACTAATAACATCATGTCCTTGTCCTTTCAATTCTCTTGCAAGCTCTGCCATTTTGATAGTAGCAGACTCTTCCATTCTTTGAAGTCTATCCGAAATATACATAAGAAATTATAGTTATAAAACTGCTCTATACAAAGGCAGTTACGGTGAAATTATTGCTTTTTTTTCTTTTCAATGGCTTTTGCCTTATCCCAAAGCTCATCCATATCCTCGAGTGTCATTTCTTCCAACTCTTTCCCTGCATGCTGCTCAATATACTTGAATCGGCTAATAAATTTTTTGTTGGTATTCTGCAATGCCGCCTCTGGATCAATATCTAGGAAACGAGCATAATTAATCAATGCAAATAAGACATCTCCATACTCTTCTGAAATGCGTTTTTTATGCTCTCTGTCATCTATTGCCATTTGTAACTCGCCTAGCTCCTCCTCTACTTTATCCCAAACATCATCAATATCTTCCCACTCAAACCCTACTTGTTTGACTTTTTCCTGAATTCGATAAGCTTTCACAATAGAAGGCAGCGTCTTGGGTACTCCCTGAAGAATAGAAACTTTTCCTTTTTCTTGTAGTTTAAGCTTTTCCCAATTTTTTTTGACCGTCTCCTCATCTTCTGCAACTACATCTCCATAAATATGCGGATGGCGGTGTACCAGTTTATCACAAATAGCATGCAATACGTCCGCTATATCAAACGCTTTTTTCTCACTCGCTATTTTGGAATAAAAAACCATGTGCAACATCAAATCACCAATCTCTCCTTTAAGCTCCTCTAGGTCTCCTTCCTGTATTGCCTCTACGAGTTCGTAAGTCTCTTCTATCGTCAAATGACTAAGGCTCTCTAGTGTCTGTTTTTTATCCCAGGGACACTGTTCTCTTAGTTCATCCATTATTGTCAACAATCGCTCGAACGCTTTTAGTTTATCTTCCATTTGGTGCATGCTACTTCTTGTAATTTAGGGATTATTTAAACAATCAAAATCGCTTACATAAAGGTATAATAAAGTTTGGAATAGCTCAAAATTACACTCAAGATGTTTTGTTTTTTATAGCTATGTGGAATGGATGTTAATAAGGAGTAACTGATGTTACGCAGAAATACTCCCCCTATTGAAAATCATAAACGAGGTGAGATTCTTAAAGTCTACTATTAGTTTAATTTTGAATGCTTAA
>CAYOJF010000155.1:0-9733 GCA_964404215.1 uncultured Aureispira sp. | reverse complement strand
CTACTGGCATATGACCAAATGTAAACTCTGTCCACTCAGCACTTATCTCTTCAGGCGTTGTTGCTCCTTTTTCCGACTTATAAGTTTCAGAACCAACTAGTGTCATTTCTGCTTCCAGTTTTTTCAAACTCTCATCCTTTTTCTTAGGATCAGCAAAGATTGTACCTTTGATACCACCGTTTTCCCATAGAGAAGCAACGAAATCTAAGTACTCTTTTTTCAAACCTTGGATTTTTTTATCCAATTCAGGACCAGCTGGTACTGTTATTCCTTCTGGCTTTGGAGCACTTCCGTAATCTCCAGAAGCAAAGATACGTTGTGGAGTATCTTTGTCCTTTTTACCTTTAGGCTTACCAATTAATTCTGGCTTACCATCTGCTTCTGTGTATACACCACCAGACTCTTCCACCATCACATTTCTCAAATCATCTACATAAGCATAGAATCCTTTTGTGATGTTTTTAGCTTGTTTAGCTCTTTCTACTAAAGGTTGGTATTGTGTTTTTGTTTTTGCTGTTTCTTCCATACCTTCGATAATACCATCGTTGGCGTGGTCAACAATCTTGTTATTCTTCGCTATACCCTTGTCGAGCATAAAGAAGGCATTTATAATCTCCGCTGATACGTTTAACGCGAGCATCGCAGTCAAAACCAGATACATCAAGTTAATCATCAGCTGTCGTGGTTCCTTAGGAATTGACATGCTTTTACTTTTTTTTATTAATTAAGAAATTAAGTTTCTTTGTCTTTGAAAGAAATCGTCTAATACAATTGATTGTAACTGCGATTATCCTTTCATAGCTGTAAGCATACCACCATAGACATTGTTCAAGCTCTTCAAGTTACCATTCAACTTACCTAGCTCTTCTTTGTATACTTTCACGTCTTCTGCTGACTCTACTACATTCTGAATAGCATCATTAAGAATAGTAACAAATTTACCACTATCTTTAGTTAATTTACCTACATCTTCAAAGTCTACACCAGCAAAGATATCTAAGCTCTTCATTGTTTTAGACATTGTCTGTAGCTCTGCTACCATTTGTCCTTGCTGAGACTCCAATGGAGATACAGCAGTTTTCATACCGTTCATTGCTTCTAGTAAAGCTTCAGAAGAAGCACCACCACCTGCATTAGAAGAACTACTTGGACCATCAATTTGAGCGATTTCAGCACCATGTACATCCAAACCTGGGTATAGTTGCTCCCAGTAGTAATCTTTGTGTGGAGGTAAAAATCCTAGCATCAAGAACAGACCTGCCTCAGTCAATAGTCCAACTGTTAACATCTCTGATGCGAATGGCCAAGATTGAATTTTGAATAATGCACCAACTAATACAACAGATGCGCCTAAACCAATAATCAGATTTTTTGCGTATGCAAATCCTGAAGAATGAATGAAACTCATAATTTCAAAAAGTTTAAAAAGGTTAATATAAATAAAAAAGGGTTTCTATACTATATAAATAAGTGCTACCAGAATATGATAGAACCTATTTATATCAAAACTCCTGTAAGTATAATACAATTTTAGAAAATGGTTACTATAATTTTTAAAAAAAATCTTTTTTTTGACCAACCGGTCTATCTAAAACAGACTAGACGCACCATTGTAGCAATGATACGTCTAGTTTTATTTTTTTGATTTTCCTAAAAAAAAACTTTCTTTTTCTCTAGTTAAAGTCGTTCATAGAACGTCCCAAGAAGGTCAAGACACAACGGAATCCTAGGTAAGACTTAGTCGTGTCTTGGAATTCCCAGTGACGTGTTCCTGTTTGGATGAAATACATGATATCTTTCCAAGAACCTCCACGGATTACTTTTCTTTTCCAAGCAGTAGGATCTTCATCTTCTGCATCGAAACGAATATCTGGCTGTAAATCGTGAATGAAAGAGTATGCATTTTCGTAGAAAGCAGAAGAAGTCCACTCTGCTACGTTACCTGACATATTGAATAATCCATAATCATTAGGGAAATAACCATCTGCTTTTACAGTGTATAATCCACCATCAGCAGGATAATCTCCACGACCAGGCTTAAAGTTAGCTAACAAACATCCTTTAGCATTACGAACATAATATCCACCCCATGGGTAAGGAGCCATATCATGACCACCTCTTGATGCATATTCCCACTCATGCTCTGTTGGCAAACGGAAATCTTCTGTATTTACATCTTCCATTCCATTCCAGAATAAAGTTCTCCAGTAACAGAATGCGTTTGCTTGCTTCCAAGCCACTCCTACTACAGGATAATCATCAAATGCTGGGTGCCAGAAGTAGTTACGAGTCATTGGCTCATTGTAAGAGTACGAGAAGTCACGAATCCATACTAATGTATCTGGGTAAATTCTAGTAGCATCTTTTTTGATATAGTCTGCTCTATTGTGTTTTTCTTTAGAGTGTCTGTTGAAATCATCTGACCAAGAATAATCCTGAGCTGCTTTTTTCCAATCGTACCATTGGTAATCAAATACCAATTGACGAATATCTAAGTTACGCTCACTTCCAAACTGCTCTTCTCCCTGGTAGAACATTCCGTCTAGCTCTCCACCTGCTTCCCAATTTAATTCTTGTTCCCAATCAACACCTTGAATTCCTCCTGGGTAATCAACTGTATGCCCTAGCTGCATGTGAGCGATAGAGTCACGTACCCAGTGTACAAATTGACGGTATTCGTTATTTGTTATCTCTGTATCATCCATAAAGAATCCCTGTATAGAGATTTGTTTTGGACGTTGTACTAATGCATGGTTAACATCTTGATCACTTGGACCAATATGTAAGGAACCAGAAGGAATGTATTGCATCCCGTAAGGATTGATAGGACTCCAATCTGGTCTTTCTAATACCCCTGTTAATTGTCCACTTTCTACTTTTGCACAAGAGGCAAATAGAAGTGCCACAAATAGAATTGCTAAATTTTGTTTGTTCATGTTCGCACCCGTGTTTTAAAAACCGTTTTTTTTTTAATGAAGGACTTAGAAACATCTATATTTTTGAAAAGGCAATCGTAAATATAGTGTAAAAAAGCTAGTTGTCAAATAAAAGGCTCGTTTCTTATCTCAGAAAAGGCAATTTCCGAAGTTTAATACTGAAACTTGTGATTACTAACGTTAAAGATTTCTATCTTATTATTCACAAAGGCAAAAAATTAAGCTCTTTTTTTTGTGAAATTATAAAAATCTAGGATTATAGATAACTTTTGCAGGGATTTCTTTCCCGATTTTTTTGTTAAGATTGTAATTCAGAACCACTTCATGAGACCCGCTATTATAGGATTGCAAGCTACCTATAGATAAATCATATGCGTAAGCAAGTCGAATATTTGGTGTAATCTGCATACCCGCCAAAAAAGCTAAAGCATCTATCGAATTAGCATCATATCCTCTAAACGATATTCCTCCAAAAAAAGTATCTCGGTACTTCACTATTGCTGCAATTTCTGGTTGAAATTTCACAAAATCTGTTTTTAACAGTAGATGAGGGTGCAATGAAAAATCATCCGAAAGGGTAATATTATACGTTGCCGTCAAAAAATAAGCTCGATTATAAGTTACGGAGGCATCTGTTGCTAAATCAATTGTTGGTTGTGTCAAATTAGTAGCCGCAATACCTATTTCAAATTTTTCGTGTTTGTAATATGCTCCAAAATCTACACTAAATGAAATACCCTGCTCTCTACCTATTGGCACATTGGGATCTCTATGATCAACAATACCTGCTTCGTATCTCCCTTGTGGGGTCAATAGGTCTTGACCATTGAGACTTTTCTGTAGCATTCGTCCTGCTGCTCCAATAGAGAGTTTCCCCTCTCCTAGTCGAAGTATATAACTATAAGAACCTCTCAAGGCTATATTTTGATAAGCTCCTATTTGGTCATATTCTACTCCCAATCCAAATCCACTATTGATATACTCCACAGGTAGATGAATATTGAAATTTACATTCAGAGGACTCCCCGCTATACCGACCCACTGTTTGCGAAAAACAGCCGTCGCACTTAGAGATTCATCTAATCCATTGTAAGCATTATTGTACTGATATTGATTGAACATGAACATCGTATACTGTGCTGGCTGCTGTGCCCACAGTGAACTGCTTGTTAATATACTCACTAATACAAGTAAAGGTTTTAATAATTTCATATCATTCTATCTATAAGGTATTGACCCAATATCCAAGTATTGCGGCTAATAGAATGGCGATAGCCACTTTCCACCATACTATGGGTTGATTTGGTTTTCTTAATATTTTTCTACTTGATTCTGTTGTCTCTTCTGTATTGATATTTGCAATAGCATTGCCTGCTGCATACCAATCTTTTATGACCACAATTATTTGTCCACAATTTTGCCAACGCTCTGCTGGATTCTTTTCTAAACACTTTTTAACAATGTCTTGGTAAGGGTTGGGAATTTGATCTAGTAATCCTGGCGTCCAATCTCCTGTAATTCGTTGTTTGATTTTAGCATTCGGAAAACTAGCACTCTTTTCCCCAAAAGGCAATCTACCTGTCCATAACTGATACAAGAATACTCCTAAAGCCCATATATCTGTTTGCTCATTCACCTCTTCTACGCCTGATAGTTGTTCTGGAGCCAAATATTCGTAATCTGCAAAAAAAGCAAGTGGAATCGTCATTTTGTTACCATAATTGATGAATTTAACAATATAATTTCCATATTCTTCTTCTAGTAACATATGTTTTGCAGAGAGATTCTGCCATACTACCCCTCGATTGTGCATGTAGTACAATCCATCTATGACCTGTTCTGCAATGGATGCTTTGTGTTCTCTACAACGATCCCAGTTTTGGTCTAAACTCCCCAACTCTACTAAAGGCATGATCGCAATATTCGTCATCAAATCTCCTTCAAAACGTAGCCCCTCCTTATATTCTAACAAGTTTTGATGCTCCATTGTTTGAGCAATCATATAGCGTTCTAAAAATAATCCATTATCAAAATTAGGATGCACTTCGCTTATCTTTACAGCATAGTCTTCCTCTCTAGAAGTTGTGGCAGCATAGACACTACCTGCATTCTTTTTGTCTAAAGAATTAGTTTGGTCTATTTCATATTCCTTCCAAAAGTCACTTAAGGTCTCTATCTTTGGCATATTCATTTTTGTACTTTTAGAGCATATTCAAAATATCAACACAGTGAAGTTGTTTAAAAAATCTCTTCATGTCCAAATGAAATACCTTTTTCTGTTACTTTTCGTTAAAAATTAGCCAAATAGCTAAGGCTATTAGTCAAATTTTTGCCTCAATTAACAAAAAAATCTTACTCATTTCATCACAAACGTACTTTTTAAACAACTTCAGTTCCATCTGCTCTAATCAATATTCAAAAGTAAGATTATTTTATCAACATCTATGATTCATTATATAAAAAGGAGATTAGCAAGTTTTGGTTGGGCTATCAAAGGAATTATTGACTTAATTCGCAATCACCCCAATGCACAAATCCATGTTTTAGCAACTTGCATTGTACTGCCATTAGGGTTCTATTTTAATTTACTCCCTCTTGAATGGGGATTAATCATTTTGTGTATTGCCTTAGTATTGGCATTAGAAGCTGTCAATTCCGCCATAGAATATTTAGCAGATAAAATCTCACCTGAGCAAGATCCTCTGATAGGAAAAGCAAAAGATATCGCAGCTGGTGCCGTCTTAATAGCAGCCATAGGAGCTGCAATTATTGGTAGCCTTATTTTTATACCCAAATTGATAGCTCTATGGTAAAATTTGCCCAAAACTCACTTGCCAAATTTCAACCTCTGTATTCCCAAATTTTTTAATATTCTTAGTCAAGTAAAAAGAAACTTGTTTCGTCTGAAACCTTTTTGTTCCTTTTAGCCTCTGGTCATAAGTAAGCACCCCTTTGTATTTGTGATACTTTTGCCATTGGAGAGGCTCTAACAAAGAGATATTCTGGTAAGCTAAGGCATATTTTTGTGGCTGATCTTGTATTCGATCTAGTATTTTTTGGGTCGTCCAAAAGCCTTGGAGTTCATTTGCTAGTAGCCAATCCTTCGGTTGCATTTGCTTAGCAGGCATTACTTTCAAGACTTCTTCATATGCTACTTGACGCATTTCTATAGGGAGTTTTTCATCCATTATCAGTTGAATATAATCTAGCATATCTCGCCACTTCTGAATCGCCAGCTGTTCGTATGCCAGTTGATTTTTTGTTGAAATATGATGCTCTTCTAGAGCTCTCATTATTTCATCTTTCTCGGGCTCCATTACCGATTGAGCTTCAACTATTCCCAAGCTGCTAAACACCAGAAGGGATATCACTACTACTTGTTTCATATTTTTTATTTGCTCAAAAATCTAATTTCTACCATCTGTTCCTTCTCATAAACAGTGCTTAATATTTCTATATTCTGTAGACTCCCTATAGGTAAGGTCATTTTATTGATGAATTCTTGCTTATTGTAAAGAGCTATCCCTCCTCCTGTTTGTTCACTGATCTGAATGACTTTCAAATTATCACTCAATATTTGCTCCAAATGTTTTCGTCTAGATTGCCAGTCTTTTGTTTTTTGGGTCGAAAAATAATGTAGCATCAGTGCATAATCATCTTTTTCTAATCTCACCAATTCTTCTCCTACACCATCATTCATTTTCCTTGTAATGGTCTTAGGCTTATAGTACAATGCTTCCAATTTCAATACAACCATCTCTGACCTGTTAGAAGCCATTTCTACACATCCTAAGCTATCCAAAGTTAACTTTAGAGGCGACTCTCCTTCTTTTAGCCAAAATACTTGTATTGTTTCCATAGGAATTGGTCTATTATCATCTTGGTCCACAATACAGAATCGGTATCGTGGGTCTTGCTGAAAAGCAAATAAAATAAATGCTATTAATATCCCACTTCCTAATACCCCCGCTAACCATAAAGGGCGACGAAATGTAGAAGAATCAAGCTTGCTATCCTCTAGAGGTTTTTCTTCTACCGATGGTCTCCTTATTTCGTTTTCCATCCTAAAAACCGCCCAACTTTCTCCTCCAATGTATCCAACTAACATATCTAGCATATCTACTCTAGGAAGTTTCTTATTCTCTTTCGTTTTCAGGTGTGTATAAAACCATTTTTCGCTTACATATCCTCCTACCTGTTTACTCAGATCCTCTTGAAACTGTACTATCATTTTGCCTTTCCAGTCTTGTATCGGTAAATCACAAGCAGGATAATTCGCTCTAAATTGAGTCTCAACTTTCTGTTTTAGCAACTGAAGAGTAGCTATTTTTTCTGGATTCATAATGCTAGATAATACTACGATTTAGGGACAAACAAAGTGACTATATCGGCTTGCAAAAATCTTGCAAAACGTTTTACAAAGCCTTTACAAATGGGATCTAACAGCTTCTGCTACTTAATATAATAATTTTAGAAGAAAGTTATGAAGTTCTATTCAAAATAAGAGCAGGTTCTAACAATTTACTAACTAGAGATTATGGCAGCACTATTCGTCATCATACTCTACTAAACCAATATTTATCATGTACAACAAATTAATCTTCGCTCTCCTAGTCATTTGTATCAGCAGTACTAGCAGCCACTTATTAGGGCAAACCAAAAAAATAGCCCTACGCAGTCATAGTGGTAGCCATACTAACTTCACGATTGCAGCCCCTGATGAGTTTGGGATGGTGCCTCCTAGTAGACTAAAAGAATATTATCGCCCCATCAAAATAGAAACCCTACACGCTAGAGAACTATCTATCCAAGATACTTTAGTTAGCTGCAAACCAATTCCAGATTCAATTTATTATCCAAAAGTCAAACCCATTCGTCCTAGAAAAAACATACGAAAAAAACAGCCAAATTTAATTTCTGATACCTCAATGATACGAGCAGCAGCTCCATCTACTGAAGAAGTCCCGTCTATTGTCGTTAGTGCTATTCCTCCTAAACCCCAAAAAGGCAGTATGAATTGGATTGGTATATTAATATTATTACCCATTGCATTTGTTTTTAGTAACAGCATCAAAGTTTAGTACACTATAACCTAAATTTTCAAACATTTTTAAGCGAGTCTTTTTGAACACTTCATCGTTAGATACTCGCCTTTGTAGCCTTGGCTACAAGGCAGTGTTCTGCCTCGAATTGTGCTAAAAATTCTCTGTAAAAACATTCACTTATCTAAGTTATAATGTACTAATCATGATATCCAATAATAATTCCACCAAATGGAGTAGTAGCCAACTGCTACTCCTCTACTCTTCCTCCTTCTTTATTCTTTTGTTTGCTATTAGTACCTCTGAAGTATTATTTTGGTTACCTTATTTGAGAGAGTACACCAATCCTATCTTCGAAAAATTGGTTCAATACACTGGGCAATCTATTTTTGGTTTAGAGAAAGGGTTTATATACCAAATCACCTCTGATTCTAAAGGGCTTTGGGTTCATCTATTCAATTTATTGCTTATTTCTACTACACTAGGAGTCTTAGTCACCCCCATGTTGGCTACAAGAATCCAAGCCGATAAAGTTTACTATTGGATACACACCTTCCTGTGTTATTATATTGTATTGCAATTATTATTGTATGGATTCAATAAAGTATTTAAGTATCAATTTTTCTTACCTGAACCCAATACACTCTATACTACTATTGGCGAAACTCCTAGAGATTTATTATTCTGGTCGCTGATGGGGAGTGCTTATGGCTACACCGTATTTGGTGGACTACTAGAAGTAGGAGCAGGTTTACTATTACTATTCAAAAAAACACGCCTACTAGGTGGTTTAGTAGCCATTGGTCTATTTACTAATGTAGTAGCGATTAACTTTGGGTTCAATATTTCTGTCAAAGTCTATTCCAGTTGTTATTTATTATTTTCCCTGCTAATCGTCTTCCCTCAGGCAAAACGGTTGCATGCTTTTTTGATTCAGGACCAATGGGTCCCAATCACTACTTGGAGACCTACTTTCCTACTAAAAAATCATAAAATAGTATATCTAGCAACCAAGACATTCGTCATCAGTCTACTCTTACTTGAGTCGATTTACCCCTATTGGGAAGCCAATAGCTTCAATGACGATACTCAGCCCCGACCTACCTTTCATGGTGCTTATGATGTTGGTAATTTTGTCCAAAATGGAATCAGCTACCCTGCTCTTTCTGCCTACAACAATCGTTGGAAGAAGGTATTCGTGCATCGTAGAGGTTATTGGATCATTCAATATCAAGATGGTCGGATGCAAGATTATCAATTCAACTGGGATTCATCCCACCAACTATTTGCTCTAGAACACACCCATACCCAAGAACAAACACTACTCCAATACAAAAAGACTGCGAATGGGGCACTAGAACTGACTGGAGAAATGGAGGGTAAATCCTTGCAGATTTTTCTCTCTCCTCTAGACTGGGAAAAATTACCTCTATTACAAAATGAATTTCATTGGACTATTGATGAAATGAAATAGCCATTATGAAATAGATCTAAGTACAGGACAAAAGACAGTTTTTAAATCTTGTTATACTTAAAAGGTAGGTTTTTTAAGAGGCTCCAAAACGGTCAAAAAAGCTAGAGGTTAGTGTAAAGTGTGGGGCATGTTGGAGGCTGGGTAATACTATCCATTGAAAAAACATAAAATTTTAAGGGGCAAGCAATATGAAGCGTAAAAACTAATGTCAAGGGGCTATAGGTGCATCTTCAAACAATAGTTTCCCTCAAAGATTCCCTTAAAATCTGTTTTGAGATGTG
>CAYOJF010000154.1:0-9757 GCA_964404215.1 uncultured Aureispira sp. | reverse complement strand
AGAGGGTAGCAAAATAGATCCCTGCTGTCCATTGAGTAGTATTGAGATTGACCGTGCCTTGTGGACTGTCAATATTAACCCTTTGTATCAATTGTCCATTGCTGTGTAGTATGGTCAACTCTCCTGTGGAGCTTCCTGTAGGAAGGTCATAGATCAAGTCCATCCAACTATTAGCAGGATTAGGATAGCCCAATAGGTTGGCAGTCACTAGAGTAGTTGGTGTAGTCAATGATGGTATTTCTAGTCCATTGCTTCGTCCATTGAGATTGGGCAATAGAGGGTAGTAGCGTGTACTAGGCGTATAAAAGAATGCACAGATATTGGCAGCATAAGAAGAAGCAAAACCAGTTCTGAGGTTGGCGATGTCTTGTAAATAAATAACTTCCTCTCTTTTGAGTTCTGCTAGTGTACGCTCGTCTTGGATGACCTCTCTTTCCAATTGTTTGATGCCTATATAAACTTCATGGTTTTGCAATTCTAAATCTTCTAGAGGATAGGTCTGTAGGATAATATCCAGCTGAATAAAAGCATCCTCATATTTTTGATTGCTCCAGTAGTGTTCTACCAATTCATACTCCGCAGACAATCCTTTTTTGTTACTGATCCATTGTCTAAGGGTATCCACAGGGGCAGGAGTAGTATCGGTCGCATAATAATGATAGACTTCTGTTGCCCAGAAATTCAATCGTTGGTATTGCTTTCCAATCTTGCTGAGGAGTTTGGTTCGTCTAAACTCTTTTCTATTCTGGACTAAAGTGGTCTGTGGAGACTGAGCAATTTCGACCATAGCAGCACTGTCTAGGGGCGAGTTGCAAGAATCTTTCAGATAATGCATGAACTCCTTATCCAATATTACATCTGGATTCGCCTTGATGATACGTTTGAGTTGTCTTTTGTTGAATAGTCCACAGTCGGCTACCGTCAATAGTACTTCCTTACTCAAAAAAGGACTGATTCGCAAAAGGGTATCTTTTAAGTCTCCTTTATTGGCAGGAGCGGTATTCAATACTTCAGCAATCAGATTGGCAGTAGAGCCTTTGTCCAGTAAGTCCGTATATTTTTGTTCCAGTGTGGTATATTTATTAGCCGCTCTATAATACTGGTTTTTCATACGACTGATTCGCATAGGATTACCATTATTATTAGTCGTGCTGGTAGTATTTGGACTGGTATAGTTATCATCACAAAGACCCGCAGTATTATTACCGAGAGATAAATTTACTCCTGCAACTTTATTTTGGTCTGGAACTTGATTGGTGACCGTAGGGTCATACCAATAGTTGACTTGACTCAGTGGAGCAGAGCTAGAAACATAAAAATGATATTGACTAGCCACAGAAAAGGTATTTTGAGCCGCATTGTTGAAGGCTCCTTGGTTGATCGCTATCTGTGCTGCAGCTCCTGTAGTAGTGGTATTATCGACCACTCCCAAGTCAGCTAGATTATTGGTTGTTTCATTGCATAGGAATTGACTTCCATCACTAAGACCACTTCCTCTATTGTCACCATGAGCTAGGTTACCTGCGGTCAGGTCTTGGTAGTCGTTATTTTGGACATTATTATTGGTACTTCCTGTACCTTCTATCCAAGAGCCTACCATCAAGTCTGTATTGCTGCCATGGAACTCATTCTGTTCTAGGGTAAATCCTTGGGTTTCTATCAGTCCTACGCCATACTCTTCTATTACCCCAGGGGCAGGCTGTCCACCATTGTTGTTGTCAAATCCTCCGATCTCAAAGGTATTTCGAATAACTCGACTAGAGTTTTGTCCTCTGATGGTAATCGCTTGCTCATTGCCTACAAAATCAGACTGGTCGATAATACTTACAAAATTACTCCCTCTAGGATTTCCGATTTCTATCGCTCGTTCTAGTCCTTCAAAAGTATTGCGTTTGCGAGGAGCTAGAATACTTCCTTGCTGCAGACTTCTAACAAAAGGCGTTGCCGATAAGGCATAGATACCATAGTTTCCACCCGTGAGTGGATCGGTTACTTTGTTGGTGCGTTCATCTCGGAAGGTACAGCCTTCTATGAGTATACCCGCCACATCCCACAGCGAGATATGTCCCAAAAAGGAGTTGGGTTGATTATTGAAGGTTCTCAAATCATCATTGACCGTAAAAGTACAGTTCGCAAAGCGGCTTTTTTCTCGTTGTCTATCAGGAGAGTTGTATTGTACAAATCCACTGGTACGCCAGTTGTTTTGGAAGGTACAGTTAGTCGCTTCTATGATACCGCCAGTACCATTTGTATAGTTATCGACTTGCCAAGGGCTCATGGCTTCTTTGGCGTGTTCTACAGTAGAGTTGTTGAGCACTAAGTGTCCTTGTTGTTGGGTAGGGGTTTGTGTCAAGGCACTATTACCCCATATCTGTATCCCTACCCAAGTTTGTCCACAGAGGTTGGTGATGGTACTGCTGTCTACCACTAGTTTCCCACCAGGTTCTACTATGATGAGTCCACCTTTAGGCATATTGAGCGTCATATTAGAGAGGGTGAGGGTTGCCCCTGCCATTACTTTGAGGTCTCTCGTCATATTTTTGTCTGTATTCCAAGTTTGATTGGTACCTATGGTACGGAAACTTCTAAAAGCAATTTCTTCTCTTGGTTCTAGTAGGTCAGCTTCCCAAGCTCCTCTACCAAAGGTAGCGGCTCTAAGTTTGCCGAGACAGTAGTTGATTTTGAGTTCTGTCGTACGTACATTCGGAAAGTCATTGCCATAGCGTAACCAGTTGCCACCTGCTTCTCGTACATAGATACCTACATCTGTTGCGATGTAGAGTCGGTCGTCTGTTCCACGTTGGTAGACAATATTATTGATGGGCATGTTCAGTTTGGCTAGAGAGCTATCAATATCATCATAGTTCGTCCAAGTTTGCCCTGCATCAGCCGAGTAGTACACTTTGATATTGCTATCAAAACCCGAAAAACTAACCCAGACACGGTTGCCGTCTCTAGGATCTACAGCGATTCCTGTGATGGGGTTGGGGTCACCAAAGGTAGCGTTGGCTGTGATCGGTAAGCTATCGGTTAGTCTTAAAAAACAAGTATCACAGGCGGCATTGTCTGCGTCTTGGAAATAGAAGTCTGAACGTCTGTTACCATTAATATTGTCTCCTAGAGTAGCTAGGTAGGTGTAGTTGGTGTTTTGATCTTCCGAGAAGGCTATTTCTAGTATTCTTCGGTTGGACCTAGAGCTGAAATAGGTTTTTAAGTTGGATTGGACAGACCAGATACTGTCTAGGACTTGGTCATAAGGAATATCATAAATAGGAGTAGCTATAGTACTAACATCATAGATGGTATCTACTACACAAACAGTATCTACTCTGTAGTCGAATAGAGGTCTATTGGGCAGTACTTCAATAATTGTATCTATAACCATTCCTATACTATTACAATGATTCTTTAGGGGAATACTGTTAGGAAATGATATTCCTGATATGTATTCTTTAGCTGGTCGAATTCTCTGATTACCAAGAGTATCAACTAATGTCCCCCATATTCTTATAGTGTCCCCACTGTAAGAATATAATGAAATAGCAGTGGTATCATAAGAGGTTCCTATTTGTGTTCTTACTAAATCTAAACCACAAGTTATATTGCTATATAGTTCAGAGAATCCTAAGTAAGGGATGTCTGTTTTGGGGTGATTGACTAAAGGAAAGGTAACAGGAACTTGTGCTCTTGCAGTTTGTCCAGGGATGTCATAGGGAAGCGTGAAGTAGTTAATACTAGGGATGAAATTATTTCCAATAGGAGTGCCAGTACTAATGTCATTGACCCCAGCATATCCAACACTATAAGTCAAATACGCTTTCCCTGATTGATCTTCTATTCTAGCTCCATAACCATCTCCTTTGTTTATAGAATTTGATAGCCATACATCCCCTCTATTTAGCGTTAAATTTTCTCCTACATCTTGATTAGCTGTAATGATTATACTATCATTACCTTCCCAGTCATCAAAGGTCCAGATAGTAGCGACTCCCAATCCATTGTAGAGTGCCGTCCAACCATCTACATTATTGAAAGTTGTATCTTTTTTAGAAACTCCTCCATGAGTTCCTACATACACAAATCCATTTCCGTTGGGGGGGAATTTTATATCATGTACATCGGCATGGAATTGTTGGCTATTATATGGAGATTGTTTTATCCAATTAGTAGAACTTAAAGCTGTAGTTGAACCCCAAACTTTTGTGCCTGTATGATAGACTAAATTAGCATCTGATGGGGAAATAGCTATTCCTGCCCATCCTGGTTTAAAATCATCAAGTAATCCATTACCTAACCTAGATTCTAGTAAATTCCAACTACTATTATTTTGATTATAAATCAAAATATTCCCATAGCGAGTACTAGAGTTATTGATTTTGCCAATGGCATACACATATAATAGTGAATCAGCGGCAGGAGTAACGGCTATATTGGAGCGTTCTATGGCGAGTCCACTCGGAAAAGCTGCTGGTAGGTTGGTATGATCGGCTAATAGTAGCCATGTACTTCCGCCATCTACAGATTGATAAATATCTTTCCCACTGGCATACACAATATTAGGATTGGTGGGATGAAAGGCTAAGCCTCTCCATTCTGGATCTAGGATGTAGCCACCACTGCCATTTGGTTTTCCTAGTAGTACTTGTTCCCAACTGACACCTTGATTATTGGTCTTGAAAATACCTTGACTGGTCGCAATAAACAGAATGGCATCATTGGTAGGATGCACTATAATCTGTCGCATAGTTCCCCCTGCTTCAAAGACGGTTCTAAGGTCTCCTATATTGGTGCCGTCTAATAGGGTGGTATTCCCATTGATACTCTGCCAACCATTATTACTGTTGGTATTTCGATAAACTCCATGAGTGTGGATAGGGTTATAATTATTGATATTTCCTCTTAGAGGATCATATAAGGCATTGGTTCCAAAATTGGCGTAGCCATGATCTCCATTGCCTGTACAGACAAATACATGGTTGAGTGATACCACTACACCTCCAACAGAAGTAATCGGTAGCCCTCTGTCGGTATCATAATTGTACCAATCATTCCCCCCATCATCGGTACGATAAAGCCCCCCATAGTGAGAGCCTGCATACAGTATTTGGTTTCCATTCCCAAAGTTGGGGTGGAAGGCTAGGCGATGAATTTGTCCCATTCCTTTTCCTATATTGGCTCCCTGTACAGGAGCAATAGGTCCTAATTCTGTCCAAGAAGGAGCATTAGGATAAATAGGAATAGGAATATTGGGGGTGTTTCTAGAGTAGGTTTGATTAGGGGCATAGGTCTGAGCATATTGATTTCTAGCTTTGGTCGCTTGGCTCATGTTGCCACTAGGTCCGAGCCGAGTCCCCCAAGTAATATT
This sequence comes from uncultured Aureispira sp., assembly GCA_964404215.1. Taxonomy (GTDB): domain Bacteria; phylum Bacteroidota; class Bacteroidia; order Chitinophagales; family Saprospiraceae; genus Aureispira. The sequence goes on along the minus strand of CAYOJF010000154.1, from coordinate 4,392 downwards.
ATCTCGCCTTACTTGATTGAACAGTCCTCCTTCGGCACTATCATCTTGATTGTAATGATAGAAAGAGTCCAAAAAAGTATAAAAGGAAGAATCTGGATGGATTTGGAATTGAGCGTAAGTTTCTACTAGTATGGTCAGATAAAATACTAGGAATAGGAATAAGGTCTTGTTCATAGATGTTATTGGATGTGTAAAGTGATACAGAGTGTATTATACTAATATACTAAAAAAGTCAGAATCTGTCTAAAAGAAATGATTTAGAGGTAATGAAGTACGACAACCTCTTTACCTTTGACAGAAATTATGAAGTCTTCAAAAAAAAGAATCAATGAATAATGTAGCAAAAGTAGGCGTATTGGTAGGAGTTGGAATAGCTGGTCTAATGGCTCTAATATTAGGAAACGGAATAGGAGGTGGAGGCAGTCCTGCTGTTGATCCTTCGATGTATACCACTAATCCTCATTCGAATACAGAAAACCCTTCCAATAATCAAACATTGCCATCAGTATCAGGAGAAACATTAATTTATGAACCTACTCAATTTGTAGGAAATCAAAAAATAAGACATCAATATTATAGTATATCCTATTCTACAGAACATAAAAACGCAGAATGGGTCGCCTATGAATTGAGAGGGAATAGGTTAGATTTAGCGACAGCTGTAGAACGAGAAAATTTTGTCTCTGATCCGCAGACAGAGGCCGAGGTTAGTGCGAACGATTTTGTTAATTCTGGATACGATAGAGGACACTTAGTACCTGCTTTTGATATGAATTTTAATCAGACTGCCATGCGAGAAGCTTGCTATCTAACCAATGTAAGTCCTCAAGCACCAGGTTTTAATAGAGGGATTTGGAAAAAACTAGAAGGAACGGTTCGAAAATGGGCAAAAGAGAATAAGCGTCTCTATGTGGTGACAGGACCTATATTAAGGCATAAGGCAGCAGATGCCCCTCGATTGAAAGACTCAAAAGATAATCCCACTATTCCTAGAGGTTTTTATAAAGTGATTTTGGATTACGATAATCCACAAAAGAAAGGGATTGGCTTTCTCTTCAAGAATAAGGATATAGACCAACCACTCGAAAATTTTGTTGTTTCGATTGATAGAGTAGAGGCTTATACCAATTTAGACTTTTTCCCACAATTAACTCCTCAAGAGCAAGAGGTGCTAGAGACAACAGTCAATCCAGCAGAATGGGGATTTTAGTCTGCCATTTTAGGACATTTTTTACAAGGCTTTTTTCCTTTTTTGTATTTTTTACAACACTTCTTTTTGCACTTGCCACAGTCAAAAATAGGTGAGATACTATCAGGCAGTTCGTTGTCTTGATTCCAGTCTTTCATAACAATAGTATTGAGAGTAGGTTTAAATATTAACTGATAAGCTGTAAATACAGGTGTTTTGGTAAACTCAGTTTTTGAATAGGCTCTAAGTTCGATACAAAATTAATTTCTATTTAGATTAAATACAAATAAAAATAGTAAAAAAATAGTCTGTTTTTAGTTAAAAAAAACCAAACTCCCTTAGTTACTAGCTTGACAATAGAATAGTTTGTCCAAAACTGTTTAATTTTAGCAGTAGAATAGCCAAATTTGGCTGCTTACTTTGCTCACATCGAATTTATCGACCATTGAAATACACGTCATACATACTTTTTTTATTCTTTTTTTTAATCAGTGGGCAAAGTATTGCTCAAGATAGAGTAGCAAAAAGGAATAACAACAAGCAAAAGATATTGGGGGATACGACGAAAGTTTATTACACTCAAATAAGCAATCCTACCCTAAAGTTGCAGGTAGATACTAGCCTGAATAATTTTGAGGAATTGGACCCGACTTGGGATAATCGACAAAATTTTTTGTCGCTAGAAAATTTATTAGCTACGCCTTCGTTTGATTTATACTATCAGGCTGAACCCAAGGGAGGATTTAGGGTAGGACTCGAACAGTTTGAGGCTTATCGTTTGAATAAAGAAGATATAAAATACTACGAGGTTAAAAATCACCGACCTTACACGGATTTGTATTATTCTCAAATCAACCAACAGAACAACTATATCAAAGCAGATTTTGGTTATCGTTTCAACTCCAATATTTATTTTGGAGTACAGTATGATTTAATTAACCAAACAGGATTTTATAACCATCACAAATCCCGTAATCAGAATGTTGGTTTTTCCTTACGAGTCAAGACAAATGATGCTCGTTATCATGGCTATTTTAATTTTCTGACCAATGCGGCTAAGCATCAAGATAACGGTGGAGTTACCGTCGATACTATAGCGGGAGAAGTGGAAGATTTCTTAGCAACTATTGGTGTGTTTAGCACGACTGCGGAAACGAACTATAATTTGACAGGATTATACTATAGTCAATTTTGGTACAATGCAGGGGTAGACTCTATAGGTGGAGCGACTGCTGCTACCAATGAATGGAGTCATAAGATTAGCTATCAGTTCAATCGGTACAAATTTTTTGATAATGCTCCCAATACGGCGATGTATAGCCCTATTCAGTTGGTTAATCCAAGAGGATTAAGGGTTTTTATTCGGCATCAAGCCATAGAGAATGAGATTGGTTTTAGACAAGCATTAGGAGGGAGCTTACAAGATGCTCCTCTTTGGCTGAAGGGATACGTCAAACATAGTTTACACTTAGTATATCAACAGCCCCGCAACTTTGTGATTAATAACCTAACAGTAGGGGGGATTATTCAAAATAACCCTCAGTATAAGCTGAAGTATAATATAAAAGGGCAAGTAACTTCGGTAGAGAATCGTCTAGATTTCATGGTGAAAGCAAAAGTAGGGTATGATATGGGCAAGGCTGGTTATTTGGAAGGACAGACTTTATTTCAACGCTACCAACCTAGTTTGATAGATCGGAAGCTCTATGTTTCTAATGATTTGGTATGGGATAACGAACCTACTTTTAACCAAATTCAAGAGTTTAATTTTGGAGGAAAATATAGCTTGCCACTAATAGGATTAGAAGCAGAGGTGATTAATCATACCTTTACAAACTGGGTATATTACGATTCTATTGGAGTCCAACAGACGGCAGATGTCATCAATGTATTACAACTGAAAGTCAAACAGGATTTTAAGGTATGGAAAATGCACTTAGATAATGAAGTTATCTGGCAACCAACTTTTATTGGTAAGTCTTACTTTAGAGTTCCTGAATTATTATTCCAACACAACCTGTATTTTCAGAGTCATTTGTTCAAAAAAGCCATGCTAGCCAAAATAGGGGTTCGTTTCCGATATAATACGCCCTATTATGCTGATGGATATAATCCACTAGTAGGAGCATTCTTTGTTCAAAATACTCGATTGATTGACATGGTACCTCGTATAGATGCTTATATCAGTTTTAGAATTTGGCAATTCAGGTTTTTTGTTCGAGGAGAAAATTTGTCTTATCTCTATGATGATCAAAATTATTTTACAGCTTATAGACGCCCTATTCACAATATGGTGGTTCGTATAGGGATTTCTTGGCGATTATTTGACTAAAAAAGAATTATGAATAAATGGTGGATTATATTGGGGCTGATAATACCAATGCAAAGCTGGGCAGATGTGGATATAAATTATCTAAAACAACTATTTGAACCCTCCAATTACAAAACAGGTCAGGCATATTGGGGGGTACTCGAACGAGCAAAACTAGTAAATACACTAGACAAACAAGCCAAAGAAACAGTTTGGATGCAGGATGACTTTGCATCTAGGGTAAAAGTAGAGTATACAATAGTAAATTTATTTGCTTCTAGTATAGAAGAGGTTGTTATTCAACTTACTTTTAATGAACAGTCCTGTTATGTCCATTTTTTTTATCAAGCAGAGGGAAATTGGGTCAAAGCAGCTGGATCCTTAGATTATATTGATGCGGATCGTGTTGTAACACAACGAACAATTAAGTTATCATTCAAGGAGCTTTATCATTCAGGAGAGTCTATACTCATCGTAGAAAAGACCAATCATAATCATAAAATGGAACACACGACGACATGGATGGCATTTTGGAAAATTGAATATACAGGAATGCTGTTATTACACACTCAAAAAACACAAGTGGTTTCGACCAATGAAAATTATACCGCTACATTGGACTGGTCAGAGGATCATCCTGCTCTATTGAAAATAAAAAGTAATGCCGTTGTTTATAAAGAAAAAGAAGTCTCTTCAGGAGAAGATATAGAGATAATAGAGTTTAAGGAAAATATAGTAGAAGAAAAGTGGTGTACCTTTCAAGATAAACTGCCTTGTACTTGTGAAATAAAAACACAACATAAAACAACAGTCGGAGTGGAATAGTACTGATTGTTAGTGAACAGTATAAAAAAAACAAGAGTTGATTAGCACTAATCAACTCTTGTTTTTT
>CAYOJF010000153.1:1904-9898 GCA_964404215.1 uncultured Aureispira sp. | reverse complement strand
GTAAAGGTACTATCTGTAATATGGGGGCAGAGATTGGAGCAACTACTTCTACTTTTGGGTATGATGCTTCTATGAAGCGTTACCTAGAGTCTACTGACCGTGCAGATGTAGCTGCATTGGCAGAAGAAGTAAAAGAACACTTGACAGGTGATGCAGAAGTATATGCTAACCCAGAACAATATTTTGATCAAGTTATTGAAATTGACTTAGATACGCTAGAGCCACATATCAATGGACCATTTACGCCAGACCGTGCTTGGCCTATTTCTGAATTTGCTAAAGCAGTAAAAGAGAACGATTTCCCAACAAAATTATCTGTTGGATTGATTGGTTCTTGTACTAACTCTTCTTATGAAGATTTGACTCGTGCAGCTTCTATTGCTAAGCAAGCAAAGGATAAAAATCTAAAAGTAGCGGCTGAATTTACCGTAACCCCAGGTTCGGAGCTCGTACGTTATACGGCAGAACGTGACGGATTACTAGATACACTCGAAGATATTGGAGCAATGGTATTAGCCAATGCTTGTGGACCATGTATCGGTATGTGGGATAGAGTAGGAGCAGAGAAGAAGGAGAAAAATGCAATCATTCACTCTTTCAATAGAAACTTTGCGAAGCGTGCAGATGGAAATCCTAATACACAAGCTTTTGTAGCTTCTCCTGAATTGGTAACTGCAATGACTATTTCTGGAAACATGTTGTTCAACCCGTTGACAGATACATTGACTAACGAAAATGGAGAAGAAGTGAAATTAGATCCTCCAACAGGACAGGAACTACCTCCAAAAGGATTTGCAGTAGAAGATGCCGGTTACCAAGCACCAGCAGAAGATGGTTCTGGTATAACTGTAACAGTAGCTCCAGATTCTAAAAGATTGCAACTATTGACTCCATTCAAGCCATTGGATCAAGGTCAATTGAAAGGAATGCGTTTGTTGATCAAAGCAAAAGGAAAATGTACTACTGACCACATTTCTATGGCTGGACCATGGTTGACTTATCGTGGACACTTAGAGAATATTTCTCAAAACTGTTACATCGGTGCAGTGAATTACTTCAGTGAAGAGACTAATAATGTTGCTAACTATGCAAATAGCAAAGATGGTGAATTTATGCCTGTTCCTGATTCTGCTATCAAATACCAAAATGCTGGTATTGGAACAGTAGTATTTGGAGAAGATAACCTAGGAGAAGGTTCTTCAAGAGAGCATGCTGCTATGGAGCCGAGATTTTTGGGTGTCAAAGCTGTTATCGTGAAATCTTTTGCTCGTATTCACCAAACTAACTTGAAAAAGCAAGGTATGTTGGCATTGACTTTTGTCAATCCTGCTGACTACGATAAAGTACGTCAAGACGACCAAGTTGATATTGTTGGATTTGATGCTTTTGCACCAGGTAAAAACTTGACTGTAGTTTTGAATCATGCAGATGGTACACAAGATAGTTTTGAAGTAGAACATACTTATAACGAAACTCAAATCGAGTGGGTGAAAGAAGGATCTGCTTTGAACAAAATTCGTAAAGATCAAGGACTATAGAAATTAGTTCTTGCCAAAAATAGAAATGAGCTGCGTTCCATACTTGGAAGCAGCTCATTTTTTTGTAGTGTAAGTGTTGTGGATTAAACAATTATAATCTTCTGTATTTGGCTTGGCAACCACAAATACAAGGATAGTTTAAAATTAAAATATTGCCTGTTTGTTGGAACGTAATATCCCAAGGCTGGTTTACATGACAGTTTACGTTGATACTATTGTTAGAGTAAGTACCACTAGAAGGACTATTGGACGTATTTGGATTAGTAGCAATGTCACAGATATTTTCGTTGGAACTAATGGTACCATTAGCAGAGAAAGTAATGATTTTATTACTATTCACTGGCTGAAATGTACCACTACCATCCCCTGGATCCATATAAGTTTCTATTAATTCCCATTCTCCTAGTATTGGGTAAACTACCTCACAGGTCTCTATACATGATTCGGGCTGTTTTTCGATAGGTTCCTTTTCACAAGCAAATAAAAGACTAGATAATAATGCTAATAACAATAGTTGTTTCATACGGAAGTGTTTTGTAGATACCAAAATATAGTTTTAGATCGAACTCTAGTATCTAGTGTTTGTAAATTGACAAGTTTCGACTTGTTCTTCTATATGTATACCGCCTCTATTATTGAATACCCTACTTTTGAGCTGGAAATTTTTTATCAAGTTTGTATTTTATTAACCAATGGTATTTTAAATCAGCATATTTGATAGGAAACTGATGGTATAACCAAACCAGTAACCAACTGTATAGAATGATAAAAGCTATGATTAAACAGGGAATGGTAGTCATAAGTATAAAAATAGCTATAGGCCAGTCTAATCTATTCTTTAAGTAGTCATCTACATCTAGAATGTGTCCTAGTCTATCGGAAGATAAGCCGATGATATTTGTCTGGGTTCTAAAGAAAAAATGGAAGAGATTTTCTTTGATTCTATACTTTCTGTGAGCAAACTCAATCTTATCTCCAATAGTTAATTTTTCTAGTTTATCATAATCGGCATAGTCCAACCATTTGTCATGTAATAGAAGGAAAGAGTAGGGGGATTCAACTGTCGTGATTTTTATATTTTCACTCGATAATGATATACTACTAATAGTTGCTGTATCAAAAATAGGTTCTTCTTCAAAGAGTATAACATTGATACTACTTCCAAGCATCAAGAGTAAGGTAAAGGCAAGAATATCAGTTATTATAATCTCTCTCTTTATATTCAGCCGCATAGATCAAATGTTTTGAATCAAGTCTACCAAGGTGTTACTAAATTGTTCATAGTCATTAGGTGTTATGACCTCTTCTTCTTGAAGTCGATGCCATTGAGTAGATATGTATACAATTTGCTTGGTTAGTTCATTGAAATTCTGGTCATGACTGAATGCTAATAATTCCTCTAGTGTAGATTTAATATCAAGTTCGGCTACTTGTTTGATCCAGTGTTCTTTTTGAGAACATAATATATGGGCATTTAAATTGGAGTCTTGTTTATTATTTTCACCTATAGTTTTGAATAGAGAATGTACTGAAGTTTTGATAGTGCCTATTTTAAATTCGTTTCCTACCGTAAAATGCCCTATTACTAATAATGTATCAAGAAATATGAGTTCGACACTGTAGTTGTCAGCAGCCCAAGAACCATAGTTATCAGCTCCCCAAAATAATGTCATGTCTAATATTTTAGCACCTTTTTCTACTCTATGAATGATTTGGTGATTGCTAAAATGATTTCTGCTTTGATCATAATGTCGCATAGTTATTTCGCAGAACCACTCTCTGTCTGGCAGGTTATTATGAAGCGTGAGTTTGTGATGAATATAGCGTGTCTTGGAGCTACAGAATTTAGAGAATGGTTTTGCGTCTGGTGGAGTATTTATTCCATCACCTTCAAACAGAGTCAAGGATTGAAATTTTACATAATGACTAGGACTTGGATAGTTCTTAGGACTTTCTGTAATATGAAAAAAATGTTCCCCAATTTCTTTTCCATCTATTTCTATAACCCAACAATAGGTTCCTGGTTTCCAAAAAGCTCCTAATTCTTTATTGCCCCAGCCTTCTCTGAGATGAAAAATATTTTGATGTGCTTTTATGACTTTTCGAAATGGTAATTCACAAATTAACTTTGAATCATTTTCTGCTGTCTGGGAAAAACATTTTAGTGTGCATTCTAGAATCCAATCTTTGGAATCGAATAGCTTATTATAAAAACTAAATTCAGCATAAATGTAATCTACCTCATAGCGATCAAAAACACTTCTATAGTTTTTCTGATTATTACAGAGCCACTTAGTATCACTATAGCTTTTTAAGGCTCTAAATTTATATTTCTTGCGAGAAGGGATGATTTTATCAAACATGGAATTTGGTTTTACTGGATCTAAGGTAGGTTATAGTGTATTGGAAAGAATATCAGCTGGAGATTGTCCATCTATAGAAACCACCCGTGCAAATTTAGGGCTTATAGCATGAATTTTGCCATTTTCGTCAGATACATAAATAACTCTGACAGTACCTTTGTCAGTTTCAGCAGCTAAATTGCCAAAAAAAAGATGAGGTTTTTTAGATTGGTAGCTGCCGAATCCACTACCAATTAGAATGTATCGTTTTTGAGTTTTTATTATTTCTATAATAGTTGCCATAGGATTGTTTTATAAGGAGGTAATATTAAGAATAACTCTTTGGAGGACTATATTAGTTCCTTATGCTAGTGATAGGTAGATTATGAGGTACAAAAATATTTTTATGTAATATTCAAAAGAATCTATAACAGTGCTATTTTATTGAATCACAAGTATTGGTTGTCGACCTTTGTCAAAAGCTGTTTGGTGTATTTGTAGACTCAGATTAGAATAGTAAACGGGCGTATTGCTTGCCATTCCACCAGGAGTCTTAGATGAAAATTTGATCCAACCATAATGCATACACTGCTTGACTTTAACTCGTACTCCAAAATAATGATTTAGCAAGTAGGCATTACCACCAGTACCTAATCCATTGAAGTCAAATTTATGGACGAAGGCAAGCTGACTATGAATGGAATCTCCTAATAAGAGTGGATTTGCCGTAATTTGATTAGCAGAATCAATCGGAACAATTAGTTTGCTAATCCTATTGCCAGCTTGTCCTGCTATACATTCAAAGTCATTGATATTATCATTGTTGATGTCTATAGGGATGCTTGTGCTGTAGTCATATTCAAAAGAATCTATTTTGGGATAGGTAAGTAGATTAGCATTACTGATGGTGCAGGGGACGTTGGTGGTTCTTTTGCAACTCAATAAGGATAAAGAACAGCTCAAAAAAATAATAATTTTGAATAACATAATAATGATAAAAAAGGGAATAGAATAAAGATTATAGTCAACCCAAAATGAGTTCTTCTAACAACCGTTTCCGTTGGGATGAATTTCATTCCTATTGGGAAGTTGAAAAGATATTTTTTCAGTGAATACTTATTTAAAAATAATAAACATTGGACAAATAGATGGATAAAGTAGGAGTTAATTGGGGACAATCTTTATATCAGCACACGAATTAATTTAGAATAATTCTTATGCTTTAAGGACTAATGTTTATTTTGAGGACATGTATATTTTAAGAGCATATTTAAAATTCAAATGACCTCATTTTATTAATTTTATGGAAAATTGTACGCTTTATAGTCATTATTTGGCTTTTGATCAGCTTGTTGCTACTATCAAAAAAATGCTACCTCACGCAAAAATAGAAATAGCCAATCAAGGAGAAAATAGGATATTGGTTATTACCGTTAAAAGTGGATTCTTGAGAAAGAAAAAAGTGCTTAAAGTTAATTATAGAGAGCGACAGTATCCATCGTATCAATTGGCGGAAACACCCTGTGAGTTGACTAAAAACTTAGCAGGTATGGTTCAGTTTATACGCTCAATACCTGCCCAAAATGAAGGGGTTAGAGATAAGTTTTTACAAAAGGTAATGTCAACTAATTCTGAAATAGCATTTACAGCTTCACCTTTGTTTACAAACGAATTTGAGGCTGTATTAAAAAAAATGACCAGCGAATTAGACGCCTTTATTTTTACTTCCCCTAATCCACTTTTTAATCAATCAGAAACGCAATACTTTGCAGATAAAAATTTTGATTTAATTCTAGATCAAGAAGGGAATTGTCGTATTGAAAGCCTAGACGTTATCATTGAATCGAAATATTATGATAAACCCATTGAGTATCAGAATGAGGAACAATTAGCTAGAAAAGAAGCCTCAGAACGATGGTTGACAGCACAGGGAGTCCACATTAATCCTAATTTGCCTAGTGTGGTATCGGAAGAAGAGGTAAGCCTACGATCAGTAGACGAAATAGTCAATCGTGTTTATGCACTTTTGGTAACAGCAGGAAAAGGAGATAAGGTACCCCCAGAACAGCTAGAGGAAATCATAAAGGCAAAACAGATAACAGAACTCACTCCTCAAGAACGTTATATTCAGTCGACAAAGGAACTAAGCGACCAAGAACGAGCTTATGCAACATGGAGGTATGAGAGTTTGTATGTGCTGCTTTGGGCATTAGAGAAAACGGATGACTTGATTTATCCTAAAGACATTTGCCCCGTTCAGCAACTCATAGAGCAAATACTGAAGCCTTCTAGGTCTGAATTTGAAGCTACTGCTAACTTGAAACCAACTAAAGTTATCTTAGACCAACTTGATCGGGTTTATCGTATGAATTGGGCTTGCGTCGAGGCTAGACTTAAAGGAGAAGCCCCTTCAGGAAATATAAATCCGAGTATTATTTATGAACGACACTATGCTCTCAATTGGTTGACGCATCATGAAAATAGAAATTGGGATGATGTTCAAACTAATACTTAGAATAGAGCTGTTATCAAAGTCTGGACGGTATGAAAAATGAAAATATACTATATGAAAAGTCTACACTGAGTTTCACTAGAAGACTCTTAAAGAAAAGTACTGGTTTGGTTTCAGAAGATCGGACATATATTGACTTTTTGATTGATGGGGTATCCTTAGCGACATTGCTGGGAGAGACTTGTGATACAGTAGGAAAGTTTGGATGGAAAGGAGAATATAACTTTGGTTTATCGGAACTTAATTTTTTGAGAAGTACCTTTTCAAGGACAGAAAATGGTTACATTTCTATTTATGTCTGTCCTGAGTGTGGAAATGAAGCTTGTGGAGCAGTCATGATGCAAATAAAAGAAGAACAAGATTGTATTATTTGGTCGGACTTTATATGGAGTGATGGTTGGTCTGAAATCATGCCGGAAGATAGGTACACTATGCCTCCCATCGTTTTTGATAGAACAAACTATCACCTAGCTCTGAATGAATTGGAAACTATGCTTAGGGGGCAATGTAATAAAATTTAATATGAATTTATACTTAGAAATGAAGGCATTGTTTGTAATAATTTATTTAGGACTAGTAGGAGTATTTATTGTATCAATTTGTTGTAGTTGTGAGAATAGTGTTACGTCTAGAGTAAATCAAAATGACACATTTGATGTTGTAAATCCTTATGAAATATATAGTGATTCTATAAGTTATAATTTTATATGGGAAGCTAAGCTAATTGACACTAGTGATATATTGAATGAGGAATTAATCAATTTCGAATTGGATTATATTAAATATATAATGATGAGCCAGAGTTCTAATACAATATTAAAAATGCAGCTCATAGAAAATGATTTATATCCTAAGGTTCTTTATCAGAGTAAAGATTCTTTAGGTGTAGAAAGGCAGGTAGCTTATTCTAAAGATAAAAAATGGTCTATATATCAATTACAGTATCATCAAACCCTTAATAAATATGATAACTGGAAGATCAAGAATACTACCTTTAATTGGGATAAATTCAAAAAATCGAATTTTGGATGTGTTATTTCATTGAGTGCTCCCATTTTTAATGAGTCAAGAGATGAGGTTGTAATAATTATAGAAAAATTTTGTCATTATACAATCGGTACTAAAGATGTATATTATTTTAGATTAGATGAAGAATATAATTGGAAAATTGCTAAAAAGTGGAATCTTTGGATTAGTTGAGAAATAATAACTATGAAACAATATAAACTCTTTTATGAAGTATTCTATACCCAAATGAAAGAACTATATCTCGAGATAGAATCTGAACAATATGGTTTTACAGAAGAAAACTATTGGAGAGAAGTATTAAAATCAACCAATATTGATGAAAAAGATTTTGAATATTTAGAACAAAAGATAGGAATGAAAATACCTGTCTCATTTAAATCATTTTATAAGTTATGTTATGCTATAGAAGATCATTTTGATTTGGGTGGGATTCAATTAGTAGGTAATCAAGAGGCAAAATTATCTTTCTTTTTCAAAAAAAGGAAACTCAAAGGGTTAGAACAGTATTTTTTTGAACAGGCTACTTCATCTAGAATGATAGAGCATAAAATGATTCCTTTTGGAATGTACCAA
>CAYOJF010000153.1:0-1804 GCA_964404215.1 uncultured Aureispira sp. | reverse complement strand
ATATGCGAAAAGATGAGAAGGACCCTCCAATTAAATTGTATGAGTTATCGGATAAAAAATTAACAGGTTTGGCATGTATTTCTAATAAAAATTGGTTTACTAGTTTTGATAAATTTATACTCTGTATGATAAGTTATATGCAAACAGGAGATAGTATAGGATTTAATGCTATTGATCGTGAGCATCATTTTTCTTCGGCTTATTCTTATTGGAAGTAATTAGATTTGTATGAAATATCAATGGATATTATTGGTTTTGATGGTGCTTGTTTTAGCTCAGTGTTCACCTTCTACCAAGGAACAGACAGTAGGAGAGAATGACCTTGATAAAATTTTAGGCGATAAGTTGCTGGATGTAAAGACAGGAAAAATACGAGACAATAATTTTATGGATTTGATTGGAATGGAGACCCATTGTTTAGCTATTCCATCCAAGTTGTATGAGGTAGAAAAAATTACAGAAGATCTATACTTACTCAAACAGCGAAAAACTTATACAAATGCAAGACGTTTTAGTATTTTATTAGAAACTAATGAAGGGCAGGTTATTCAATATGAGTCACTTGATGATTGGGATGTTGTACAGTTTGCTAGTAAAGAGGGTAACATCGTTTTGTTATGCCATAATTTCGATTACTATGATGATTATTGGATTCGAAATCAAAATGCAATGACTATTATGGAGTATGATAACACACTTCAGAAACAATGGCAGTATGAGCCTAATAACAAAAGTCTCTTAATAGAAGGGCTAGGGTTAGAGGTGTTTTCTAATAAAATTAAGGCTACTATCAATATTATAACAGGTTGCCACATTTGTACTAATGAAATTGAGCTAGAGCTTGATGAAAAGGGAAATTGTAAACAAGCAAAAGAAATTTCTAAAAAACATTCCGCTACAAACTTTAGTATAAAAGAATTGAAGAATTTTTTTGTAAAAGAATAGTATGACTATTATTGAAAAATTATATCAAACGTTTGGAGTATACACATTAGCAGATATGCATTATTGTGACTGTGGGTGTATCCAAGAAGAAGATATACAAAAGATGGTATCTACTTCTTTACAAACGGTAGATGTAGAGGCATTAGGGGTTTATCATGGGAGTGCAATTTCTACTTGGGGGGATGTTAGACATTATCAATATTATCTTCCTCGTATATTGGAACTGCATTATAAACGAAAGAGTGAATCTTGGTTTGATTTAGATGATATTAGGCGTAAACTAGACTATGCATCATGGCAGAACTGGAAGAAAACGGAGATTGATGTTTTGCGAGAATTTATTCAAGAAGACTGGTTGCTATACCTTAGTGAAGAAAAGGTTGAAGTACGGGAGTTAGAAGTTTATGCTTATTTTTTAGATACCGATGCCTTGATATCATTATGGTATGCGAAAAAAGAAACGACAATAAAGGCACTCATTAGATTTATATATTATTATGGTAATATACTTGATGCGAATCAATTGAAAACTAAAGAAGGTGTTTTTGATTTTAGTCCTTTGATAGAAGATCGAGAACTGATACCGAACGTCGAAAAAATATTTTTTGAAGTCTGCGATACTAATCCTAATTTCGGAAGTCTAGTATCAGTTGTGTTACAGTGGTTAGAACAACAGGACTCAAAGTAATAATGGTTACCTTAAATCCCATTATGAGGCATTATTTTTTTAGTAATATCAATCTGAATTTTCATAGAATGAAAATATAAGGTCGGATATAGTTTACTATATCCAACCTTATGCTTAGAGCATGTTTAAGAATTAAGTTCTTCCAAATCAAGGATTTGGGCGAAAATGAAT
>CAYOJF010000152.1:3030-9930 GCA_964404215.1 uncultured Aureispira sp. | reverse complement strand
TGGGGGCTATCATGACTCAAAAAAGGTGTAATTGAATTCTAAATCAAACATTTGCAGCTTGAAGTTAATTCTTAAACATGCTCTAAGTTGAGTATTCAAAGAGATTAGGCTCAAAAAGATACTTATTTACTACGACTAATTCATTCATTCATAACAATTAATCTATTTTGATTCCCTTTAGAATATATTTACTTTTTTCTGTTTTGATAACAATATAGTAGATGCCAGCCGGGTAGTTTCTTAGAGAAACTTGTAGTTCTTGCCTTTCTGTTATTTCGATAGTATTTAAGGTAATACCTTGAATACTTACTATTTCGACTATTCCACTCATCGGATTTTCAAGATTGATAAATAGATCGTCAGTAGTAGGATTTGGATAATATTCAATATTGCTTTGCTCTCCGATTGTTATGACCCCTACACCACTACAGTTTGCGGCAGCAGTTACATTGACATAATCAGTATAGGTGTTGCTGTTGAATGAATTGCCAAAAACATCTATATAGTTTAACGATACAGTTTTTAAACCTGATGTGTTGTATGTTACAGTATGTGGACCATTACCAGTAGCACTAGCAGGAGAAGCACCTGCTCCAAAATCCCAACTAGGTGTTAGACCTATAACAGTGTTTGGATCGGTATAATTAGAAAAAATTATACTTTCTCCTTCACAAATAGCCGTATTACTAGCAGCAAAAGATATATCATTACAACTGATTCCATTATTTAAATCTACATTTTTGCTAGAAGGATTACTAGAACCACAATCGTTGACAGCAACTACACTCAACTGAAAATCAACATTAGTACTATTGACTTTAACAGATCTTGAGCCTTGACCTGTGCTAATAGAAGCTGCATTGCTAGGACTGATACTCCAAATGTAAGAAGTAGCACCACTTACAGCAGATATAGAATAATCTTCTCGCTCTCCAAAACAAAGATTGGTGAAACCTGCTATAGTACTAGGGGCGTTGGGAATAGTAGAGGTGCTGATGGTTATGTCATTAGAAATAGCGGTACAAAAACTACTATTGGTCACTATATTGGAATAAGTACCTCCTTGGTTGACCGTATAATTGGGAGAAGTAGCCCCATTAATTAGATTTCCATTTCTATACCACATAATTGATTCTCCTATTCCAGTATTAACACTACCTGTCAGAGTTGTATTATTGCCTTGACAAATTTGAGTAGTAGGGCTGGCAATAGAAGCAATAGGAGCTGGGACATTAGAATAGGTTATACTAATTTGACTCGTATTGGTACATCCATTTAGATCGGTTCCTGTTACATTATAGGTGGCACTACTAGATGGAGAGAAAGCTACTTGATTAATCACCCCATTGTCCCAAGTATAACTTGCTGCATTACCTCCAGATAAGGTTACTTGTTCACCCTGACAGATCGTTGTTTTTGTTGCATTAGCAGTTACATTAGGTAGTGCATTGACAGGTATTGTAATTTGATTAGAATTAGTACATCCATTAGCACCAGTACCCGTAACAGTATATGTAGTCGTAACAGTTGGAGAAAAAGGAGTACCCCCAACTACACCATTATTCCAAACGTAGTTTGTCGCATTACCATTCACATTTAATGTTAATTGATCTCCAATACAAATACTATTACTACTCGCACTAATTTGAACAGTTGGGCTTGGATTGACGGTAATATTAATACTTGTAGTATCGCTACACCCATTAGTTGTACCTATTACAGTATAAGTATTGCTGAAATTTGGATTAAATGAAATACCATTATTTACTCCATTGTCCCAGTTGTAAGTAGTGGCTCCTGTTGCATTCAATGTAATAGGATCTCCTGCACAAATAATGCTATTACTAGCATTGATACTAACATTAGGAGGTGTATTATTGACTCGTAAATTATAGCCAATAATCTGAACATTAGGAATAGGACATCCTCCATCACTTACTGTAATCGTAAAAGGATAATTTCCTGTTGGTAAACCTGACGTAGGGATATTAAGTTGGACTGTAATAGGGTTAGTTCCCACAATGGATACTGTTGCACCTGATATAACGGAACTAATGTCACTGGTAGCCGTCAGGACGTCTGTAATGTCTGGGTCAGATATGCTAAAATTAATGCTTAATGATGGACCACCACAGTAAGTAATGATATTATTTGTAACAGTACCAGAACTGGGAGTAATAGCTCCAACGGTAGGTGCAGTACTATTACAATTATTCAAGATAATCATTTGCAAATCTCTTATCATTGAACCAATTTTCTGACCATTTCTATATTCTTCTATCAAGACAGAGATAACCGCTACTTGACCTGCATTAGCTTGAGGAGTAAATGACATCTGCCCATTAGCAGAATTAAACTGAAAAGTAGTACCTGAAGCCAAGTTAAGTGGTGTAGTAGGGCTCAAACCACTGGCAAATGGAATATTTGCTCCTCCTGCTTGTCTAGGATTAATGAGACTATAACTTAATGAATCACCATCTGCATCAAAAGAACCATGGTTGAATTGAATAGATTGATTAGGGCAGCCATATAATACGGGAAGGTTATTGAACTGTGGTGAATTATTACAAGGAGCTAGTACTGTGTTAATAATCGTTTCAACATAAATATCTGCATTGCCAGGATTGACAAGGTTTGTTATAGCATTATTTCTTGCTGATAGTTGATAGCTTAGGGTATAGCTGTCGCAGCCACTCGGCAAAATTACCTGCCCTCTATAAAGGTATTCATTTGTACCTTGGGTGGCTCCTCCTGAGCAAGTCGTTTGTGTTCCAGCACAGACTTGTGACACTTCTTGAAATGCTATTTGACTGAGTGTCAAGGAGGAAGTAACTGACGAACAGCCATTGTCCCCTACAATAGATATACTAGGATTAGTAGGGGCAGCAGTACCACTACAATCTCTATAAAACCGCAGTGAAATTTCGTAGGTATTATTACCTAAACATTGATAAGTCAAATCTGCACCCACAGCATGAGTTGCAAAAGCAAACTGATTAGAGATGAAAAAAAAGAAGATGAATGATATCAGTTGCCTGAAATGAATAGAAGTAGTTGTTTGCATTGTTTTTAAATTAAAATATTTGATAATAAGGCAAACTTAGGCGAATAGAATACCAAATTATATTTCCTCTTCTTAGTAAATTATTCATATAGTACTCAAAATGTACAGTTATGGGCTTTTTTTGATTTTAAAGTATTGATTGTTAGTTTTTTATGAAAACTCATGCTTTTTGTGATTAAGGGGGGAAGTGTATAGTTGAAACATTTAGATCAATTTAAAAACGAATTTTAAACATTGATATTTTCAAAGTACAAGTTATTAGTTGTCATCTTCATGTATTGATTTTCTAAATCTTGTCGCCATTTTGTCGTTTAGCTTAGCTTAGTGATGACAAAAAGTACATTAGAAAAGACCTGAAATGACATTTTTACAGCCGAAAAGGTACTTTTTTAGATTTTTTTGGAATGGTACGGCTATTGATTACTGGTAAACAACTGACAACAGATAATAAGTCAGAAATCATTAGAAATTAAATTATAAATAATAAATAAGATACAGTAGTTATGAGCAAAATCATCGGAATTGATTTAGGAACGACCAACTCTTGTGTAGCTGTAATGGAAGGTAATGAACCTGTAGTAATTACTAACAATGAGGGGAAAAGAACCACGCCATCTATTATAGGGTTTTTAGATAATGGAGAACGTAAAATTGGAGATTCGGCAAAACGTCAAGCAATCACCAACCCATTGCGTACGATTATGTCAATCAAGCGCTTTATGGGAGTACGCTACAGTGAAGTAGCCCAAGAAGCAGGAGAAATGCCTTACAAAGTAATAAAAGGTAATAACGATACTGTTCGTGTCAAAATTGACGATAGAGAATATACTGCACAGGAAATTTCTGCAATGGTATTGCAGCAAATGAAAAAAACAGCAGAAGACTACCTAGGACAAGAGGTGACGGAAGCAGTAGTAACAGTACCAGCTTATTTCAATGACTCCCAGCGTCAAGCTACTAAAGAGGCAGGCGAAATTGCTGGATTGAAAATTAGAAGAATTATTAATGAGCCAACAGCAGCAGCATTGGCTTATGGATTAGATAAAGCAGACCAAGACAAAAAAATCGTAGTATATGATTTGGGTGGAGGTACATTTGATGTTTCTATCCTAGAGCTAGGAGGAGGAGTATTCGAAGTAAAATCTACTAACGGAGATACACACTTAGGTGGAGATGACTTTGATAGTGCTATTACGAAATGGTTGATTGCGGAGTTCAAAGAGCAAGAAGGGATTGATCTAAAGGATAATGCAGAAGCACTACAGCGTCTAAAAGATGCTGCTGAAAAAGCAAAGATTGAATTATCTTCTGCTAATAGTTCAGACATTAATTTACCTTATATCTCATTTGGTCCTTCAGGAGCAAAACACTTAGTACGTTCTTTGACTCGTGCCAAATTTGAGCAGTTGACAGATGACTTGGTAAGACGTACTATTGAGCCATGTAAAGCAGCATTGAAAGATGCAGGAATGGACATAGGTGAAATTGACGAAGTGATTATGGTAGGTGGTTCTACTCGTATTCCTGCGGTACAGGAGGCAGTAGAGAAATTTTTCAATAAAAAACTTAATCGTTCTGTAAACCCTGATGAAGTAGTAGCATTAGGTGCTTCTATCCAAGGTGGTATCTTGACAGGAGATGTGAAAGATGTCTTGTTATTGGATGTTACTCCATTATCATTAGGTATTGAAACAATGGGAGGAGTATTCTCAAAATTGATTGAGGCAAATACCACTATTCCTACTAGCAAATCACAAGTATTCTCTACAGCTCAAGATAATCAACCTTCTGTAGATATTCATGTCCTACAGGGAGAACGTCAGCTAGCGGCACAGAACCGTACAATCGGTCGTTTCAACTTGGATGGAATTCCTCCAATGCGTAGGAGTGAGCCAAAAATTGAAGTGAAGTTTGATATTGATGCGAATGGTATCTTGAGTGTATCTGCTAAAGAATTGACAACTGGTAAGCAACAATCTATTCGCATTGAGGCTTCAACAGGACTATCTGATGACGAAATCGCAAGAATGAAGCAAGAAGCAGAAGAAAATGCAGAAGCTGATCAGGAGGCTCGTGAGAAGATTGATAAAATCAACGAAGCAGATAGCGTAGTATTCCAGACAGAAAAACAATTGACGGAGTACGGAGATAAAATACCAGCAGAAGCAAAAGAAAAAATCGAAGCAGCTGTAGCTAAACTAAAAGAAGCTCATCAGCGTCAAGATGTAGATGCCATCACGAGAGAAATCGAAGCGGTTAACACTGCTTGGGCAGAAGTAACACAAAACATGCAAGGAGATCCTAATGCTCAACAACAGCAACAACAGTATCAAGATCCTAATGCAGGAGCGAATGATGCTGGTTCTGATTCTGATACAGATGATGTAACAGATGTAGAGTTTGAGGAAGTAGATAATGAAAATAAGTAATATCTGAGAAAGATATTATTAGGAAATACTTACTTAGAGAGTGGGGACTTTTGTCAGAAAAGTTCCCACTTTTTTGTATATTTGTGGATAGAATAGCGGTAGAAAGGGGTGTCTAGTACTTTTTTTAGTTTTTTGTGCAACTTCTCCATTTTTATTGCAAATAAAAGAAATAAAATATTATCTTTGCAATCGCTTTTGATATAAAGTGAATCAAGAAAATAGCAAGCTAAAAATATAGAATCATGAACGATATTATCAATTTCGTAGAACAACAAACGGCTCAAGATATCTCTAACTTTGATTTTTTCAAGTCTGGAGACACCGTATCAGTAAGTTACAAGATTAGAGAGGGAGATAAAGAACGTATCCAGGTTTTCCGTGGAGATGTTATCCAAATTAAAGGATCTGGAACTTCTAAAACTTTCACTGTACGTAAAATTTCAAACGGTGTAGGTGTAGAGCGTGTATTTCCATTCAACTCTCCATTTATTGCAGACATCAAAAACCTTAAGAAAGGTGCTGTTCGTCGTGCTCGTTTGTACTACCTACGCGAATTGTCTGGTAAAAGTGCTCGTATTAAAGAGAAGCAATTTACTAAAAGATTGGGTGCTGACCAAAAAGGTATCAAGCGTAAGCTTAACTGGAATTGGGAAGATAAAGTATTCAAAAAATAATCTAACCATTTTAATGGTAGATATATTATACCGTCTAAAAGATATTTCTTTTAGACGGTATTTTTTTATTCTTGTTCGTCAGAGTGAAAAATAGAGCTACTTTAGAGTCGTTGTATCAATGGGTAATATCAAAAAAAGAGCTGTCTAGTCAATAAGACTAGACAGCTCTTTTTATAGGTGTACGAATGTTTCTATGTGAATGAGATATAGATGATATCTAATATTTTATTCAGAAATTCTTTCTTCACCAAGTTTAATTTTTTCTTGAAGAGCTTTGGTCTTTTGTTCTACCGCTTCAATTTTTGCTTTTTTCTCTAGGTATTCCTCTTCTGTAATCTCTTTAGCGTCCTTTTGAATTTCAATTCTACTCTTAGCTGCTTTGATTTTTTCAGTGGCAGTTAGAACTGTTTTTTGCCCTTCTTCTATATCTGTTTTTATTCTTTCTTTCTTTTGTTTTTTGGCTGCTTTAGCTTCAGTAGCACGAGCTTGTCCAAAGTCTTTACCTTTTAGGTCTCTTTTATTTTTTCCATAGGCTTTACCTTTGTTTTTTATTTCATCAGCTTTGTTCTCGCCTTCGTTTTTCATTTCATCGGCTTTGTCCTCGCCTTCGTTTTTCATTTCATCGGCTTTGTCCTTGCCTTCGTTTTTCATTTCGTCGGCTTTGTCCTTGCCTTTGGCTTTCATTTCGTCGGCTTTGTCCTTGCCTTTGGCTTTCATTTCGTCGGCTTTGTCC
>CAYOJF010000152.1:0-2930 GCA_964404215.1 uncultured Aureispira sp. | reverse complement strand
TTACCTTTTTTCTTACCTTTAGCTTTCATTTCGTTAGCTTGATCTACATTTATTTGTTGACCATAAGCATTATTAACTAGACTTATAGATGCTAGTGTCAAGAACGTTATTATTAGTTTTTTCATATTTTATTGTATTAGCATAGATAATCCCTTTTATTAGGAATATTGTCTATAATGATTGAAAATAATTTTACAAGTTGTCTAAATCTTCAATTAAATTTTTGACTTCTTCATTAGCTTCTTCTATTTCATTGGCAGTAGATTCCAAGACCTGATTAGCAGAGTCAATTTGGATGATTTCTTGTTTTAATGTTTCATCGACTTCTGGTTGTTGATTACCACAACTAAATAATAATAGAGCCGTTGCAAATAGAAATAAATTAATACTTGTCTTCATAGTATAGATGTTAGTATAAATGAATAAATGTGAATTACATAATTGTACCTCGTTTTCCTAGTTCTACTACCTCTACATTTTTGATTTGTTTATTGATAATAGAAAAACGAAGGAGTGTTTTGAATTGATGAATACCATGGGTGCCACAAGCACCAGGATTCATGTGTAGAATTTTTAACTCTTGGTCATACATAACTTTTAAGATATGAGAATGACCACAAATGAATAGGGTAGGGCGGAGATAAGCTAATTTCTTTTTTAGCCAAGTAGGGTATCGTCCAGGATAACCTCCTATGTGTACCATATAGATCGTAATTCCCCCACAAGTAAAGTGTAACTCTTTGGGGTAGCGGGCTCTCAGTTCATGCCCATCTATATTGCCATAAACAGCTCTAAAGGGCTTGAAGGCTTCTAGCGTATCTGCTGTTTCTATATTACCGATGTCTCCTGCATGCCAAATCTGGTCACAGTCTGCAAAATGGTCAAAAATACCTTGCTCTAAACGGCTGTGTGTATCTGACAGTAGTCCTATTTTCATTATATTGATTAAATCAGTCTGAAACGTTTACCAGGCAATGCTCGGAGTACTCCTTTGAATTCTAATTCTAGTAATGCTGCCGCTATTTTGCTGGTACTAATTTGTGTTTTTTGAATAATGCTATCTAGATGTAACCCCTCTTCACCGACTAGTAAATTAACTAGGATCTGCTCTTCTTTGTTTAATTCAGTAAATAGCTGCTTCTGAACTCCTTTTTTCTGCTTTTGCCAATTCATTATATAAGCAATATCTTCTGCTGATTGGATGAGCGAAGCACGGTGAGTTTTGATGAGATGATTACAGCCTTTAGAGTAGGTGTCATTGATACGTCCAGGTACTGCAAAAACATCTTTATTGAATTCATTGGCATAATGAGCCGTAATCATAGAGCCCCCTCTGGCAGCTGTTTCTACCACTACTACCGCATCAGCCATTCCGGCAATGATTCTATTTCGCATAGGGAAATGTTTGCCTAGAGGAGCTGTTTTAGAGACAAATTCTGTTAGAATACCTCCATTATTTACCATTTGTTGAGCCGTATTTTTGTGCTTAGGAGGATAAATAGTATCTAACCCATGAGCAACGACTCCTATATTGGGTACATTGTTCGCCGTGCATTTTTTGTGAGCAGTGATGTCAATACCATAAGCAAGCCCACTGACGTAGAGAATATTGAAAGCCGCTAAATCTTCTATTAGACGTTCGCAAAAGATACGTCCTTGTTCTGTTGGTTTACGAGTCCCAACAATAGAAACTATTTTGGCGGCATTGAGATTCGCTTTACCCTTGAAAAAAAGGACACAAGGAGCATCATGACAGTTTTTGAGTCTTTTGGGGTAGTCAGGATGGTTTTTAGTTAAAATATTAATACCAAATTTTTGACAAAACTCCCATTCTTCTTCTGCTCTTTGTAGGGTGTTTTTTTCAAGAATAGCTTTAGCTGCTGCTGGTTTTATTCCCCAAGAGCCTAGTGTTTTGCTATCTTTTGTCTCAAAAATAGTTTGAGCAGAACCTACATGTTGCAGCAGTTCTGCCACTTGAATATTGCCAACTCTGGGAACAAGCCTTAAGGCAATCTGATAAATTGTTTCTTGTTGAGAATCGATGCTGTTACCAACCATTTAAGCTTGTGTTACGTCTTTTAGATAACTGTTAGAGAGGATATTATTTACTATTTTGTTCCAACCAGCTGATTAGAGCGGTTTGTGTTTTTTGGTCTAGGTCTGCTTCTCCATGCATTCTAACATAGCCTTTGGGGGGCATATGACCTTCGCTGATTTCTTCTTTGCATTCATATAGTAGATGCTTTTGATCATCAATAGAGTAATCGCCCCAAGTAGAGAAATTCATTGCTTTACGCCCATTTTTGATATGTCCACTAATCCACCAAGATACAGGAGCTACATAAGTGTACCAAGGGTATTTAGTTTGATAAGAATGACAATCATAGCAAGCAGCTTCTAGGGCAGCTTGAACATCAGGAGTAGGTTGTTGTAGTGTAGCAAAAGTATCTTCTTTACGGATTTCAAATGGTCCTTTTTCAATTTGGAAAAATTGAGCAAGGACTAATAGAATAACAATGGCTGGTAAAATTTTTTTCTTATTCATAGTTGAGTAGGTTTCAATAAAATTGATGGAGTGTGCACCATTTATTGTAAACACGAAAATAGTGATAGAGAAGTAAAGTTGGTTTTAGAGGGGAACGAATGAAATGGATTGATATTCTAATATTGAAGTGTTTAAAAAGTCTTCCATGGCTTGACAATCATTCCATTATGACTTCTTAACACAATTTGTCTGCAATGCTAAGTGAGTTTGAACTAGTAAGTTGGAAAATCATCAAGTGAATCCGTAAATTTGATCGCTACAACTTTGAAAGCAAACAGACTATCTAGAGTTGTTTTATTAATGAAAAATATTTTTTGTCCTATATTTAAACAGGTGGATTCAATAAATAAATGCAACATTAGAGATCTTGTCTAGTTTTTTAGCA
>CAYOJF010000151.1:0-9979 GCA_964404215.1 uncultured Aureispira sp. | reverse complement strand
AGTTCATCGTTGAACTTAGCGGGGGCATAATGATTGAACTCTAAACTTTGAACCACAACATCCATCAATAAAGATTCTTTATTGGGGTATTCTGGGTCTGGGGTATTGGGCTGAAATGCTACTAAAGCCACGCAGGCGGCAGCGACTCCCAGGATATTTTTTTTATTAAATTTCATATGATTAATTAGATTAGAATAGTGTCTATAATAAGATAAGAATTCAAGAAGGGGTGTTTAATAAGTCTACCTACTTACTCTTACTTTAAATTAAGTATATTTTTGTACCATTTATCAAAATTGTAATCAAAGAGCGAGTTGGTTTAACTTTTTTTAACAAAAAACACCCCAAAGTATGTTTTCATTTTAGATTATTGCAGTATTATTGAGATAATATTTTAGATCAAACAAAAACCATATTGACTATGATCGTATATAATGTAACTGTAAAAATTAATAATGAGGTACACGACGAGTGGCTTCAATGGATGAAAGAGGTCCATATTCCTGATGTAATGAATACAGGATTGTTTGAGTCCTACCAAATGGCAAGAGTACTATTGCAAGATGAGTCAGATGGTATAACCTATGCGACACAGTATCATTGCCCTGATATGAAAACCCTACAACTCTATACGGCAAAACATGCCCCTAGATTGCAAAAAGAGGTAGTGGATAAATACGCTGATAAATTTGTTGCCTTCAGAACATTATTAGAAATAGTAGAATAATACCTCATGGGAAAGGTATTAGTGATAATCGGAATCGTCTGGCTAATCGGAGAATTGTATTTTAATACAAAAGAATCTAATCAGTTAGCAGAGGAAGCAGGTATTGTTTACATAGATCAAGAGGCTCCAATCAATCAAGCAGGTAATTATATCACGAGGGGAACGCTTAGAGCAACTGAACCAGCAGTAATACCCTATTTGGTAGAAATGGATGTGGAAGCACTAGCGATTGATATAAAAGTATCTGTGTTACAGGATTGTAAAATTTGTAAGCGAAATAATAAATTGACTAACTGTAAACATAAGTTATTATTTATTGAGAATGATAGTCATGAATGGAATTGGCAGATAGGCTGGGACAGTGAGGAAGGCCACCCCAATCAAAACTATAAAGAGTGGTCACTGCCTTACGAAAGTACAAAAATAACAGGAGCAGGTTTTATTTTTAGAGACAGTTTGGCATTAGATCAGACCGCTATTGAGCACGCTTTGAGATATTCAAAAGATGTTTATAAACCTGTTTATTTATCTAGTCCTCCTCAAGAAATAGGAGGTAAACAGCTTTATCAAGATAGTATTGCTAGTCGCAAAGGCATTTATTATTATGGAGCAGATAGGAATAATCCTGTTTTGGGGGATATAAAAATATCCATCAATGCCATCACTAGTAAAGAGGATAGCTTAACAGATCAGTCTTTTGGATTACATGGCATCTATCAAGAGGTAGGAGAGTACTCGCCTCACAGAGGCAAATATGTCTTATTGTCGGGCTATTATGCACTCGAATCTATAGCATTGAAGCGGGTAGGTAATTATCATTCAGGGAGTACTTTTGCTTACAAATGGCTATTGCGAATCCTATTGGGGATCGTTTTAATTTTCCTATTTTTCGGAAATAGGAAATAAAAAGCGTGCTTGAATATTGATTTCAAACACGCTCTACGACCAAATCAAGTTCTTAGTTTTTGAAGCTAATGACGGCTTGATATTCTTTCTCGAAATCTTGTATTTCTTGCATTTTACGTTCTGTAGACCAACCTAGCTCTTCAGCCATCACATCCGCTAGGAAGGAATACCACTGTTCTAAGCTTGGACGTTCAAAATAAAGTCTACCTGTACGGCGAATCAAGTAGTCGGATAAGGTTGTTGTCATTTCATAGTGTATACTATACCACAATTCTGCTACTTGTATACGCTCTTGAGGATTCTTGTAGACCGTATAGAGTTCATAAGCTTTGTCTATGATATACTGTGTATTGGTCCCATATTTATAAACTAAACTTGCTATATCTTCTGTCGTCAGACTGATTTGCTTAGCTTCGTTTGTTGTTTTGTAAATAAAAGCAGTAATTGGTTCTGGAGATGCTTCAAAATTGCCTCCTGAAAGTACCAATGTTTGTGTTTTAGATTTGACGAAGGTTTGTTTTCGCATTGTTTTTAGAACAAAATTGACAACACGTTCTGCCATTTTTCGATAACCAGTTAATTTTCCCCCTGCAATAGAGATGAGACCAGTTTCAGAGTAAAAAATCTCATCTTTCCGAGAAAGTTCAGAAGGAGATTTACCTTCTTGATGAATTAATGGTCGGAGTCCAGCCCAGCTAGATTCAACATCTTCTCTATTGATATTGGCAGAGGGGAACATATAATTGGTCGCTGAGAGTATATAATCCACATCTTCAGCTGTGGTTTGAGGGCTGGCGATGTTTTCATCATAGGTAGTATCTGTAGTGCCTATATAAGTGATTTTCCCTCTTGGAATAGCAAAACACATACGCCCATCTCCATTGACATCAAAGTAGACGGACTGTTGGAGAGGAAGTTTAGCATGAGGGACAACAATATGAACCCCTTTAGTCAAGTGCAGTTTTTTCCCTTTGACTCCTTCTGTATCTCTATTTCGTACGGTATCCACCCAAGGCCCGGTAGCATTGACAATACGCCTAGCTTTTATTTGGATGGTTTTTCCTGTCAAGTGATCTGTGGCAATAACTCCTTTTACATAACCATTTTCACGATATTCGAAGTCTACGGCACTGGTATGATTGATGGCAACAGCTCCTTTGGATACCGCTGTTTTTAGGTTTTCTATAGTTAATCGAGCATCATCAGTACGATATTCATAATAGAGTCCTCCTCCAAGTAGTATATCTGTACGCAACAATGGTTCGAGTTTGCTAACTATTTCTTTTTCGATCATCTGACGACGCTCTTCTTTTTCTACTTTAGCCAAACGATCATAGACCCAGAGCCCTATCGAACTGAGTTTTTTGCCCAAGGAGCCATTTTCGATAATTGGGAGTAGCATTTTTTCGGGTAGGACAACATGGGGGGCATTTTCATGGACAATAGCACGTTCTACCCCAACTTCGTGGACCAATCCAAATTCGAATTGTTTAAGATAGCGAAGTCCTCCATGGATCAGTTTGGTTGAACGACTAGAAGTACCCCAAGCAAAATCTTTTTTTTCGATTAGAGCTGTTTTTAGACCTCTGGTTGTTGCGTCTAAGGCGATACCTGCTCCAGTAATACCACCACCGATAACGAGTAGGTCAAATTCTTCCGTTTCTAATTGAGTAATGGTCTGAGATCTATCTTTTGCAGAAAAAAGGCTTGGTGCCATGTGTAAGAGTGGATTAATGATGAACTTGATTAATAATTAGATATAAAGTCAAATGGGTAGAATTTTTTGAGGCAAAAAAGACCTTTCATTTAGATTAGCTGGTAATTTTTAAACCAGTTCCTTTTATAGAGAGTTGATTTCTCCGCATTTATAATGCTCAAAATTACAATTTGTTTGTAAAACAAAAAAGGAAATTTAACTCTAGGCTAAAAAGTTTATTGGAGTAGTCCTAGAGGTAGGATGAGAAATTAATAGGCAAATTTGAAAGCAGGATTTGCTTTTACTGCTTTTTTTACTATTTCTCTCTCATCTTTTAGACACAGCTTTTGGTATTTTTTAGGAATATCTGAACGCATCTCTTTACAAGCACAATATCTAATCATTGGGTCGGTGTATTCCATGATAATACTCATTTTCTTTTTATCTAGAGGCATCATCGCATAGAGAGCTCCCAATCGTTCAAACATAGGGTTAGAAGTATTTTTAAAGACCTCCATCGCATTTTGGTCCTGAGCTTCTACTTCTGTCATAAACTCCTTGTTTATGAATACGAAATGAATGGAAATAACTTCTTCGGGGTTATCAAAATAACCATACCATCGCTCTGCAAAGCCAACATTGCGTCTAGTGTTGGGAGTAAAACTAACCCCCTGTTCACTGATAAGATTGCGGGCAATGACTTTTTGTTCCGTTATCGTTTTTACAATATAACTGATTTGTTTGGAGGGTTTGGTCAGATAGTTAATATCCAAATTTCTGTTTTTGGTTAAATAGGACCATAAGCAGATATCTTGAAATTCAAGATCTAGAACAGGATCTGTTTCTATTTCTAGGATACTTTTTTTTGCTGTCTGATAAGCATTCATAAAGTCTTTTTGACGTAGATATGCCCGACTTAATTTTTGGATAGCTACTTTGTTTGGATGAATACTTTTATGATATAGGAGTGTTTTATCATAGAAAAAAATAGCGGAATCCAATTGGTATAATAAATCATAGGATTTGGCTATAAAAAATTGAGCATTTGCCTTTTTAGGAACGAGCCGATCATATTCTTTGAAGTTTTGTATCGCAACAGAATAGTTTTTGGTACGAAAAGCAGCGAAGCCTTTTTTCCAATAATCAGTTGCGGACTGTGCCTGTAGTATAGGCATACCAAAGAATAGGCAACTGAAGAGAAAGCCATAAATTAATTTCATATTATTGTAGTAGGTAGTATTGTATTTATCTCATAATTATACACTGAATCTTAACTAGAACTATCACGAGCACAATGGACAAAGAATGAGACAGAAATAAAATCTGCCCAATATAGACATTCGGAAATGGTTATACAAATCCAGAATACAATTAACTACTCACTGAGTGGAGTGGGAGCCTAAATATGACATTACTGACAACGATAGTAGCCACATTTTAGGTAACGACCTTGCTCAAAGGTAATAGGGTGATCCGTATCATGATAAGTTTTTTCGGTGGATTCAAATTGAAGAGGACTCTTAAGGAGTGCTTTTTCTACCGTCTCAAAAAATAAATCAGAAGAGATCCGAGCTGTACATGACGCCAAAATAAGCCAACCTCCTTTTTTGACCAGTTTAGTCCCCAAAACAGCTAGGCGATAATAGCTTTGAAGAGCTCCATCTACTTCTTCTTCTTTTTTGGCAAAAGAAGGAGGATCAATTACTACAATATCAAAATTTTTTTTCTGTTGAACGAGTTTGTCCAATCCTTCAAAGGCATCGGCAGGCAATAAAATATGTTCCCCTTGGTGAGGATTGAGCTGACCATTCTCTTTTGCCATAGCCAGTGCCTTGGCACTGATATCTAAACTGGTGACGGATTTGGCACCTCTGGCAAGAGCGTGTACCGAGAAACCTCCCGCATAAGCAAAGACATCTAACATTGTTTTGTTTTTCGCTAGGTGTCCTACTTGTAAACGATTGTGTCTGTGGTCTAAAAAATAGCCTGTTTTGTGCCCTTGTATGACATTAGCCGAAAAATTTAATCCATGCTCTTTGAATACAATAACCTCGTTCTCTAAGTTACCATGGATAACTTGCCCGTTTTGTAATCCCATTTGATTTCCTTCTTTTTCTAAATTGCGACTCAACCGCAGTACAATCGTTTTGCATTGACTGACTTCTAGTAGTGTCGGTAAAAGCATTTGAAGGTAGGGGAACCAGATAGCAGCGTATAACTTTACTACCAGAACATAGTCATATACATCAGCTATTAGACTAGGAAGTCCATCGTTTTCGCCATAAATAAGCCGATAGCTATTCGTGTTTGTTTCCAGTAATGGTTGGCGGATTTGATAGGCTTTTTTTATCTTACGATCAAACCATTCTTGATTGATGGTCGCAGATTGATGAACTTGTAGTATTTTGATACGAATAGGAGAGGCTGGATCATAGAGCCCACAAGCTAAAAATTTATTTTTTTTATTATCAAATATAATAGCAAGATCACCAGCTTGCCCTGTTTTATTTTGTTTGGTTATTCCTTGATCAAAAACCCAAGGATGTCCTTTTTTGACCATTCGCTCTGCAGCAGGTTTTAGTCTAATAGCAATTCGACTGACTTCTTTAGATGGAAATTCAAACATTTATATAAAATTTAAGGGATTATTACACAACAATTCGGCAACTAGGATGCTTTGGATAAGTGCTATCTTAGACATCCTCTAAATATACTCTTTAAACAACTTCTTGCACAAAGAAAATAATAATAAAACAAATGAGTCGATTTTTGATACCATTATTAATAATGACAGTACTTAAACTATATGTTTATGGATCGTTATTTCGATTGTTTGAACGACGTCTATTCAAAATACTGACAATAGTACTAGCATTGTTTTCTATTTTGATGGTAGGAGTTACCTATTATGCTTCGCAAACGGCTTTTGCCAATGGAATTATTCATCCTCCTCTTTGGGCAAATATGGCTTTTGGTTTAGTGGTTTCATTTTTTATTTGTGAATTGCTATTGGGCGGTTTTTTTGTATTGGATGAAATTTATGGAATAGGAGAACGAGTAGTACATTGGTATCGTCATCGAGATGCTAAAGAAGCTTTTTTCTTATCTCGACGCAAATTGATCAAACGAGTAGGTGCGGCTATCATTGTACTTCCATTTGTTGCGTTTATAGATGGAATCATACGAGGGAAATACAATTTTTGGGTCAATGAACAATCCATGGTATTTAACGATTTACCAACTGCTTTTGATGGATTCCGAATTGCTCATATTTCAGATATTCATGCCGGTAGTTTTGATGATTTTGAAGCCGTTCGGAAAGGTATACAAATGATTCAAGCTCAAAAACCAGATATTATTCTATTTACAGGAGATTTAGTGAATAATCACGCTGAGGAGATTGAACCATTCTTAGACGATTTCAAAGGACTAAAAGCTCCTTATGGAAAGTTTTCTATACTTGGTAATCATGACTATCCGACTCGACGAAATATGTTTGACAATCAAGAGCATAAGGATAGAAATTTTGCTCAAATCAAAGCACATCATGCCACGATGGGATTTAATTTGATGCTTAACGAAAATACAGTTATCAAAAAAGACACGGCTTCTATTCGACTTTTAGGAGTCGAAAACTGGGGAAGAAGTCATCATTTTCCTAAAGAAGGTGATCTAGAACAAGCTTGTCAGGGGTGTGAGGAAGAGGAGTTTAATATACTCCTATCACACGATCCAACGCATTGGGTTGATAAGGTAGTAGATTATGACAAAAAAATACAGCTTACTTTGAGTGGGCATACACATGGTTTGCAAATGGGGGTAAATTTGCCAAGTTTTAAATGGAGCCCTATTAAATATAGATATGAACATTGGGCAGGTTGGTACGAAAAAAAGAATCAGAAATTATTTATAAATACAGGATTTGGTTTTTTAGCTTTCGCAGGTAGAGTAGGGATGTATCCCGAAATAACCATGATAGAACTCAAAAAGGCATAAAAAAGCCCCTAGTTTGAAATACAAACTAGGGGAGTCCCTATTTTTGACTAAAAACTTCTATTTAATCGTCTAAACCCTTGGCTCCATAAGCCAAATCTCCAGCGTCACCTAGTCCAGGTACAATATAAGAACGAGCCGTTAATTCTTCATCGATTGCTGCGGTCCATACGTGTACATTTGGGTAGGTACGTTCTACATGTTCTATTCCATCTGAAGAAGCTAGTATAGTTGCAATATGAATTTCTGAAGGCTCGCCAAATTCTCTCAATGCATCTAGCGTATTGGTCATAGAAAGACCTGTGGCAAGCATGGGATCACATATAATCAGTGGGCGACCTTCTAGGTCAGGTGCGGATACATATTCTATCTTAATTTCAAAGCTACCGTCTTTATGCTCTCGTCTGTAAGCCGAAACAAAAGCATTATCTGCTTGGTCAAAAAAGCTCAAGAAGCCATTGTGCATTGGGATTCCTGCTCTAAAAATAGTAGCCAATACAGGCTGAATAGCAATGGCTCTTGAATTGGCTACACCTAGCTGTGTTTCCACCTCTAGATCTCCATAGTCAAGGTGTTTGCTGATTTCGTATGCCATGATTTGACCGATCCTATGAAGGTTCTTACGAAAACGCATTCTATCCATTTGGATGTCAATATCTCGTAGTTCAGTTAGAAATTGACCTACTAAGGAATCTTTGTCCGATAAATTATGAATGTTCATGATTATGATTTTTGATGTTGGGCATAATGTAGGAATATTTTGATGAAATATCACACGAACTTCTTTAAATTTACGTTACTTTTGAGAATTCAATTTATAGCTTTATCGAATTATGCCAAATAATACTATTACCGTCGGACAACAACATTATCAATGGAAAATAAACAACTATGCCTGGTTGAGTATGATGGAATGTGTGGTGGTGAATGTGATTGATCCGCAACAACAATTATATCTTATTATAGAAGGTAATGATGAAGAGGTCTATCGATTAGAGAACCTCAAGTTATGGGTCAACTATGCAATTACGCAAGGGTGGTATAGTGATAAAAAAATCTATCGAATTGTCAAAAAAAATAATCAACCTCAAATCATAGAACAACCACAGAGTTTATTGGTAGAGCAGCATCTGGCACACAAACTGGCTCAGAAGTATGGCAAAACAGTTTCACCATTGGCAAAAAGTGAATTGGTACATCAGCTTTCCTTGTTAGATACTAATCTGCAACTAGAATTGCCGACGCTACTCAAACAATTATATATTCATTTGGGTAATGGTAACTTTGGACCAGATTATGGTTTTTTGAGTATTTATGAAGATAAAGCAAAACCAAAAATTACCATACTAGAGGCTTATCAAGATCTACACAATCAGTCAATCAAGGACTGGGATTGGAACTTACCCAAGCATTTTGTTCCTTTTTTGTATTGGGGCTCTGATATTTATTCTGTATTAGATTGTTCTAGCCCTCAAGCAGGGGTTTGGGTACTGGACGAAAACCTCAAAACCAAAGATAATCATTGGCGACATTGTTTTTGGCAGCATTGCGATTCGCTTCACGAGTGGCTCCAAAAATGGGAAACTGCAGGAGAGGAAACAGGACGTACCCTGTGGTTAGAAATGTATCAGAAAAAAGGATTGCTCTAATAGACATTATTTTGTCTGAGCTTCTATAAATTCGATTTCTTTTTTGGCGACGGCCAATAATCGGGTAGGTGTACAAATACTAGTCAATAGGTATTTGCTGAAGTCATCTTGTTGAGCCACTATGAAATAATCATGTCCTTCTCGAAAAGAAACCCCACAAGCTATACGGCTTATACCTGTTTTGATCCAAACTTTTTTTCTTTTTAGTTCGCCATTATAAATTTGAGTTACCTCTACTCTAACTTTCAGAAAAGGATAGCGTCGTTTTTTAGTTTTTTT
Source organism: uncultured Aureispira sp. (assembly GCA_964404215.1). Taxonomy (GTDB): domain Bacteria; phylum Bacteroidota; class Bacteroidia; order Chitinophagales; family Saprospiraceae; genus Aureispira. The sequence continues at coordinate 729 of CAYOJF010000151.1, read as the reverse complement.
GGCGGTTTTGATTTTTAGTACTTTAGCTGTAAACACTTGATGGTTTACCGTCATAAATTTTTCACTCATACTCGGGGCATAGGCTTCTTCTTGGCAGGCACAGGCATAACTGCCAGTTATAGTACCTAATAATAAGCTAACAAATAGTATGGCTTTAATCGTCATTGGAGTGGTCATAAGTTTTATTTTCTGGCAGAATTGGTAAACGAAGGCAGTGAATAAGGAATACCAACTAAAACCCCACAAAAGAAAAAGGCGAGTAGGGCAACTATTGAAAAAGTAGTATCTACAGTAGCCGCTGCAAAAAAGTTGATTAGATAGATAAGCATGAATAGCATACTAGATATACTAGATTTTGTCCATACATTTTGTTTGATCCCCAAACCATTTACAATACTTTGTAAAATCAAAAAATAAAACACCAATACCAAGTAATAGATTGGACTATACAAGATAACATAAACTAAATTAGTACTGTTAGGCTTGTTAGCAGCGGTAGAAAATAGAATCACCAATAAGCTGGATATAAATATTATTCCTAATGCTTGAAGGGCAAATCTCAAAGATTTTTTAGTGATAGACATAACTATTATCAGTTAGCGAAATCAAAACCTTGTTCAATATCATGGAGCATTTGTTCCATTTTTTGTTTAGTACTAGATTCTAAAGTTATAGTTTCTGTTTTATTTTGTCCAATTGTTATTTCTTTTTTACTCAATAGAATTTGCT
>CAYOJF010000150.1:0-10076 GCA_964404215.1 uncultured Aureispira sp. | reverse complement strand
GTGAAAAGAGGCAATGTAAAAGCACTCTAGGGTTGAATTTGTTTATCACGTTGGTATTTTGCTCTTGCTTTTTTACGCTTTTCTCGTTCTTCAGTAAGCGTTTTGTTTTTGGGAGGGGTATAGTCTGATTTCGGCAGAAGCGTATCTAGAGGATAAATAGCACTATCAATAATAGTCGTATCCAAGCTATTGGTAGATTGGATAGTCATATTAGGAGAAGATTGGCTAATACAATAGAGGGAAATAGAGGCTCCTATCGAAAATAAAATAATATGCTTTTTCATTGGACGTATACACTGTTTTAGTAATTGATTTGATTACTAAAAGCCAATTAGCGTGCCAATGTAAACTTAGGTTTTATAAGGGGTGTAGTCCTTTTTTGAGGAGTATTTAGTAATAGACGGGAGGCATAAAACAAAGTCACAAAAAAAGCCACTTTTTAACAAAAAAGTAGCTTTTATTCTAATTATACAAACCTTCAACTTAGATTATGAGTCTAAAAAAAATATTTAATTAGGGAGTGTTAAATTTTTAAAAAAAGAGAAAACCTTCTTTGGGAAGAAGATTTATCTCTAAGACAGACAGATAAGACAACTTACATAAAATTCATGTTTTAGGGTTTAGTTTTCATGTAATGTATCTCAGCTATGAGTTTTAAATTTGGGTATTGTTGGTGTTTTGTTGATTTAGGACAAGGAAATTATTTCCATTGATTTTCAAATAATTGAAATAGGTAGTGTCTGTGTGTTATCAATCATTATTATCATGCCTCAAATATACAACATCAAAATATTACAAGCAACTTTTTTATATCTTTTTTGGTTATTTTTTTACAGAGTATAATTATTTTGATTGAAAAGGGTCTTTTGAAACAAAAAAAGAGGTATAGTGTTAAGAATTAGATGATAAGTTCTAGTGTAACAACCTCGTACTTTATTTGCGATAATCTCTAATAAAGACCAATCAATTTTACCACATTTAAAAATCATTCTTATCTTAGTGCAACACAAGAAAAGAATACAGTTCTGAGAAGAACATTTTGATAACAAATCTATCCAAAATCAAAAAAACTATGGCCGAAATAGTAAGAATGCCTGCATTGAGTGACACCATGGAAGAAGGGACACTAGTAGCTTGGCACAAAGAAGTGGGAGATGCTGTCGAATCAGGCGAATTGCTTGCAGAAATAGAAACAGATAAAGCTGTCATGGAATTCCAATCCTTTTTTGACGGTACATTATTATATATAGGTTTAGAAGAAGGAGCTTCTATAGCAGTAGATGCTATTATCGCTATCATAGGAGAGGAAGGAGAAGATTATCAAGCTTTACTTGAAGAAGGAGATAGCACTACAGAAGAAGTAGCAGTGGCAGAACCAGTTCAGGAAACAGTTACAACAACTGCTCCTAAGGAAGAGAAAGCAGGTGCTACTAATAAAGATACCAGTGGTCGTGTCAAGGCTTCACCGCTTGCTAAATCTATGGCAAAAGAGGAAGGAGTTGATCTTAACGAGGTCAATGGTTCTGGTGATGATGGGCGTATTGTCAAACGTGATATTGAAGATTATTTGGCTAATAGAGCAACAGCACCTGCTGTTACTGCTACGGCACCTATCGCTGTCGCTGAGCCAACAGGTGACTACGAAGATGTATCGTTGAGCCAAATGCGTAAAACGATCGCTAAGCGTTTAGGAGAGAGCAAGTTCAATGCACCACATTTCTATTTGACGATGGAAATTTGTATGGATAAAATGATGGCATTGAGAGGACAGGTAAAACAACTGACGGATACTAAGATTTCTTACAATGACTTTATTGTCAAAGCAGTAGCCAAAACACTCAAAGAACACAAAGCTATTAATGCTTCTTGGTTAGGAGATCGTATTCGCTACTACAACTACGTCAATATAGGTGTAGCAGTAGCCGTAGAAGAAGGACTAGTTGTCCCTGTAGTACGCAATGTAGAAACAAAAGCATTGTCACAGATTGCAACTGAAATACGCTCACTGGCTGGTAAAGCAAGAGATCGTAAACTGACCCCAGACGAAATGTCGGGCAATACTTTCACTATTTCTAATCTAGGGATGTTTGGTATTGACGAATTTACAGCTATTATCAACCCACCAGATGCTTGTATTTTGGCAGTGGGGCGTATTGCTCCTAGATTGGTGATGGTAGATGGAGAAGTAAAAGAATCTAACTTTATGAAAGTGACACTTTCTTGTGATCACCGTGTAGTAGATGGTGCTAAAGGAGCACAATTCTTACAAACACTAAGAGATACTATTGAAGAGCCAATGCGATTGATTATATAATTGATCTGAGTGGCTTATAAAATATGGAAGAGGAAGTTATACGAAAGTATGATTTCCTCTTTTTTGTAGCTACATTCCATAACAACAAGATAACAAGTAAATGCCGTTATGAACTTTCCACTTATTGTAGGTTTTGATGAGTGTTATTTTGGGGCACCGTTCAATACTATCTGTGTAAATAGAACAAACAGTACAGGTTGCTGTATCTTGATTTTCTGAGCAAGTTATTTTTGTCAACCTTTCATAATGGATGTAAGAAGAGCTATTGCCAGTTTTTTTACGAGATGCAATATCAATAGCCAAATCCCTCCAGTATAAATGATGAATATATTTTTTTGATTGTTCCAAGTCATGAGCCAATACATTTTTAGCTAAGTCTTCGATTGTTTTTTGAGGTGTTAGGCCACCATTTGTACAACCTACCAATAATAGGATAAAGAATGAAAGGATTAATTTGTGTATCATTATTTTACTCTGTTTTACGATTGTTATTATTAGAAGGGTAAAACCAATATCCTTTATCTACTACTTCTGCTAAGTGTCTTACTGTTAATGGTTTTTTTACAAGTTTATCTGGTTTGAAAAACTTATAATAGAAATATACTAATCCCATTTCATCAAGGATATATTCTGAAAAGTCTACATTTTCTAGATTAATGTTAAATTTTCTTTCAAAATCCATTAGTACACAGTCTGCATCTAGACCAAACAAGCCTAAGTCGTGATAAATTTTATCTTCTGGCTTGACCTTTATCTTAATTTCTTGTAAGAAGAAATCAATTACATTTGCTAAGTTATCTGTCATTAATATATCTTTTTGTTATTCGCTCCAATTATCGTCCAAAAGGTCACCATTGTATTGCTTAGGTTGCTTCTTTTGTTCATTAGAACCTGTACCCAACCAAAAGAAAAGTACCATTATAAAAATAGCAGGAAGGGAAGGAGTACAGGTGACTAAAAGCAGTATAAATATACAGGCACTTAACCATAATGCGAATAGTTGAGCACAGGTTCTATTATTGAAATGAAAAGTAGGTAGGGAGATAGAAAATTTATTCTTCTTCAAAGTAATTTATGATTTTAGAATTTAGATAATAAATGCGTGGAGTACTTGCATAGTCTATGATTATCGTGTACTCTTCAGGAGAAGAACAGGCTTCACAATCGTGGATGTAACTGATTTGATATTGTTGTTTGAAAGAATCAATCTCACCAATCAATAAATTATAAGTAGCTCGATTATCTTGATAGCAATCTGCGATATAAAGGGTATCCTCTTGAAGTATAAAGTAGGATTGGTATTCTAGCAGTTCAGGTACTTCATCCTCAACAATTGCCAGCCATGTACCATCCATATCATATTCGTATATAAGATATTCGGTGTAGCTGAGTTGGTTATCTATAGCTATTGTTTGAGTGACTATTTCTACGGAATAGTAGGTGTCACTATAGTAAATATTATCTCGGATAGTTGGAAAAGTTTCCATATTCAAAACCTCCCTTCCACTCAAATCTAAAGAGCCTACTATTTCATTTGTAATGCTAGGTGTCTGTTCTATACATCCATTTAGTAATGTGACTATAGGAAATAAGAAAGGGTACAGGACTTTCATTCTTTGATAGGAGAATAGAGCGTATCATCCAAAATTTGATTGGAATCATTATCATCAAACCTAATTACTTTGCTTGAGTCAACAGGTTGGAATACCTTGTCTAGTCGTATGAAAGAATAAAACCAAAATATAATAAATAGAGGCATAGCAAATATACTATTAATAACAAAAGCTTGGATAAGACTGCGACTCAAATTGGGGGAGATCGTTCCAGTTATAGCAGGGCTGTCTAATAAGGAACATACAAGAATACATTGTATGATATAAAAAAATACAATGATATTAAATATGAAAAGAAGGCTTCTGTGCTTTTGTTTTATTTTTAATAAAACTCCTAATCCAATAGGTAGTATGAACGACAGAATTGTTGTAAAAAAAAGCATTTTCATGTTATTTTTAATACTCAGTGAAAGTGTCATCAAATATAATATCTACTTGATTATCCTCAATGGTTATTTGACAGGACTTAGAAGTTATCTTACCATAACTGAATTGGAATAGTATGGTGTAAACCTCTTGACATACTTTATATTTTTTTAATTTTAAATTAGCTAGAGGTTTATCTACACTTAAAATACAACTCGTGTAAATATACTTTGATTTGGTGTTGTAAATTCCTATTAGATAGTGATTAGAACATTTATCAATTTCGAGCAATAAAAAGTCTTTTTGAGGAGATAAGCTGAAAGAGCGATATTGTAAAATATGCTTATTCAAAAAGTCATACTTCTTCTTTAGTAAAAATGATAAATCAAGATTAACTACCTTTTTAATGGATTGTATGTCTGAAAATCCAGTTATTTGAAATCTCATAACACTTGATCGGATGGATTTAGATGCTATGGAGCATAGCTTTTTAGGTTGCTGGGCTGACACTTGATTTATATTAAATACTAGAAAGTAAATACTTGCGAAAAGTATTTTCAGGAAATGACTTGTCATTTGAAAATCACTTTTTATTAATCACTTTTATTTTAAATTCTGTTCAATAGTGTGCCATTGACTACCATCATATAGTGCAATATCAGATGATCCAACCGACCAGAGTCCACTAGGTCCTACAAAGAGATTCATGGTAGTTCTCATATCTGGTCCTCTATCTTTAAACATAGTAAGTTTATTATCGGTTAGTTTTAATATTCCTCTCGCAGTTGCAAAATAAACAGAATCACCAAAGGCCTGAACGGACCAAATATCTACATTTAGCCCTGTCTGAATTACTTTCCATTTGTCGTGTCTTCCTTTTAATATTGTACCTAGTTGTCCACCAATATAAACATGGTCTTGATGTACATCACCATCATGTAATATATATTTTGTAGGAGAAGGAGTCTTTTTCCACTTACCAGAATTATTGGTCCAAATAGCCCCTTTCCACCCAAAAGTATATAGTTCTTCTGCATGAAAACCAGTGGCATTTTCAAAGCTTCTCGGTACTGGTTCTTTACGCATAGCTTTAGTACCTATCTCGCTCCATTCATTATTAGCAAAACGGAAGATATAGTTATTAGTGCCTCCAGCATAGAGAATACCATCAATAAGTTTTATAAATCTAAAAGTTGAGTTGATATGATTGAAATTATCTAACACATTGTTCCGAATATGGCTGCCATCCAATTGTAAATCTAAAAATTCACCTTCTGGTCCAAGGGATACAATTCCATTGCCAGTAGGGCTAGCAGATATACCCGTTGAAATCCAGTTGCCATGCCCCAACGATAAGATTTCCTTTTCAGAAGTAAATCCTCTAAAAAGTGTGTGTGGGGTGTCCCTGGTGTCTAAGTCTGCTGCTTGACAACAGGTTAATATAGTTTTATCAGGCAGCTCGGCACCAGATAAAAAAATTAAATTATTCTTATCCATTTTAGTTAAGATTTATTGAGAAAGTTGTTTAAATAGCCAATAACTTCAATGCTTGCTACTTGAATTTGATTATTGTTGGCAACAAGTATGTTATGATTATATATATTGTTTTATGCTTTTATATATTTTGTTTTAGTATAATTAAAATCCATTCAGGTTCTTTAAGATAGATATAGAGACAGTCTTGATCTTTCGTTTTATCTTAGAACATGTTCAAAAGATTATTTAACTTTAAATTACAAATGCTTGATGGTCATTCTAGTCATGTATGATACCAAGCAGCCTAGTTCACTTTAGCTCATGAATTTAAGTTCGCCTTTTTTGAGCCATGATAGCCCCAAGTTTTATTAGAGAAAGGCTTACGACCAAACTCACAAAGAGGCTTATCTAATCCTGAATTAATTTATTTTCATTCAAATCGTTTATTTTGAAATATACTTTTATGCATGTATTATATATAAATAAAATTAGTCCCTAAAATCAACAATGTTAGGAGTCTTAGAGGTAGTTGTATTTGAATATAAATTAAATACGGAAACAAATCTTAGTGTTAACTTTATTTCTAAAGCATCTGTTCCAAAAATATAGGTTAGTTTTCAGTGATTTCAGTTATTATAGTATCTGCACTTTTTACCTTGAAAGTATCTTTTATGAGTAAAAATAAGACTTCGGTTTGTGTAGAAGGAAGTAAGGAAAGTTGAATTTGAAACTGACTAACAGATTTTAATAGCCAATCAAAATCATTCAGAAAATAAGAACTTGCTTTTATAGAAAATGATTTAGCTTCTCGTGATTTTAGAATTAATACTTGTTTATTGTCACGATATTCTAATTTGCCTATATCCCCCATAGCATACCGAAATATAGGGAATCGTTTTCTTATTAAGTTGGTGACGACTATCAGGCCGTTTCCTTCTTCATCAGGCTGTTCTATCTCAACAACAATATCATCCAATGTTTCATAGATCACTAAATCATTTGAATGTCTTGCCCAACCCCAGATACCTGTTTCTGCTGAGCCATACAGAGAATAAATTTGCTTAGTCCCGAATATTTTTTTGAATAGTTTTATTTGTGAATCCAATACATATTCGCCAGCAAATAACAAATGATCAATTTTAAAATTCAAACCATTATCCCCTACATATTTTGCTAATAGAGCAAGCATGGAAGGAGTTCCAATAATCATGTTTACACCAAAGTGGTGTCCAAGATGATACATTACGTCATAAGAAGCATGAGAACTTGCAGGAATAGTAGTCGCACCACATCTTTCTAAAAGGTCATCTAATATGGCAGCACTTCTATACATCTCTTTGTAACTGAATATGTTCAAGACAATTGATTTTGGAGAAAAAATATGTGCTTGGAGTAATTCAGCGGCTAGTAATTTTCGCTGGTGTAGGTTTTCCTCTATATCAACATGAAAAATGAGCGGTTTAGCTGAAGAGCCACCAGAGCGAACTAAGTAAACTCCTTTTTTTTCCGCCTGAATATCAAATTTAGTTTTTAATCTTTCTCGTAGAATGTGTTTTTCAATAACAGGAGCCTCCTCAGCAAGGTCAATATTTTTATAAAAATTGTTGAAAAGAGGTGATTTTTTTACTGTCGAAAAATGTTCTATTAGTCGCTTATCCATCATGATGGCTTGGTTTAGGTGATTTAGAGAACCTCTCCAATCAATAAATAACACAAGGTAAAATATATCCCCCAGAATAGAGATTAACAATGTTTTCTGATGATCCTCTGAATATCCCTGGACCAAATGATTGGTCATTGTAGAAAAGGAGTAATCCAACAATATTTATTTGCTGTTTTTTACCATTATGTTCTATCTCAAATACTTCTTGTTCAATGTATTTTTGAGCCATATAGCTCTGCCAACGATTATTAATGAGGCCTGCCCATACCTCTGGTTTACAGCTGTTTTTGACATAAGCATCGATGCCTTTTCCGCCACTATTTTTTTTGAGAATCCAATTCGATGTAGAATCAATGAGTTCTTCTCTTTTTGGAGCCGTATCCAAAGTATAGGAAGGGATTAAAAATGATCGTAGGAAATTATATGCTTCTTTAGAAATATAATCACAGATAATTTCTTCATTATACAGGACATTGAGTACTCTCTTGTCATGTACGAGAATAAGAGATCGAACATCATTAATACAAATATCCGCTTCAATCAATCCTTTGAGGATTTTAGGATTTAGATCTTTCAGCTCTTCTCTGTCCATCTCGACAATAAACTGAGTCGCAACGTGCTGACCAACCATTAAATTTTCGTTTTTCCATTGTAGCTGATCAACAGATATTTCCATTACATCTAAACCTTGTTCTTTCATCATCTTAAAAAGATCATCAGTTCCAATTCCCTCCTTAGGACGACTGATATAAAAAAGAGGTTTATCTAAGTCCAAATCTTTTAGGATAGCAGAGATAAAAGTACCTTGTTCAGGAATATGTTTCCAACTAGGATTGACAGATGGAGCCAGTTGTTTGATAATTAAATTCAGATAATAACTAAGCATCCAACCATTAATGGGATATCGACAACCAATTTCACATATTTTATGCTGTCCATCTGTATCAATAACAAAATCAGGACGATACATCCCTACATTATAAGGCATTCCTTCCGCTAATCTCAATATATCCTCCAGCTCATTGTCTAGTTGATAAATATTGCGTATCCTTTCATCTTTGAAATAGTTTAAAACGATCGCCCTAAGAATTTTATTCAACAAAATACTTAGCTTGCCATAGTCCTCTAGATGGCTTGATGGTAAGATCATAGGACGACGGAGAAACGTATCTTTACCATTGAAAGGGATTTTCTTGAAGTATTTTTGCATCAAAGAGATAAAGTCATTGGTATTGATCACGGTGTCTGCTAGAATGCCACCCTTTTTCTGATGTTCTAGATGCTTCATTTTTGAATATATTTATTAGAGGTTACTACGACTGATTCTATAGAGCCTGCTCTTTTGATGGTTCAATTAAATCTTATTCGAAATAGTAATCTTGTGTTATCTTTAAAAGCACTTCTTCCATGTAGTACACGATGGTTATCAATGATGATGATTTGTCCTTTCTTCAAATAAAATCTTTCTATCCAATTTGAATTTAAGATTTCCTCTTCCAATAACTTAAAAGCTTTTCGCTTTTTGCTGTTCAATGGTTCATTCACTAAATCCAATCCTTTCATTATAGTATCACTTCGAAATCTTATGAAAGGAGTCGCTTTGATAATGGGCTGATAAACAACTCGTTCTTGTGCAGATTGAAAAATATCAGGAATAGCAATTGGATAGACTTCATATAGTTCTTTAAACCAAGTATGCTTATGCACGCTAGCATAAAGTTTCTTAAAGTCTAATAATTCTGTCTGTCCTCCACCACATTTTGCCTCCTGAATAGAGGATAAGCTAAAGTATTTCTCAGGGGTATTTCGATACTGTGAATCAGTATGGAGCGGAGCTTTCTTTGAATGTTCAGAATAGGTTTTTATATTAGAAGTACTCTGTTTTGCTGTTATCTCCCAGATGTAGTCTTTTTTCCCTTCGTTATGCTCAGATGGCAGCCCTAACTTCTTAATTAAGCTCCAATGATATTCTTTAATTTCAGATGGTTTACTTTTACCACTTGAATGAATAGCATACCCTTTTTTGTTTAGATCACTTTTAATTTTGAGTATGATGCTTTGGGGTATCATTTGATGGTAGTTTTGTAAGCGAGCAATGCTCTTTTTGCAGTAGTTCAGTTGAGCTATTTAGCGTAAATGCTATCTCAGAAAGAGCAGTATTAGAATAAAGATTTTTTCCAAATATAACCCTTTTACTTTTTTATTAGCAACTTCTAAGGTATAATGCTTTGATGCTCTTAGAGCACGCTTTTACCATAACTATGGGGATAAAAGCTTACCTACAGCTTATTTTTCAATAATTTGCTCAAAAATTAAAATAATTCCAGTCGTAAAACTATAGCCATAACCATATCCATAAGATTGATTTTCAGAATTATCATAATCGGAACGATAGTCACTACCTGTTAATGGTGTTACTGAAACGACTTTGTAACCTTGGGCATTCTGTTCATTGACTGTTTGTTGAACTTGCTCAAAAGCCTCCTTCAAATTATGACTATGATTATCCTTCAAATTTACATTGACCAATATTGTTCTGTTCATTTTTTAAATTCTTTAGTATTTCTGTTTTTAGCTGCTTTATATACTCAACGGTCTCGGCTAAACGGCGTAGCCAGCTTTTGCTGGCTATGAACGTTTTAGC
>CAYOJF010000149.1:0-10291 GCA_964404215.1 uncultured Aureispira sp. | reverse complement strand
TCAGTGTTGGTATTCACTATACAATCTATACTCTAAGGTGTCCTGCATATAATTAAAGCAGGCATTTTTCTAGTGCTTGCCACAGTTTTTGAGCGGTCAAGTCCCAAGAGAACTTTTCAGATTGTTCCTTACAGTTCCTTACCAACTGTTGGTAGCAGGATTGATCTAGCCAAATTTTTTGCATTTGCTGTACAATAGAAGTAATATCTTCTGGATTTACTAATAGTCCTGCATTGCCTACAACTTCAGGCATCGAAGAGGTATTGGAGGTGATACAAGGAACTTGACAGGCCATTGCTTCTAGTAGTGGTACACCAAACCCCTCAAAAAGAGAAATATAAGTCATTGCATAGGCTGCTCCAACTAGTTGGGGCAGTACTTTGTTAGGGACATACCCTAAAAAAATAAGATCATTTTTGCAGTCTAATGTAGGCAATAGTGTTCCTATTTCGCCTGTTTGCCAAGCCATTCTTCCCCCTAGTACTAGTTTCAAATCTGAAGGTGTCTGTTTTTTGAATGCCTCAAATGCTCTTAATAAGTTAGCCACATTCTTACGAGGGTGAATGGATCCTACATACAAAAAATAAGGACAGCCAGCAGCATACTTATCTTGAGTTGTTTTTTTTTGAGTGTCGGTCAGTGGTTGATAACTAGTGTGTTTGCCATTGTAGACGACCGATATTTTGGAGGTATCTACTGCAAAACTTTTCGCAATATCTTGTTTAGAGTATTGAGATACTGTCGCAATCTGGTTTACTTTTTTGCAGTATTTAGGTACGAAGTATTCATAAAATTTTTGAGCCGTATAATAAACATAATTAGGGAAATGCCTCCAGGCAATATCATGTAATACCATTAGTGTGGGGACAGTAGTTTTGAGGGAAGCAAACCCATCAGGAGAAACAAAAACATCTACCTTTTCTTTTTTCAGTAATTTAGGAATACTATGCTCATACCACCAGTAGAATAAGATCGGATGACGGGCAGGAGGAAAGGTTGCCATGCCTTTCACATTATCCCCAAAGATAAATTCTTCTGAAAATGCTCGGTCAAAAATAAAGATAAATTGATGTTCGGGATACCATGCCACCCAACGCTTGAGAACTTCATGAGTAAACCACCCCATTCCTTCTAGTTGGTTGGGCATCAAAAAACGGGTGTTAATGGCTATTTTCATTTCTAGTAAACGTTTTTTAGAGCAGTGTCAAGGCTTCCTCTATTGTTTGTACAGGTAGATGGCAAGTTTGGTCTTTACAGACAATAATAGACTCCTCGTCCGCTTCTTCTATTCGAATTGTCGTATTGAAAAGTAATTTTTGTTGGAGCTGTTTTTGTATTTTATCGGTTTCTTTGCCTCGTATAGTAATAGTTCGCAGAGGGTATACTTCTGCAAAGATGGCATTAGCAAATCGACTAAACGAAGACGGGTATTTTTGTACACTTTCTCGCACTGCTAGGAGTGTTTTTTGAGCATGTTGTTGATATTTTTGCTCATTGAGTAAGATAGCTAATTGTTGTAGATTATGAACCATTGTCGAATTGCCAGATGGGGTAGCATTATCATACCACGACTTTTTGTGTAGGATAATATCTTGTTGTTTGGCAGAGGTAAAAAAGAATAAATGATCTTTGTGGTCCAAGAACTCATTCAGTACTAAATCGGTATACATCTGAGCAGATTCTAAGTAGCAACTATGCGGTACTATCGCATCCGCTGCTAGTAGTGCTTCAATAAGAAAGGCATAGTCATCCAAAAAAGCATGATTTTTGGTTTTTCCTTCTTTGTAAGTATGGTACAAATGGAGGGTATCTTTATCGACTTTTACTTTTCTAATTAGGGTATCTAAAGCGTGGAGAGCAACAGTTCGATAAGCTTCTATTTGTAGTGCTTGATAAGCTTTACAATAGGCTGTAATCAGGAGAGCATTCCAATCTACTAGTATTTTGTCATCTAGTCCTGGTCGAATTCTTGGGTTACGAGCTTTTAATAATTTTTGAGAAGCAAGAGCTAGTTCTTTTTCTAACTGTATAGCATTCATCTGGTGTATTTGGGCAAATTGCTCCAAACTAATAGGTCGATTAAGAATATTCTTATGTTCCCAATTACCTTGTTCTGTAACTCCATAGAAAGCACAGAATACAGGACTAAAATTGCCTAAAATAAGGTCTATTTCTGATTTGTCCCAAACATAAAATTTTCCTTCTACACCTTCCGAATCAGCATCTAGTGCTGAATAAAATAAACCTTCATCAGAAGTCATTTCTCTACTAACCCAATCTAAGGTTTGTACAATAGTTTTTTTGTAAAGTGGCTTTTGCGAAAGTTTGAAGCTATCAGCTAATAAACCGACTAGTAAGGCATTGTCGTAGAGCATTTTCTCAAAATGTGGAACGAGCCAAGCTCCATCTACAGTATAGCGAGAAAAACCTCCTCCTAATTGATCATAAATACCACCACGAATCATTTTCTGGAGAGAATAGTGGAGATGTTTAGCCGCAGGAGACTCGTCTTCATTTTGTGCCAAATGATAATTCAAACAAAAACGAAGTCCCATTGTTCCTGGAAACTTAGGGGCATTGCCAAAGCCACCATTATCTTCATCAAAATTATGGCTTAAGTTATCAAACGTGGTTTCTAAATATTTTTGATCAAATATCTCCGCAGTATTCAAGTCAAGGTCAAGTTTACTGACAAATTGATTTTCGGATAACTCGATATAATGTAAGATTTGACTGGCTTGTTTTTCAATATCTTCTCTTTGATCTTTGTAAGCTTTGCTAAGGTTTTGTAGCACTTGGGACCAAGAAGGGCGACGATGAGCGGGCTGAGGAGGAAAATAAGTTCCACCAAAAAATGGTTTGCCCTCTTCCGTTAAAAAGCAATTGAGAGGCCACCCACCTTGACCATCTTGGATTAGCATGACCGCCTCCATGTAGAGTGCATCAATATCAGGGCGTTCTTCTCGATCTACTTTGATATTAATGAAATTTTCATTCATAAAAGCAGCGACCTGTTCATCTTCAAACGATTCTCTTTCCATGACATGACACCAGTGACAAGTAGAGTAACCAATACTGACGAGTATGGGTTTATTTTGCTGTCTAGCAAGTGTTAAGGCTTCTTCACCCCAAGGATACCAATCTACTGGATTGTAGGCATGTTGTTGTAGATAAGGGCTTGATTCTTGGAGTAGGCGATTGGGTTTATTATGTTGATGTGTACTCATAGGGGACTACTTGTTTTTGCGTAAGAAAGGAAAAATGAATCCAATATTTAGAATAACTTGAATACTAGTAACAGCAACATAGCCTAAGTGTTGTGTCCAAAATATTTGGTACATGCCAAGCAAAATAGCAAGAGCAAGTATGTTAATAGTTAATGCTCGACCAATTTTGACACGATACTTGCGGCGGAAGAAAATTAGTTGCAACAAACTAACGACTATTAAATAGACTCCTATTTGAAATAAAATAAGGGCGACATTATCAATAGTACGAGCATTAGGACGCTTGATATAAGTTTGGTAAAGCAATTCGGCTTCTTTTTCTTCAGGAGATAGGTCTTCCAGTGTTTTGTCTGAATCACCAATAGGAGAATGGAAAACAAAGTCTAAACTGGGACGATGTTTTACAATAACGGTACGTTCATTGTACTCGGGATGGTGTTTTATCCCAATCATTGAGATGAGTGCAAGACCCACGAATATATTTAATAAGAGTAGTATTTTTTTCATGCTATTTGGTTGTTCTTTTTTATGCTCTAGGTAGACTGTAATAATGTCTATTCAAAATTGAGAAAGAAAGATAGTTTAAAAGGCTATCTTGAATAGAGATTATTACGAATAGAGTTGTATGAAGCTCATCAGAAAAAGATGTTTCTTCTTAGCATATGAAACTATTCGTAATAACGTCTAATGCAGTCTACGTGAAATATAGGGTAAAAAGCAGAATTACAATCAAAAAAAGAACTATCTTTTTGTTTTGAATAGCCAATCAATCAAAAATGATACTTTTATATAACATCTACTACTAATGGATTTTCCTACTCAAAAGATAAAGCTACCAGTATTAATCATAATAATGCTGTTATGTAGTTTAGCAAGCAAACTAACAGCACAAGATGCTAATCAGACCATGAGAGGGTTGGTACTAGATAATGATACCAAGGATCCTATTCCTTATGTTGTCATCGAAATATTAAATTTTTCGCCTCCCAAATCAGCTACTACAAATGAACGAGGCATATTTGAAGTGGGGCAAATTCCAAGAGGGGTTTATAAAATAGAATTGAGGCATCCGAAATATATGCCTATTATTATTTCTGAACTCTACGTGGGTACTGGGGAGCAGGCGATTCTGAAGATTAATATGGAACGTACATCCGTCAAAAAAAACCTACCCAAAAAACCAACAGGCGATATACCAGTCATTATACCTCAGACTTCTCTTAATAATCAAACCAACAAAAATAATTTGATGGGCTTGGAATTGGGGATGACTATTAAACAAGTAGATATTAATCGAGTTCCTTATACTTTTGGTGATCCTGCACGAGTATTTGCTAAGTTTGGCTCTGCTTACAGAAGATTTGATCAGACGGGACTCTGGATACGAGGACATCACCCCAATACTATTCAATGGCGAATAGAAGGATTGCCTGTTAGTACGCCTAATCATCTAGCATTAGGAGCTAAGGGGACCGGATATATGCCTATTTTTCACGTTAATAGTTTAAAATCAATTAGTTTATATAATGGTATTTATCCTGCAGAGTATGGTAATGCACTGAATAGTGTGATGGATTTAGACCTAAGAGCAGGGAATCGATTTGGGATAGAAGGAAATGTAGAGGTGAATGCTGCTGGGGTAAGTGGATTGGTGGAAGGGAGTATTGGAAAAGGGGATAGACATTCTTTTTTGGTAGGTGTACGGACAGGCTTTTTGCCTTTGTTGGAGAATCTTGTTTCTACTCGCTATTACCCACTTCCTCGTATTCATGATGCCACACTGAATCTCAATTTTAGAACACTAGATACTGAGATAAATGTATTTGGAATAGGAGGGTATAGTGATTTGTTGGTCAAGCGAGATCAAGTCCTACCTAATGATCGCTATACCTTGTATCGAGGAGATGTAAAAGAAGAAAAACTATATGGGGTATTTGGAGTATCGTTCAGGGATGATATGTATGGTCAAAAAGGATATTACAAGTTGGTATTGGGAACCAATTACAATCAAGAAAAATTTACAGAACAAGTCGGAAATAGAATCGTAGAAAGCTATCATGCACAAACAACCGCAACCAGTTTGTTAGGGTATTATCATCATACTTTTAGCAAAAAAAATCAACTACGTGTAGGGGGAGGGGCGACACATCACTATTTAGATCATTGGGCTTTCAATCGCTCTGCTAGTAGATATGCGACACGTGCGTTTATAGGACACAGTGTATTAGCTCAAATATATGCTCAGTGGCTGCTTAAGATTGGAGATCGAGTGCAAATGACTGCTGGTGCTCATGGACAATATTTGACTTGGAATAATGATTACAGTGTAAGTCCCCGTTTTGCACTGACTTGGGATGTCACTACTGGACATAAGCTGAGTTTAGGGTATAGTTGGAATCACCAAATGCAACCCTGGGAGTTGTATCTCAATACTAGCAATGCCCCTGCTACTGTAGGAAAACGGATTGATAAAGATCTGAAATTTACACAGAACCAACATTTCTTTTTGGCGTACGAATGGAGACCTATCCCTACTTGGCAAATTAAAGCAGAGGGGTTTTACCAGCGACTTTATCATGTTCCAGTTTATGAAGGGAATTCAGATTTATTGCAAACCAATCATAGTCCAGGACAAAATCTTTGGGAGCTATCAGGATTTAATAATCAAGGAAAAGGATGGCATTATGGCGTTGAAGCTAGCATTCAGAAATATTTCTCTAGAGGGTATTATGGTATTGTATCGGCTACTTACTTTCAAGCAAAGTACCAGGCAACAGATGGAAGCTGGACAGGCAAAGAAGGAAATCATCAGGTCAATACCAATTTGATGATAGGCAAAGAATTTAAAATTGGTCCTAAACACAACAATATTTTCTTTGTAGAAGGAAATTATCTGTATAAACGGGGGGATTTTTATACGCCAATGGATCTTGAAAAATCGCGTGCTATGGGACGAACAGTATTGGACTGGGAGCAAGCTTATTCACAAAGACACAAAGCGATTCATCATGTAGATCTTCGAATTGGTTTTGAGATTAATGCACGAAAAAAATTATTGATACATCGTTTTTTTGTAGAAATACATAATATCATTAATCAGAGAGCAACGTATGCTTTTGGGTATAACCCAATTACAAATGATATAGAAGCACTGAAGTACCCTGGGGTTGTCCCTAGTCTTACTTATAAGCTCAATTTTGGTTTTAATCCAATGGAATAGATATTATTTGATTTGATATTGTCCGATGATACCTACCAATACCTCTGAGTCTACGACTAATAGAGCAGTAATATGATGGGTCAAAAAAAGTTGTTCGGCATCCCAAATAGAAGTATCTGCGGCAATTGTTTTGGGAGTAGTGGTCATAATGTGATTTGCTTTTAGCTCGAAGAAGGAGGCATTTGGATATTGATGTAACGCTCTTCTTAAATCACCATCGGTAATGACTCCTTGGATTTTTTTAGTAGGATCAGTTACCACTACTAATCCAAAGCTAGAACGAGATATTTCAAAAATAACCTCTTTGATGGGACTATTCCAAGGGGTTTGAGGTAGATTTGTGGTTTGCATAATAGCCTCAACAGTTGTTAAGAGCTTGTGACCAATATTTCCTCCTTTATGTAGTTGGGCAAAATCAAGGTTGGTAAACTTTCGTAAGGTCAATAGACTAGCCGCTAAAGCATCTCCTATCGCCATAGCAGCCATAGTAGAGGCAAAGGGGACAATCGTCAAGGCATTACCTTCTTCTTCCACAGCAGTGGTAATTACCCAATCGGCTTGTTTCGCTAAGGTGACACTAGCGTTACCTACAATAGCAATGTGTGGTATAGATAAGGAAGTAATATAAGGGAGTAGTTGTAATATCTCATCTGTTTCACCTGAATGAGAAATAGAAATAAAACAATCTTGTGATCCAACAACTCCTAGGTCCCCATGTAGTGCTTCAGAAGGATGTAAAAAAATGCTGGGAGTTCCTGTCGAAGAAAGTGTGGCGGCTATTTTTCGCCCGACTAAGCCTGATTTTCCCATACCACAAATAATTACTTTACCGGTACACTGTAGCAAACATTGAATAGATTGTTCAAAATTTTCATCTAGACATTGAATAAGATGGGCAATTGCTTTTGCTTCTGTTTGTAGTACTTTTTTGGCGATTAGTAAAGAGTCGTTCATAATTAGGCTATAAAGAAAGATGTATAGGACATATTTTAGACCAAAATAGGGTTCTTTTTGGTAGGACATTGCTATTTTTTTGATAATTTTTATCATCTTCAACAATTATATCCCTCTCAAACCTCGTCTATTTTAAAATTACTTAATCAATCTAATAGTTAGAATTATGAAAAAAATAATAGCAGTATTGTCCTTTATAGGAATCTTTTTATTTGCACAGCAGAGTGTAGCTCAAGTTTATGTTCGTGGTGGAGCAGGAGGTGCTTTTGGTGTGGTCGAAGATGCATTTAATATTCCAAGTGTCAATAGAGATACAAATGGGGTGGTAGTCTCTCAACGAACAATTTTTGGTTCTTTTGGGAGTGGTGGTCGATTCTCTATAGCAGGAGGATACATGATTACACCTAATTTCGGGATCGAACTAGGATTTTATTACTTTGCAGGAACAAATCAAGAATTTGGTAACAATTCTGGGAATGTAGGAAATAGTACACAGTATTCTCGTTTTGGTCGATCTTATCAAGTAAGGGCATTGCCTTCGCTGGTAGTAACGGCGGATGAAGGAATGTTCCGTCCTTTCGCACGTTTTGGAGTTTTGGTTCCTATATTTGGAAAAACAATTATTGATGAATCTTGGGGATACAGAACAGGAGCAAGTAGAGCTAAAACAACAGAAATAGACGGTAAATTTTCGATTGGATTTGAGTCAAGTGTTGGTGTAGCGTATCATGTTAACGATAATTTGAGTATTTCCTTGGATGTAACCTATACAGGACTTCGTATTAGATCTTTCAAAGGGTTAGTTGTACAAGATGATGATATTTCGGCTGATGGAACGCAGGTCACTAATAGGTTGGAGAATGCAGATGTGATATTGATGCAAATTGAATTTCAAGATGTTTTGACTAGAGAATCGAATATTGATCCTAGTTTAAACGTAATTTCAGATTTTCCAAGAGCTATTTTGATTGATATCAATGGAGATTTAGATTTTAATAAACCATTGAATATTCCAACTCAGACCAGTAATTTTAATGCACTTTCTGTCAATGTAGGTCTACAATATACTTTTGGTAAAAAAGAAAGTTAAATTATGACATAATTTTGACTTTTACGATGGATGAGAGTATGTTTGTATGTACATACATTAAATTAAAAAATCAAATACTATGAAATTCAAATTTATTACTCTTACAGCATTTGCCAGTTTTGGACTTTTCCTAGGGAGTTTCTCTAGTGGACCTACAGGAAGTCAAGGTGATTTGACTTCATCACCATTAAGTACATCTAATTGTAACCAATGTCATGCACAAACAGCTTCTTTATCACCAAATGTAGTGATTGGAGTTCAAGAGACTGCTACACAAACACCAGTTTCTAATGGAGAATATATTCCGGGAACTGTTTATACAGTATCTTTTACAGTAACAGGGGCTCCAGCTAATGGAGGATATGGTATGCAAGCAACAGCACTAGCTCAAGGTATGGCACCATTCCAGGCAGGTACATTTGCTAGTGCTAGTACAGGAGCTAAATTGACAACTTCTGGTGGAGTACAATACCTAGAGCACAGCCAACGTAGTAGTACAGGTGTATTTACGATGCAATGGACTGCACCTGCAGCAGGAACAGGGAATGTTGAATTCTATGTATCTGGTATGGCGGTGAATGGTAGTGGTAGCGGTGGAGATGCATTAGCACAAGCTACTTTGGCTTTGACGGAAGGAGTAAGTACTAGTATCATTAAAGTAGCAAACCAGTTGGATTATCAAGTATATCCTAATCCTGTTACTAACAATCAAATTACAATAGAAGGGATAGATGGAGAAGCAATGGTTGTTTTGACAGACTTAGCTGGTCGTCAAGTATGGTCTCAACAGTTGACTTCTAACCAAATGGAAATTCCTACCTTGCCAAAAGGTATTTACCAGTTGACAGCAATACAAGGAAAGAAAGTAGGAACACAACAATTGATTATTCAATAAAAAGTATATTAGATAGTGTTGAAATAAACACATTCTATTTTGAAGAGATCAGTGCATATTCTGCATTGGTCTCTTTTTTTGTTGTATAGTCAAACAAAAAGAATAACTATGAAAAGTGATATCGAAAAATGGAAAATAGAATTGTAGTCTAAAGATTGGGAAATAGTCAGTGTAGCGGCAGAAAATCTAGGAAAGAGGGGAGAGGAGATATTGGTTTTGATATTTTGATCAACTCACTAGAGTCAGAGGATGTAGGGCTAAGGAATAGAGTAGCACTGGCACTGAGGAAAAAGAAAGACAATGGAGCAGTTGACCCCTTACTAAAGGCTATTCTGAGTCCAGAAAATAGAGACTACAATGGAACGATGGTTTATGCATTACAGACATTGAATTGCCAGTATAAACTGGTAGAGTTGTTTCAAATTCTTTTTTATGAATCTTACGAATCTAAGATGATGGCATATATGATTTTGGAGGAACAGATATTTGAATTTAGTCAAGCAGATTTATTCGAAATTCAAAAAATGTGGCAAGATTGCTTGCAGCAGCCTAAAAAGATAAATGGTTTTGAAGAGGGAGAAACTAGGCTAATGATGGAGGATATGTAGCAGGGCAGAATAAATGATAATTAAAATCACAGAGATTTTTGCTATATAATGAGGCAAAAAACATAGGGATAGCCTTAGCTATCACGAGGCTTTTTAACAAAATTAGATACAAAAATATCGCTTGATTTTTTTATGCATTAATTTTGACTTGATACATATGTACGAAGGGTTTATGACGTATCTAAAATAAAAAAGAGGCTATCCTTATGGATAACCTCTAATACTATTTAATCAATATAGTAAAACTTAGTTCGTTGATAATTGCTTATTAGTTTGCAATATTTACACTTCTTGACA
>CAYOJF010000148.1:0-10433 GCA_964404215.1 uncultured Aureispira sp. | reverse complement strand
AGCGAAGCCAAATATATTGGGGCTGTACAGGCTGGGCAATGAAAGAGTGGATTGGTAAGTTTTATCCGACAGGAGCAAAACAGAAAGATTTTTTGCAACACTATAGCAAACAATTTAATACCATAGAATTGAATACGACACATTATCGCATTCCAGATCAGCATACGATTGAAAAATGGTATCAGGAGTCGACTCCTGAATTTAAATTTTCGCCCAAGATTCCGCAAATCATTAGTCATAGTGGTGATTTGGGATTAGGTCAAGTATACACAGATCAATTTTGTAAAAGTATAGTCGGTCTACAAGAAAAATTAGGGTGTAGTTTTATGCAATTACCCCCTCATTTTAGTCCCGAAAAACTCCATTTATTGACCTTGTTTTTGCAAAAGTTTCCCACTAAGGAAATTCCTTTAGCAATAGAGGTACGTCATCCGATGTGGTATGAACCTAATCATTTTGAAGCCTTGATAGAGTTATTGGAGAAGTATGCCGTGAATACTGTCATTACTGATGTAGCAGGGCGTAGAGATGTTTTACATTTAGCTTTAACAACCCCATTAGCTATGTTACGTTTTGTGGGTAATGGATTGCATTCAACAGACTATCAACGGATAGATGATTGGATTGCTGTATTTCAGCAGTGGCTCAATAATGGATTAGAAGAATTGTATTTTTTTTCTCACCAACCTGATAATATTCTTTCCCCAGAGATGTGTGTCTATTTTACCAATAAACTGGAAGAAAGGACAGGGATTAAATTAGAGAAAAAAACAAAAGCCATTGAAGATGGACAGATGACATTATTTTAGTATTTTTATAGAAACGTTTGAAATTAGACGCTTCATAGATACATTAAAAAAATAATGAATTACATCAAAATAAATATTCTTCAGACGACGGAAGTTCTGAACGAAATTATCATCGCAAAGCTAGCTGATTACCCATTCAATGGTTTTGAGGAAGAAACAGAACAACTCATTGCTTATATAGACCAAGAGGCATTTGGAGCTAAAGAAAAAGAGCAACTAGAAGTTGTACTAAAAACTCATGGACTAGAGAAGTATGAGACGGAAGTTATAGAAGAACAAAACTGGAATGCTCAGTGGGAATCAGATTATCAACCCGTATTAGTAGAAGATTTCTGTGCAGTTCGAGCGACATTTCATCCACCTATTTCACAGGTACAGCATGAGATTGTCATTACTCCTAAAATGTCTTTTGGAACAGGACATCATGCCACTACCTATATGATGATGAAGCAAATGAGCCAGATAGATTTTGCGGACAAGTCTGTTTTTGATTATGGTTGTGGTACAGGGGTGTTAGCGATATTAGCAGAGCAACTAGGAGCAGCTAAAATTGACGCAGTAGATATAGAAAAATGGGCGTATGAGAATACAGTCGAAAATATAGCAATCAACAACCAATCTACTATAATAAAGGCATTTTGTGGAGAAATAACTGTTGTACCCCAACAGCAATATGATGTATTGCTGGCGAATATCAACCGAAACGTCTTATTGGATACAATGGATTCTATGGCCAGTCGTTTGAAAGCTGGAGGATTTTTGTTGACTTCCGGATTTTTGGAAACGGATATTGATATTATGTTAGAACATGCTGGAAAAGTTGGCCTCACTAAAAAAGTATTGCTTGCTAGAGAAAAATGGCGTTGTATGCTGTTAGTGAAATCATAATATACTTCAGAAAACCAACCATTTAGAGGAGGAATCCCGTTTCTATTCTTAGAATAGAAACAGAAAACCCTTTTTGTGAGACTACTTAAAAGCCCTCCATTGAACTATTTTAAAGATACTAAGCAAATGAATATGAAATTACTTACAATAGTTTGTCTAATTTTTTCGGCTACCTTACTTTTTGGACAAGATGCAGAACCTGCTGCTCCAGATGTAGTCCCAACTAACCCTGAAGAATTCTATGACTATATGGAAGGGGTCATGTTGTTGGTCAAACGGAAGGAGTCTGAAGAGATAATGGATAACATCAAAGATGGACAAAAGGCTAATAAGTTTACACCAGAACTCTATGCTGGTGTATCAGACTTACTGACTAAGCTGAATGGTCGGGGCATGAAACGTTTCAATTTTTATAGACACGTTTTGCAAACGATGATTATTTTCTCAGATGATAAAGGGTTGGCAGATCAACATTTCAATGACTGGATTAGAATATCGAAAGAGGTTTTAGAAGGACAGGAAGAAGGCAAAACTTCCAAATTTGAACGCTATTTGTCATTTTCAGAACGTTTCTGGAAAACAGGGAATTTATACGATCAGTCAAAGGGAAGTCATAAGTGGAGGTCTAGTTCTAAGGTATTTGATATGAAATACGAGAATAAGATTTTGTCCATGAAGTACACCAATATAGATCTATTGTGTACAAGTGGAAAAGATTCTTTATTGATTAAAGAAGTGAATGGAACGTATTATCCGATGCAACGAGTATTCAAAGGAGATAATGGGAAAGTAGAATGGACGGCAAAAGGAGCAACTAGTGCTTATGCTAAAATCAAGAACTTTGTCATTTATACGAAAAATATGAGTTACACGGCTTATGATGCTACACTGCATTATAGTGCCATATTTGGAAAACCAATTGATGGTATCCTAAAAGATAGAGCTACTAAGCGAAGTAGTGTAAATCTGTCTTATCCCAAGTTTGAATCGAAAGAGAGAAATATTGAGATGAATGATATTGGAGAAGGTGTACGTTATGTAGGTGGATTTGAAATGAAAGGATCGAAGGTAAAGGGATATGGAGATAAAAAGGGATTGTCTAATATTTATATCAAAAACAAAGAGGGAAAGGATGTCATCAAGGTAGCTTCGGAGAGTTTTGATATTTTGAAAGGAGAAAAGGTATTGTCTAATAATGCTAAAATAACCATTTACATTCATCATGACGATGGTTCTATTGATTCTATTTATCACCCGAGTACAGAATTTATTTATAGTATTATTGATCGTTATGTCGATGTAGTGAGAAGTGAAGCAAGGATAGCAAAAGTACCTTTTTCCAATTCAATGACACAAATGGATATGAATGTGCCAGGAATCAAGTGGAAGATTGATACGGATGAAATTCTATTGGGTGACAATACGCAGAATATGGATATGGCTTCTGAAAACCACTTTGATGAAGCCTTATACGAGAAATATCATAACATTATTTCCATCAATCCTATTATTAAGTTTGCAGTGTATTCCGAAAAACTACAACAGGCAGAAGATGAAGCTGGTGGTTCTAGTGGAGGAGATTCTCCTGATGTTGGTCCTAGTGGTATGACAGACGAAGAAATAGAGGAGTTTTTCGGTGATGAACCCGAGGATGAATATGAAGAACCTCCTTTGTCAAGAGAAGATAGCTTGGAATTGATAGAGTTAGGGATTATACCTGACCCTAATAGTACCAAGGAAGTGGAAGACGAGCCAGATGAACCAGAAGAAGAACTAGATTTAGATTTGGTCAAATATTCTCCTAAAGTAATTGATGCGAATGTATTAGCTATATTACTCGATAAACGGATGGAAATGATGTATATGTTGACCCCTGAGGAAGTCACTAAAGCAGCGAATCGTCCTAGTTTTAAGATTGTAGAAAATAATAACACTTACAAACAATTCATCAGAGAATATCCTAAGAGGTATAAGTTTGGGGCGATTGATGTTACGAATATGGCTTCTATTTTCCCTGATCCAGATATTGATGTCAAGACGGCTTTACCATTGTATATGGAAATGGTAAAAGATGGTTTTATACTATATGATCAGACGAATAATGTAGTGACACTACGGGAGAAACTATTCCACTATTCAGCTTCTGTGAATACAAAGAATTTGGATCATGATTTTGATAAAATTAAAATTGAGTCAATTCCAACTAAAAACAGTCAGAAAAAGCATAAGTCTAATGCGGTATTGGATTTGAAAAAAGGAGAAATCGAAACTTTTGGTGTACAGAAGTTTATTTTATCTGATTCTCAGAACGTAATTGTTAGTCCTTTCAAGGGGAAAGTACAGATGAAGCAAGGACGTGACATGGATTTTGATGGGATGATGTCTGGTGGTTTCTGTACTTTTACAGGAGAAGACTTTCATTTCAAGTATGATATTTTTCACGTAGAAATGGACAGCCTCAATTTCTTGGATATGTATATCTATAAGCGTGCAAGACATCTGGAGGATGCAGGATATATGGCGAATCGCCCTAAAAAAGATCGTTATATCGATCCAATGACGGAAAAACCTACCAATGAACGAGAACCAATTAATAGTGTGATAGAAGGAGGAGCAGGAGTATTGCTGATCGATGTACCGAGTAATAAGTCTGGACGTTCTGCTAGTGATCCTATGTATCCTTCATTTGAGGCTACCAAAAAATCTCGTGTCTATTATGATAAACGAAATAGGATTGGAGAGGGAGTTTATCCTAGAGAAACCTTCTATTATGAAATAGAACCATTTATTCTGAATGGAATGGATGAATTAGAACCAGAACAATTGGTTTTTGATGGAAAACTGTATGCTGGAAATATCTTTGAGCCAATTAATGAGAAATTACAAGTAATGTATCATGATTTGTCCTTAGGGTTTGAAACAGAAACCCGTGGAAATGATCCCAACCCTATCTATATTAGAGATAACGCAGAGGGAAAAGGACGATTCAAAGGAGTAGTTGGTATATCCAATGAAGGATTGCTCGGAAGTGGACGATTGAATTTTTTAGGTGCTCGAATAGAATCAGAATACATCGAATTCTTACCAGAACAATTTAAGGCAGAGAATGTAGATAGTTTTAATTTGGCGGAGGATGAAATTAATGGGATAGAATATCCTAAGGTAGTTGGAGAGCAAGTGTTGATTGATTGGGCTCCCTATAGTGATAGTATGCATATTGAATCTTCTATTATGGAAGGGGCTCCCTTTCAGTTTTTTGATAGTACAGATTATAATCTAGAAGGAGCTTTGACCTTAACTCCAAAAGGATTGCTAGGAAGAGGAACTTTCGATTGGCATGGAGCAACACTAGAATCTAATCCAGGTGGAGACTATGTCTTTGGGAAAAGAACAATTGCTTCAGAGTCTAGTAGTGTGATTATCAAAACAACAGGAGATTTAGGATTTGCATTTGAAAACGAAAACGTACGTACCCTAGTTGATTTTGATAAAATGACGGGAGATTTTGCCGCTTTGGAAGCAGATTTGAGTACAGATTTGCCTTACAATAGCTACCAAACTACCTTGGATCAGTTTCACTGGGATATGAAAACAGATCACTTATACATGGATGCCCAAGATGGTAAAACAGGGTTTTTCTTGGCAACAGAGCAGGCACATGATTCTTTATTATTTGAAGGTAAAAAAGCAGATTATGATTTGAATACAGGTTTGCTGAAAATTGATGGAGTAGAGTTGATTCGAGTAGCAGATGCATTTATTTATCCTAAAGATCAACACATTGAAATTGAAGAAGCAGCTCACATGCGTACACTAGAAGATTCTAAAATTATTTGTGATACGACGAATAAGAATCACGTGATACAAAGAGCTACTATTAATGTGTTGAGTCGCTCAGAATATAAAGCAGACGGTTTTTTAGAGTTCAATATAGAAGGGAAGGAGCAAGAAATTCGTTTTGCAGATGTACATGTAGTACAAGGCGAACCAGGAGAGTTTGTTACAGAAGGAAAAGGTACGGTTGCTGATACCATGGATTTTAATTTAGATAGACGTACGAAATTTAAAGGAGAAGTGACCTTGTTAGCGAATTCAAAAGATTTGAACTTTGAGGGATATGCTAAGATCAGTTCTGCTGTGATTCCGGATCCACAGTGGTTTACGATTGATTCTAAAGTAGATAAGAAAGATGTATCGATTGAATATGAGAATCCAACAAATCCAGAAGGACAAAATATGTATGTAGGTCTATTTTTGAATCTAGATTCTATGTTTGTTTATCCTACTATTTTGGCTCCCAAAAAGAGCCCAACGGATAGAAGTATCTTTACTACCACTGGAGTTTTGAAATTTAATACTTCAAAAGATATGTATGCTTTTGGTGATTCGGCAAGAATACTAGGAGATGAAGAAGCGGGGAAGTTATTGACAGTAGAAGAACAAACGGCAAAAGTATCTGCTGAAGGCCGCTTTGATTTCAATAAAGGATTTGAGAGAGTTGGACCAACAGTAGATGTGGATGTAGTTGGAGATTTTTCTTTCTTTCTGAACAAAGAGAGTGATTTCCAATTCAAAACCACTATGAAGTTTGATTTCTACCTGCCTCAAACACTGCGTGATATTATCGTAACTGACTTACAGAGTGCAGAAGATTTGATTGATAAAGTGATGTATACTTCTATTAAGAATAAATCACTACACCGACACATGAAAAACTTCATCGAAGATGATAAGAAATTTGAAAAAATGTGGAAAAAGGTGAAAGATGACGAACGTCTACAATTACCAGTTGATTTAGAGCACGCATTCTTCTTTATTAACAACCCATTAGTTTGGTCGAATAAAACACAAACCTTTGTCACTAAAGGGCGTCGTCTACAATTAGCTTCTATTGGGGGCAAACACGTTGGACAAGTACTGAAAGGACACATCGAAATTATGAATGATCCTTCTAGAGGTGATGTATTGACTTTTTACTTTATTTCCCCACAAGGAGATTGGTATTATTTTTCTTATCAGGCAGGTTTCTTAAAGACTATTTCTAGTAATCCTGATTACACGAATGCAATCTCTGCTTTGAAGAAAAAGGATAGAAGAATTAAGACAGAAAATGGCCAGTATATTGAAGTTGTAATTGGTAGTCCTTCGGAATACTCTAGCTTCAAGAATAAAGCTTCTGCTGCTTTCGACTAGTATTATTGAATGTAGCAATGAAAAAAAAGTAGCCCCTTCTTAGTCAAATAAGAGGGGGCTATTCTGTTCTATTTCGTAAGATATTACCACTAATTAATTGGTGTTACGCAGGGTCCAGATATTTTGATAAAATAAGAATTAGAGGTTGCTTAACTAGTCGTTTTACAATGTTGAATGGCTTAATGTTTAATTTTGAATGCTGAGCATGCTATTTTACTAGCATTAACGTGAACTAAGGATTATAAAATAACATAAGTCATTGATTTACAAATAATATCAAACATCACTAATTAATTTGGTTTAGGGTGATAAACCTTAACCGCATTTTTGAGAATTTCTGCTTTGTTGAGTGACATTTTTTTGAGTTGGCGATTATTGAACATTTCTAGTTCATCTTCATAATCTTCAGAGGTGGGGGTATTTTCAAAAGGAAGAAGCGTTTCTATAGTCTTAGCACCATCTTTATCAAATTCGACATAGTGAATATAAGTGTCACCATATTCGGCTACTTGTTTGCCCTCTGCGTTGGCTTTGGTGTAAATAGGCGAAAGAGCATCAGGAAAACCCGAAGCTGGGTATAATTTTCCATTACGTTCGTGCAGTACAACTTCTCCTAGGGGGACTTTTAAGGAACCATATTGTTGAAATAGAATTTTAGAAGCGTGTTCGATTCCTTCTATGAATAGTTGTTGTGGAATATCTTCTTCTATTCCTGTTGTAAAAACAGCATCACTGTATCCTTGTTTATCAAATACGTATTGAAAACTCAATAAAAATAGAGCGGCTGTAGTGTTTTCTCTACTGGCATCACCATCCCAATTTTGAAGTAGTTTGATGGCTTCTTCCAAAGGAGGGTACTCTTCTGGATTGAGATCGAAAAGTGGCTGAAATGCAGACCAGAAGATCCAATTTTTTGAAATTTTTGTATCAAATTTAATCGCTTTAAATTCCTCCCAACTGTATTGTTTACTCTCGTCCATTAGTTCCATAAAACGAATTGAACGATTGTTTTCACCATTACGAGTATCGGCATATTTTAGGACCTCTTCTTGACAGTCGGTTGGTTTGCAGCTAGCTGTTCGGGGAGTATTGTTGGTATTGAATACATAGCCACAGTTAGGGTTGTGTACACTAGGCAATTCTTTTTGAGGATAATAGGTAGTCCATAGATTTTGTTTGGTATCGCCTTTTAGTACACCACTATAGTCATAGGAAGAATTTCGCTTGGGTAGTGTAGCATTACAAATATAATAGATAGTACCTTCTTTATCTCCATATACAATATTAAACATTGGCATATGGTTTTTATTGATTGCTGCCCTAAATTCCTGATAATTAGTTGCCTTATTCATTTCGTAATATTGCTCTCCTGCGTGTAGGTTAAAGAAAGCTGGGCTTCTAACAGAAAAAAAACGCTTAGCAGGCGAACGATACGTAGGGCCATAGATAGAGTAGTAGGTCATTTTTTTGACAGGAATGGTCATGAAACCAATTTTTACTTTAAGCCAAACAGGACGCTTCTCTAGTTTGAGGTATTCACCGTCTACTTTGTAATGCAATTTCTTTTTGGGGTGCATTTCTAATTCGAATACATCTACTTGATCTGTATGATTATAAGTTTTTCCCCATCCCAAGTGTTCGTTATTACCCATGAAAATAGAGGTGCCACCCTGGAATAGGGCACCTGTCATATTCAATCCTTCTTCACTCTGTATATGGGCCTCATAGAAAGAGAATCCACCTTGGATTTTGAAATGAGGATTAATGCACAAAAAGGTATTGCCATTAGTTGTTTTTTGTGGAGCAAAAGCATAGGCATTCGATCCAGCTGGCGAAGAAGGAAGTTCTTGGTCGTATTTGCCCTCCATTATATTTTGTACTTGGTCAGCATTGCCTGTTAGGGCAGAGAAAGCCACCAAATAAGTCTTAATGACATCTTCAGATGTAATTGGAAATGCTTTTTTCAGCAGGACTCTTTCAGGGTATTTTGCAGCAAAAGCGTTGATCCCTTCACAGTATCCTTGGACATAGTCCAGATATTCTTTAGAGAGTTGACTTACTTTTTCGTCATAGGTTTGATCTGCTCCAATAGAGTGTACAAAGAAGTCTATGGCAGCTCCATCTTTTCCATCTTTACGTCCCATCATTTGCTTACCAAGTAATAGTAGGTCCTGCATTTGCTCAAAAGCATCTTCCGCATTAGCCCAAGCGAGACCATAAGCAGCGGCAGGATCTGTTGGAGCGAAAATATGTGGTACACCCCATTTATCTCTTGCAATAGTAATATTATTAGGGTCTACTAGAGTTTTTTGGAGGTTTCCTTTTTTGGGAGATTGTGCAAAAATACTACTGGAAATAAGGTATAGTAGGCAAAGAAGAACTATTTTGTACATGAATTCAGCGTTAGTTTGAAAGATTATAGGTTCTAAAAATGGTTTTTAGTGAAATTATTTGAATATTTGTCAAAAATATCCCCTAAATGTACGTTTTTTTGGGGATTCTAAGAATAATAAAGTAAGCGTCACTACTAGAATTGGAATTACAAAAGAGATATAAAAATTATGGGTAGAAAGAGCAAAGCAGATGTGCGTAAAAAAGAAATATTAGAAAATTTCTATGATGTACTCAAGGAGGAAGGTTTTGAAAATGCCTCTATAGCTAAGATTGCAGATAAAATGGATGTTAATCCAAGTTTACTGATACATTATTTCAAAACGAAAGAAGAAATTGTCGTTTCGTTTGTTGACTTTTTGTTGAGTCGATATGAAGATGCATTTAAAGGAGATTTACTCAATTCTAAGACTCCTAAAGAGCGTTTTGACACCTTAATCAATATTTTGTATGGAGAAGAGTGGTTGTTGTTTTCTGAGCAAACTGTCTTTTATGCTTGTTACTATTTGTCTACTCGAAATGAGCGTATTAGAGGGCGATTTACTATGATGTACGAACGTTTTAGAGCAGAGATTGTTCCCTTTGCACAAGAATGGATCGATACTGGAGTAATCAAGGAAGGAACGGCTGAAGATATTGCTGATTACTTGATTATCATGAATGAGGGATTAACATTTTATGATAAATTGATGCTTGATATGGATGGTTTTAAGCGTAGGAGTGCTTTTGTTAAAAAAATGGTTTATAAGGCATTGACTTAAAATTTCGTTTAAAACATCTTCGTAGATAACTGAAAAAGCTTTTGTTGTTCTTGGAACAATAAAAGCTTTTTTGTGAAACGGTGTTTGGTATAAATAAAAAGCTCAAGAAGAATAAAGCAACATTTGATTCACGATGATATACAGTATTGCCAATAAAAAAAGCCAACTGTTTAGGGTTAAAACAGTTGACATTAAAATTTGAGCATCCTTTAGGGTAAAAAAGGACTACTTGGTAAGGTTTAAGGTCTAGTTACTGACTCAGCAGCTTCGATATATTTTATTAACTAGTTGAATCTGATTTATGTTGCTTCTGCATAAGTAAAGACAAGCTACTAATGAAGTTGTTTAAAAATAAAGAGTTGAAAGAGAGGGGAATAAAAAAAGCTGTAAA
>CAYOJF010000147.1:0-10509 GCA_964404215.1 uncultured Aureispira sp. | reverse complement strand
TCTTTCCTCCTTAAAACAAAAAAAAGAGACTGCCCTTTTCCGACAGCCTCTTTTTATGATGTAGTACAGTTAAATATGTTCTAATTACAAAATCAACATAGCATCTCCGTAACTGAAAAACTTGTATTCTTTTTCTATTGCCTGACGATAAGCCTCTTGCATTAAATCGTACCCACCAAAAGCACAAATCATAATGAAAAGACTTGATTTTGGTAAGTGGAAATTGGTAATCATACAATTTGCAATATTGAAATCGTAAGGAGGATAGATGAATTTATTGGTCCATCCTTCTGCTGGTTTCAATAAACCTTTAGCAGAAACAGCTGACTCGATAGAACGCATTGACGTGGTTCCTATCGCACAACATTTTTTGTTATCTTTTAGTGTTTTGTTGACAATATCACAAGTTGGTTGGAAAATTTTGAAATATTCTGCATCCATTTTGTGTTTAGACAAATCTTCTACTTCAATATTTCTGAAAGTACCCAAACCAATATGCAAAGTAAGTTGAGCAAAGTTGATTCCCTTCAACTCCAATCTTTTCATTACTTCTAGACTCATGTGTAGTCCAGCTGTTGGTGCAGCTACAGCTCCTTCCTCACTAGCATAAATCGTTTGATAACGCTCTCTGTCCAGTTCTTCTGGATGACGGTTAATATATTTAGGTAGTGGAGTATTACCTAGTTTGTTAAGGTGTTCTTTGAATTCCTGATTAGTTCCATCATACAAAAAACGAATGGTTCTTCCTCTTGAAGTAGTATTGTCTACCACTTCTGCTACGAGTATTTCAGCACCATTTTCATCGTTAAAGTATAATTTATTTCCTACACGAATTTTACGAGCAGGATCTACGAGTACATCCCAAAGTTTCGCATTTTCATTGAGTTCTCTCAATAGGAATACCTCAATCTTAGCTCCTGTTTTTTCTTTCTGACCATATAGTCTAGCAGGAAACACTTTAGTATTGTTCAAAATAAAAGTATCGCCATCATCAAAATAGTCCAAAACATCCTTGAATATACGATGTTCAATAGTTCCAGTAGCACGATTTACTACCATCAAACGAGCTTCATCTCTACGTTCAGCAGGATAATCTGCTACAAGTTCTGGTGGTAAATCGAAATTAAATTGTGATAGTTTCATGTGTATCTTTTCTATTGATTTAGTTTATTTTTTTCTTTTCTTGTCGAGCAAGAAACGCAAATATAAAAATTCTTTACCGATTGTATAGTGATTGTGTCACTAATATCATCTTCAAAAGTAGTAATTAGGATAATTTTTGAGTTATTTTTGGAGTTCAAAAATCAAATATATGCAATTAGAGTTACCTTTGTTACCTTATTTTGACAAAATAAACACCAAATACATTGGAGAAAAACAATATATCTATGGATGCATCCGCAAGAAATATTTTGTTTGGACACCAGAAGAATTAATTAGACAGATGATACTATTGTATCTAATGGAGGAAAAACAATATCCAGCAAGATATATTCGTGTCGAAATGGGATTGAAAGTAAATGGACTGCAAAAAAGGAGTGACATCCTAGTTTTTAATAAGGGACTAGAACCAATTCTATTGATAGAATGTAAGGCGAGTAAAGTAAATATTAACCAAGCGGTTTTTGAACAAGCTGCACGATATAACTTAACCTTGAAAGTTCCTTATTTAGTGGTCACAAATGGCCCAGTTAGTTATTGTGCCCAAGTGGATATAATAGCAGAAACTCATACTTTCTTATCAGAAATCCCAGATTATAACCAATTGATAGGATAAAATTAACGTCTGATTGATTATCTTTGCCCTTCAATTTGGAGATTATATCCTATATATATAATAATAGAAAAAGTAAACCGCATGAATAGTAGATTTAATGCCTTAGATATTGTATTACATCGTGAAAAAATAGATCTAGAACCTCTAGATCAACGTATATCAGAAATTTTTGGGTGCAATGTATTTAATGATCTTGCTATGCAAGAGTATCTTGCTCCTAAATTGTACAAGAGTATAAAAGAAGTCATAGAAAAAAGAGCTTCCCTACAAATTGATTTGGCAGAACACGTAGCAGAAGCCATGCGTAAATGGGCATTGAATGAAGGAGTGACGCATTATGCTCATTGGTTTCAACCATTGACAGGCAGAACTGCCGAAAAACATGATTCATTTTTTACATTGGATCATAATGGCAATGCTATAGAAGAGTTTGGAGGTGGCTCCTTAGTACAGCAAGAGCCAGATGGCTCTAGTTTTCCTGGAGGAGGATTACGGTCTACTTTTGAGGCAAGAGGATATACTGCATGGGATCCAACTTCACCTGCGTTTATCCTAGATGTAGATAACCAAAAAACACTATGTATTCCTACTATTTTCGTTACTTATGGGGGGCAATCTTTAGATTATAAATTGCCTTTATTGAAGTCTCAGAAATATCTAGAAGAAGCTGCTATAGACGTTTGCCAATTGTTTGATAAAGCAGTTACTAAAGTGAGTGTCACCTTAGGGTGGGAGCAAGAGTATTTCTTATTGGATGATGCACTATATAATGCTCGCCCAGACTTAGTAATGACAGGCAGAACCTTGTTAGGGCGTTATGCTCCCAAAGGACAACAGTTGGATGACCATTATTTTGGATCCATTCCTGAGCGAGTATATGCTTATATGTGTGATTTGGAACAGGAGTGTTATAAGTTAGGTATTCCTGTCCGTACTCGTCACAATGAGGTGGCTCCTTCTCAGTTTGAGTTGGCTCCAATCTTTGAAGAAGTGAATGTAGCGGTAGATCACAATCAGTTACTGATGGATATTATGGAGCGGGTGGCTTTACGCCATAAGCTAAGAGTCCTTTTTCATGAAAAACCTTATGCAGGGGTCAATGGATCTGGTAAACACAATAACTGGTCCCTAGCGACCAATACAGGTAAAAACTTATTATCACCAGGTAAGAACCCAGGTAAAAATTTACAATTTTTGACTTTCTTTGTCAATACAATACAGGCTGTATATAAGTATGCAGATTTGCTACGAGCAAGTGTCACTTCTGCTTCCAACGATCATCGTTTAGGAGCCAATGAAGCACCTCCAGCTATTGTATCTGTATTTATAGGAGATGCTTTGACTAAGATACTGAATGAGATTGAGCAGGATGGTGATATCAGTGAAGCAGGGGTCAAAAAGATATTGAATCTACTGAGTGAAATACCAGACTTGAAACAAGACAATACGGATAGAAATCGTACATCGCCTTTTGCTTTTACGGGTAATAAATTTGAGATCAGAATGGCAGGATCTACGATCAATTGTGCTGCTCCTATGACCATTATGAATATGATTGTAGGGAAACAATTGAGAGAATTCTACCAAGATATTCAGATATT
This sequence comes from uncultured Aureispira sp., assembly GCA_964404215.1. Classification (GTDB taxonomy): domain Bacteria; phylum Bacteroidota; class Bacteroidia; order Chitinophagales; family Saprospiraceae; genus Aureispira. The sequence goes on along the minus strand of CAYOJF010000147.1, from coordinate 7,131 downwards.
GATGGCGAATCGTATGTCGCAGAATGAGGCTATCCTAACGGTACTCAAACGCTATATTTATGAATCTAAAGCCATTCGATTTGAAGGAGATGGTTATAGTCAAGAATGGGAAGATGAGGCTCAACGTAGAGGATTGAGTAATTTCGCAGATACTCCAAGTGCTCTGAGTGCCTATTTGGAGAAAGAAACCCGTAATTTATTTAAAGATTCGGGTGTATTGTCAGAAGAAGAGTTGGAGGCACATTATGAGGTGAAATTAGAGGATTATGCCATGAAATTAGAGATAGAATCTCGTACTCAGGCTGAAATGTGTATGAATCAAGTATTGCCCGTAGCTATTGCCTATCAAAATTTACTGATTGATAATGTAATGGGGCTTAAAGAGTTAGAGCTAGGAGAGGAAAGCTATGAAGCACCCTTGGAATTACTCCAAGAAATTGGGTCCTACATACGAACTATTAAACAAACGGCTTATCAGATGGCAGTAGAGCGAGAAAAGGCTAATGAATTGCCTCCGTTAGCTTGTGCTAGAGCATATTGTGATGAAGTGAAGCCATTGATGGCAGATTTGAGAGCAGCAGCCGATAATTTAGAGCCATTGATAGAAGATAGCCAGTGGCCATTGGTTAAATATTATGAATTATTATTCAGAAGATAACGCAACGTATTGAAAAATAATACCACAAATAACATCAAATTAAAGAGCAGTATGATTCTTATCACACTGCTCTTTTCGGCTTGCTATCAACCATTGCCTGTAGAAGAGCCTGTATTGTCAGAAGAAAAAATCAAAGCGGTTTTGAAAGATATTCATTTGGCGGAATCTCTATTGACGGAAATACAAAATAGAGAAGTTAAGGATAGTATGGCACGTATTTATTATCATCAGATTTTTGATTTGCACCAGATTAGTCCCGAAGATTTTGACCAAACAGTAGGGGCTTTTTATACCAATCCTGCTGATTTGGATACCTTATATACGAACATTATTACAGAGCTGCAACAAGAGAAAGATAGCCTGAGAATATTATATGAGAAAGAGAAAAAGACAGATTAGTTCTGCTTGTTTTTTAGTTCTTGTAGCCTTCTTTTTTCCCACTTTATTTTTTTGTCTTCTGGGAGGTAATGTTCATATATAGGAATACGCTGCTTGGCTTTGACTTCTATTTGATAATAAGGTTCTAAACTAGGCAGTCGCCTGTAGTAATTTCCTCTACCAAAGTTGGCAGGTGCATACTGTTTTTCTTTATATTTGGGGTCTTTTTTATTCGATTTTTTAGCTTGTATAGCTTGTTTGTCTGATAGAAATAGAAACCTAGTTTTCAAATCCATTTCATCAGGTTTGTAATAGAAATTACCCCAGCTAGACATGAAATGAGCAATATCTGTTCGAATCTTGACATACCCCGCTTTTTGGGTTAGTACCGTAGAAATACGCTCTTTGGATTTGATAGCACTTTTTTTATTGTAGATCGTACTGCCCAAAATCCCACCCTGCTGCAAATGAATTTGCTCTAGAGTTAACCGTGTTGGATAAAATAATTCTATATCTACCCATGTGTTAGTAGAGTCTTGTAAGTAATGGACTGATAGAGAGTCATTATAGAGGTGCATAGACAATTCTTTAAACCACTGCCTAGGATAATACCAACGATAGTTGACTTCTTTTATTTCGCTGATTGAGGGTAGGTGATCTGGCGGAAAATGGAGCTCAACTTTAGAACCTCCATAAGTTAGTTTTTGTTCGTAAGTACCTTTATCGTCAAAACATTGCACTGCATTATTCAATAAAAAAGCTTGGTCATTTAGTAAATCAGGTCGATCACTACTTGTTTTGAAATAAAGCTTACGCTCCTGATACAAGGTATGATAAATAGAATCCACATCTTGTTGGTTGCTATGATAGGGGCGAGGTAGTTGTTTGTCTTGCAATTGGCTACAAGCGTAGAGTAGGGTGATGGTAAATAGGAGTAAAGGGATATTTTTTTTCATGATAGAGAAAGGGAGGAGGAGTGAAAAAATATAAATTATGGACGATATAAATAATTGGCTAGTCGTTTGAGAAGCTGTTGACTGGAAGGAAGGCTGTTATCAATGCAATATTTTTTAGGAAGTAATTTTAGAATAAATTGAGTGATTTTAGGGTTGCACGTTACTGCTTTTTTTCCTTGATAGGAAATAATCCAAGGATCTCCTTCTGTTTGATAATGCTTAAAAAAAATTGATTGGTAGTAGTCGATAGGTGTACGAATGTAAATAGGGTCTTTTTGTTTACTTTTTAGAGTTAATGCTATCTTGAGATTAGTAGTATAGTATCCTTCGGTGAAAGCTATTTTTTTTAGAATATAAGTTGAAATAGTATCTAATGAATTGAATACTTGATAGTAGAAACTAGATCTCTGAGATAAACTTTGTGTTGGGGTATTAGGATGATATTGAGTGGCAATAAATTCATGATAAACGGATTTGTCTTTTGAAGTAATAATAAGAGGAGGTACTTTTATAGCCAAACGATAAGATTGGGAGTTAAGTTTATGAATATTATCTCTCAAAAAAATAGTAGTAATAGACGTATCCACCGTATCGAGAGAGTATAAAATTGGATTCTCTATCAAGGAATCTTTTATATAGTAATTGTATCGTATTTGATTGTCGTATGAATAATCACAACCAGAACAATGAGTAAGAGGGGTATAATTTTTAGTAATATGAATGGATAAGTATTGAATAGAATCAAATGAAAAACTATCGAATAAATTATCATATTCAAATGGCATAGATTTTTCATTCTTTGGGTCAAACCAATAGGTGCCAATACCATCAAATATAATTAGAGTATCTTGATAGTTATCGAGACTAACTATAGGCGTTGCCCATAGCTCAATAGGATACCAATCAAGAGTATCTATTGCGGTAGATTGATAAATAACTCTATTTGTCATAGTAGAACGTTTCCATTGGGTAGATGAAGAGTCAGTAGAGGTATATTGATGATTAGTCATAAAAGGATAGCTTGACAATGCTGGAGGATTAGGAACTGGAGGATAGCGAAGTACAGGAGGAAGAGTAGTTTTGACTGTATCTTTATTGACGATATATAATTGGTAATTATCCATCAAACAATATATTTGATTGTGGTGAGCAGTCATGGCAGAGATAGACGTCAGGGAATCTATTTTATTTAAGAGGGAAAAATTATTGATACCTATCATTTGATGAAAACTTATACCATTTTCTAGCTTTTTAGCGGCAAATATTTCTTTACTGACAGGATCTTGTGCTAATGTGGTATATTTTTGATCAAAAGGCTGCCAATTAATACTATCACGGTGTGAATAAAATTTTAGACCACTTTGTACAATAATAAAATAATCTTTCCAGTAAAAAAAATCATTAATAACATCTAAATCTTCGTATGTGGCATTGATATACTTTTGTTGTTGATGAGGAGTAGGAATTCTTGTAAATGATTTCCAATTATCAGTTGTTCTATAAAGATGATTCATGGACGCTGCCAAGACGCCATTTAGGCTATCTTGCATAACCAATGTATTGAAATGGAGTTTTTCTTTAGGGGGCGAAATTATTTTCCACTTTTTACCATTATTGTCAGAATAAGATAAGGTTGAGTTTTGCCCTAAACGCCACCAATGTCTTTTGTTGTAGATACATGTAGAAAAACACCAACCTACAGCAGAACTATCAGCATCAGCTTGTGGACTTCCATAAGCTATCGAACGAGTGTCCAAATCATAAAATGGATTGCTAATAAAGGAACCTTCTTCTCTTACTTTTAGTCGTTTGACCAAACTGATGGGCTTTTGAGAAAAACTAGTCGGGCTCAAGCCTATTGAAGTAAGAGAAGAAGGAGGTATTATACGCCATTGATTGGTAGTTGGGGTGTAATGATAGACTCCTTCTGTAATGCTGATCGTAAATACTTGTCCACTATCATTGACAAAAATATTTCGAGGTGCTATCCATGTTGTATCTAAGTAGTTAGTTTGCCCTAAGATTGAAGAAATAGATAGCCAGCTAATCAAACAGAAATAAAATATTTTCATAGGAGCGTCATTAGGTAATAGAGTAAGTAGAAGTGCTATAACAAGCAATTAAACTAATAAATTCCCTTCACCTAGGCTAACTAATCATAGTATACTTCAAATTCAACATTTCCAGTTCGTTGATAAACAAACTATCTGCATTGATACGTCTATTATTGGAATCTAATTCCAGCTTAATCTTGTTTTTAACATCAAGTAGATTGACCGAAAAACTTTGTTCTCCTTTATATTTTTCACAGATTTTGTCTAGTTGATCGATCAACTGAGGGGTAAGCATCTGTATTGGTAAATTGATGGCAATTCCCTTAATTTTTTGATTTCCAATTTCTTCTAGTAGGCTGATTTCTGTGATACGTAACTCGTATTGTGTTTCGTCTCGCCAGCTTTTCTGATATTTTCCTTTGATATAGAGTACTTGGTCATTGACAAGTAAGTGGCTGTATAGTAAGTAGTTATTGGCAAAAATTCCCAAATCCATCGTTTTACCTTCATGATCTTCTACTGTCACAAAAGCAAATTGACTGCCTTTTTTGCTGACTCTATGGTTGGCAGAAACGACGATTGCCCCAATGGCTACTTCTTGATCTTTAAACTCATCTAATTTGGCAATAGTCTTAGTGAGTTTTCTGAGCTCAAACTTGTAATCATCCAAGGGATGCCCCGAAAGGTAAATACCAGTTACTTCTTTTTCTCGTTTGAGTTTTTCCATTAGTCCCCATTCTTCTATTCCTTGTGGGATTTTAGGGAGAGGCATGGTCTCATCTATCCCCCCTGCACCAAAGAGCGAGAAGGTCATATCAGATTTTTGCTTTTGGTAAGCAGATCCAAACTTAAGAACTGCCTCTAAGAAGTTACCTTTGCCATCTATCATGGGAGCAAAATAGGTGGCTCTAGTGAGTCCAAATTCATCTAATCCACCGCCTAAAACTAAACTTTCAAAACATTTTTTGTTGGCATTGCCAGGACTGATACGTTTCACAATATCAAAAATATCTTGGAAAGGCCCGCCTTCTTTTTTTGCTTCTAGAAATGCTTCCACTGCACCTTCGCCAACTCCTTTTACAGCAGACATCCCGAAACGAATCGCTCCATTTTGATTCACCGAAAAGTTCATATAACTTTCATTGACATCAGGACCTAATACATCTACCCCTATGGCACGACATTCTTCTAAGAAAAATTGGACTTTGGAAATATCATTTTTATTGTGCGTTAACACCGAAGCCATAAATTCAGCAGGGTAGTGGGCTTTCAGGTAAGCGGTCTGAAATGCCACAAAAGCATAACAAGTAGAGTGTGATTTATTGAAGGCATAAGAGGCAAAGGCTTCCCAGTCTTTCCATACTTTTTCGAGAATTTCTCTATCATGGCCATTCCCTTCACCAGCATCCAAAAACTTCGGTTTCATTTTCATCAAAACGTCCATCTTCTTCTTACCCATTGCTTTACGCAATACATCCGCTTCCCCTTTGGAAAAGTTGGCGAGCTTCTGAGAGAGTAACATCACTTGCTCTTGATAGACCGTAATACCATAACTTTCCGCTAGATATTCTTCCATATCATCTAAGTCATAGGTGATCGGTTTACGCCCATGTTTTCTATCAATAAACTCAGGGATATAAGCAATTGGACCAGGACGATACAAGGCATTCATCGCAATCAAATCGGCAAATTTGGTAGGAACCAATTCACGCATATATTTCTGCATACCAGGAGACTCATACTGAAAAATACCAACCGTTTGACCTGCTTGGAATAGTTCGTATGTTTTGGGGTCATCTAAAGGCACTTCATCAGGGATAATTTCTACGCCATGTTTTGCCTTGATGATTTTACAAGCGTCTTTGATGATGGTCAAGGTCTTGAGTCCCAAGAAATCCATTTTAAGCAGCCCCGCGTCTTCTGCTACACTATTATCAAATTGAGAAACTAATAAGTCAGAATCTTTAGCGACGGTCACAGGGATGTAATTGGTAATATCATCGGGCGTAATAACAACACCGCAGGCATGAATACCCGTATTACGAATAGAACCTTCCAGTTTTCGAGCATTTCGAATCATGGTACCAATTTCAGAATCTTCGGCTGCCATATCTCTGAAATTTTCGGCTTTTTGGAGATCTTCACCATCCATTTTGCCTTTCAGTTTGGCATTGATACCATCATCTTGTAGTACCTTTTTGAGTGTAGCACTCATGTTTTCGGGGAAGGCCTTTTTGGTAGCAATCACTTGATCTAGTGGAATATCCATTACTCGACCGACATCTTGCAAGGAAGTTTTGGCTGCCATAGAACCATAAGTAATAATCTGAGCCACTTGGTTACGCCCATATTTATCAATCACATAATCAATTACTTTTTGGCGACCAACATCATCGAAATCAATATCAATATCGGGCATGGATACCCTTTCTGGATTCAAGAAACGCTCAAATAGTAAGTCATACTTAATCGGGTCAACATTGGTAATACCTAAACAGTAAGCTACTGCCGAACCAGCTGCTGATCCACGCCCTGGACCTACGGATACCCCCATGGTACGAGCTTCTGTGGTGAAATCTTGTACAATCAAGAAATAACCAGGATAACCAGAATTGCGAATAACATCTAGCTCAAAATCCAGTCGGCTGATGGTATTTTCGTCTAGTATGGCTCCATAGCGTTCTTTGGCCCCTTCGTAGGTCAAAAAACGTAAGTATTCATCTTGGGTCTTGAACTGAGGGGGCAATGGGAACGCAGGAAGTAGAATATCTCTAGCGAGCGTTAATTTTTCGATTTTGTCAAAAACCTCCATTGTATTATCAATCGACTCAGGAACATCAGTAAATATACTGTTCATTTCTGCTTGCGATTTGAAATAGAAATCAGAACTAGAGAATTTGAATCGATCAGGGTTTGATACTAACGAACCCGTATTGATACACAAAAGCATATCATGTGCTGTTGCATCTTCTTCTTCTACATAGTGAGCGTCATTAGTTGCAATAACTTTGATGTTGTATTTTTTGGCGAAGCCCAATAAAACTTGATTGACATCTTCTTGGCTGACACCACTAAAGGTACGTTT
>CAYOJF010000146.1:0-10539 GCA_964404215.1 uncultured Aureispira sp. | reverse complement strand
TTATTTAGGAGGCTATCTTTATTGGTCACCAAACCAATAAAAGGAGCTTGATAGACACGTTTAGGAGTAGTAAAATAAAGTGCTTGACAGGATTTCCATTCTGTTTGCTGATTATTTAGATTAGGAACAAGTTGATGTGCTTCTGTGGCAATAATCGTATAATCCACTTCAATTTTTTCGCCATTCTCTAGCAGAATATGACCATCTTTAACTGTCTTTACTTTTGTATCAAAAAGGAAGGTTGTTTTGGTCAGTTTATCAGTCAGTTGCTTACTGATTTGTTCTATGCCACCTTTGGGTAGAAGAGCCACTCCTTCTCCAAACATTTTAAATACAAACTCAAACATGCGGCTAGAAGTCTGCAAGGCAGTTTCTAAGAAAATTCCACTGAAAAAAGGTAGGAAAAAGTCATCAATAATACTTTTAGAAAAACCAAAATTTTGCAAGTATTGTAGAGTAGTCATTTCTTTACTGCTAAATATCTCAGCGAGTGATTTTTTTCGCAATCTTAGATTGAGTTGGAATACTTTTATTTTATCTCCCAAGCTACCTATTCCTGAAAATACAGTCGAAAAAAGGACAGATTTGTCTCTTAGAGGATCACCAAAGATTCTCTGTTTTCCATTTTTGAAGATACAAGCACCTGCTTTGAATTCTTGAAGTTCTAAATCTTGATAGTTTAAGTATTTCTGAGCAGCAGGATAGTTGGATAACAATACCTGAAAACCATGGTCCAATTGAAATCCATTTACTAAATCGGTTTTGACTCGACCGCCAGTGCGGTCGGTCGCTTCTATTATGGTTGGATACACACCATTTTCTTCCAAAACAGTAGCAGCAATAAGCCCACTAATTCCACCACCAATAATATAGACGTTAGGTTTTTGAGTATTCATTTTTATCCTTTTTGAACCACTTCATAATATAATACCTTATTACAAGGTATTTTCACAGAAGTTGTTCAAAATAGGAGCGTTATTGATTAATGAAAAGGTAGCTAAATAGTAGCAATAACAAAGTAGCTGTTAATAGACCTACATTTTTCCACAATTTCCTTGCTCTATTCGACCCAAATTTAGTCCTCTGTACACTAATGTAGATAGACAATAAAAAAATAGGACTACATATATTTAGTAGAATGGCAACTACTATTATAACAGCCAGTTCATATTTATGAAAGAAGAAATCTGCTGCTAGGAGTTTCTTTTCTGATTCCTTTTGGAAATTTTCAATCTGCCTATTCTGTAACCCTCTTTTAGCTAATGTAATTTCTACAGTATGTTGAATTTCTACAGGTAGTCCTCTCTCTAGGTTTAGTAGTTGTAGGCTTAAGAGTTGCTTATCTGATAAATTTGGTTCAATATAATCTTGATCAAGAATATTTTGATTGAACAATTTCATTTTACAGATAATTTTAGTGTTGAGATTGATAGGGCAGTTTCTTTCGTCATCTAAAGTGCAAATTTGAGCCCATCTATTCTTATTGAAGAGGTTGATGGACAGCTAGATAAAGTCTAGCTTCTAACCACCTTTTCTTTACTAATCTAAAAGAACTACATTCTCTCAATAATAGTAGCAATACCCATTCCTCCGCCTATACAGAGTGTTACCAAGCCAGTAGAAAGATCTCTGCGTTCGAGTTCGTCCAACACGGTACCAAGTAGCATACAACCCGTAGCACCTAACGGGTGCCCCAGAGCGATAGCACCACCATTGACATTAGTAATACTATGATCTACTCCCAAGTCATCCATGAAACGAAGGGCAACCGCTGCAAAAGCCTCATTGACTTCAAACAAATCAATATCAGATTTGACCATACCCGCTTTTTGGAGTGCTTTGCGAGATGCAGGAGCTGGACCAACTAGCATGATAGTAGGGTCAGTCCCACAAGTAGCAACTGTACGAATACGAGCACGAGGTTTGATTCCCATTTTTTCACCAGCAGCTTTGCTTCCAATCAGGGCAAGTGCCGCACCATCTACTATAGCAGAAGAGTTGCCCGCATGATGTACATGATTGATGGCTGCTATTTCAGGATAACGATCCATGGCTACAGCATCAAATCCACCTAAGTCACCCATTTTAGCAAAGGCAGGACGTAATTTTTGTAGTCCTTCGAAGGTTGTTTGTGGGCGGACGTTTTCATCATGTCCTAATACAGAAAATCCATTAATATCCTTAACAGGAATAATCGAACGGTCAAATAATTTTGTTTCCCATGCTTTAGCGGCACGTATTTGAGATTCTAGAGCAAATTTATCAGCGTCTGCTCTAGAATAACCATACTTGGTAGCAATCAAATCAGCAGAAATTCCTTGTGGTACATAATGCCCATCTAGAGCGACCATAGGATCCATAGCAATAGCACCACCATCTGTACCAATTTTGACACGAGACATGGACTCAACTCCACCAGCAAGCATAAGGTCATTGTAACCAGCCTTGATATAGGCAGCAGCTTGATTGACCGCTTCTAGTCCAGAACCACAAAAACGATTGAGTGTTACAGCAGTCAAGTGATCGCCATAGCCTGATTTTTGAGCGGCTGTTTTTCCTACATTGGCTCCCTGATCCATCACTTGTGTGACACATCCCACAATCATGTCTTCCACCAGTTTAGTGTCGAATTGATGTCTGTGTTTCAGTTCATCCATAACAGTCACTAATAACTGAGTAGCACTGCTACCAACTAAAGCTCCTTTTCTATTTCCTTTTCCTCTAGGGGTACGCAATGCGTCGTATATATATGCTTCCATTCTTCGTAATAATATTTTGATTGAGCAAACACTTCTTTCACGTGTCACTTATTTTGATACCAAAATAGTCGTTTTTTATGGAGTTTTGGGAATTAATTCCTCTAATTTTTTATTGATACAGACGATTGTTTACATTTGTGTAGCAATAGAGCCATAATCAATGAATAATTAGAGATATAAATAACAATGAGTTTTTTAGAAGAATTAGAATGGAGAGGGATGTCCAAAGATGTGATGCCCGGTATAGATAAACACTTAGAGGAAGAAATGCGTGCCGCTTATGTTGGGATAGACCCGACAGCAGATTCTTTGCATATTGGACACTTAGTTTCTATTATGATGCTTAGGCACTTGCAAGAGGCAGGGCACAAGCCCATTGCATTGGTAGGTGGAGCAACAGGTATGATTGGTGATCCTAGTGGTAAATCGCAAGAACGAAATTTGTTGGACGAAGAAACACTACGCCACAATGCAGATTGTATTAGAGAGCAACTAAAAAAGTTTTTGGATTTTGATAGTAATCAAAAAAATGGAGCAGAACTAGTCAATAATTATGATTGGATGAAGCCATTTTCATTTATTGATTTTATCAGAGATGTAGGTAAGCATATTACTGTGAACTACATGATGGCAAAAGATTCTGTCAAGAAAAGACTTTCTGGCGATAGCCAAGATGGAATGTCTTTTACAGAATTTACATACCAACTGGTACAAGGATATGATTTCTTGCACCTGTATAGAGATAAAAGCTGTACCATTCAAATGGGAGGCTCTGATCAGTGGGGAAATATTACGACAGGAACAGAATTGATTCGTCGTGTAGCTGGGGGGAAAGCTTTTGCGGTCACTTGTCCATTGATTACTAAAGCAGATGGTGGTAAATTTGGAAAGACAGAAAGTGGAAATATATGGCTAGATCCAGAAAAAACTTCTGCCTACAAATTCTACCAGTTCTGGTTGAATACAACCGATCAAGATGCTGAAAAATATATCAAAATTTTCACTCTGTTTGACAAACAAACCATTGATAATTTGGTTGAAGAACATAGTAAAGCACCACACTTACGTCAGTTGCAGAAAGCATTAGCGGAGGACTTAACGGTACGTGTGCATTCGCAGGAAGATTTGGACAATGCGATCAAGGCTTCTCAGATTCTTTTTCAGAAAGGAGTAGCGGCAGTAGAAGGATTACGTTCTTTGTCTGCTAACTTAATAGCAGATGTATTTGAGGGGGTTCCTCAAGCTACTTTTTCTAAGGAAGATTTGAAAGAAGGAATTGATATTATTGCTGCTTTAGCAGAGAAAGGAGGCTTTTTGAAGTCAAATGGAGAAGCACGAAGAGAGCTGAAGCAAAATTCAATCAGTGTCAACAAGGAAAAAGTAAAAGAAGATTATGCTTTGACAGAAAAAGACTTGATTGACAATAAGTATATTTTGTTACAGAAAGGAAAGAAAAACAACTACCTCGTTACGGTAGAATAGGAAATCGTACAACCACGTAAACAGGGGTGTTTCTGAAAAAGAAGCAGCCCTGTTTTGATAATAGGAAAGAATGGAATTAAATTTTAAGAGTTTTGGACAAGGAGATCCTGTGATTATTATGCATGGGATGTTTGGAACACTCGACAATTGGCAGACTTTAGCCAAAAAGCTAGCAAAGAACTATCTAGTTTATATTATTGATCTTCGCAATCATGGTAAATCTCCTCATTCTGACGAATTTAGTTATGAAGTGATGGCAAATGATGTAAAAGAATTTATGGAAGCAAACTGGATGTTTGAGGCGACTATTATTGGTCACTCAATGGGAGGTAAAGTGGCGATGCAGTTGGCATATGATTATCCTGATATGGTGAGTAAGCTGGTAGTGGTAGATATCGCACCTAAAAAGTATGTAGGCAATCATCAGATGATTTTTGAAGCGATGTTTGATTTGGATTTAGAAACGCTAGAATCTAGATCAGTAGCAGATCAATTGTTAGAGAAGAAGATAAAGGAATATGGGGTTCGACAGTTTTTGCTTAAAAACTTGCATATCAACAAAGAAACTGGAAAATATGCTTGGAAAATGAACTTACCTGTGATTTTTGAGCAGTATCAGCATATTTTGGATCATAGCCTAGATGGGGAACCATACGAGGGAGCAACATTGTTTATTAATGGTGGAAAGTCTGAATATGTGAAAGCAACTGAATTATCTGCTTATCAAGCATTTTTCCCCAACGCAACTTTACAGACTATTGAGGAAGCTGGACATTGGATACATGCTGAGAAACCTAAAGAATTATTAACTATTTTGAATGATTTTTTGGAAGAAGATTGATGTCAGGTACTTGGAATACGAAATAAGACGTTTAAGTTTAAAAATGGTTTGATATTTGAATAAAATTAAATATTACGCCATTTTTGAAAAAAAACAATATCCATAAATATATGAAATACTTTATTGTAACCCTTTTTTGTTATTTTTTGGTAGATAAAGGAATTCAAGCCCAAAAAGTTTATGTGGACGAAAATCCTTCATACATAGCTAAACATAAGGAACAGAAAATAGAGAAAATAGTATACACTCCTCAGAGCACTATCTTTTTTTGTCGTTATTCAATTCCTCCGACAAAATATAAGTCAATTGTTATGTTTTATGGATCTAAGAGTAAAAAAGCTTGTTTAATGGTAGATTCTACTTTTCAGGACAGATTACCTTTAATACGATTTAGAAATCTTAAAAAGAATGGAGTCTTAGTACAGAAAGAATTAAAACATCTTACATACATAGACCCATCAAAGATAGATACTATTGAGATGACTTATGAATTACATTTTGGTAAGATATTACCTGATATTAAATCAATTTATTTGACGAGTATAGATAAATATAAAACAAACAACGAGTACTTTGATTTTTTTGTTCAGATCAAAAAGAAGGAAGATTTAATTCCATTGCAGAGAAGATAAGTAGCATGGCAAAATAAATGATAAGTGAGATCACAGAGATTTTTGTGATATAAGGAGGTGAAAAACATAGGGATAGCTCCTAGCTATCACGAGGCTTTTTAACGAAATTAGATACAAAAATATCGCTTGGTTTTTTATGCATTAATTTTGACTTGATACTTAGTAAGATTATAACGATAAGAAGTCATAGATAAACACTACCCAACTAAGAGCATTAATAAATTATGAAGTACCTAATATTTATTTTTTCTTTCTGCCTATTGGCAACTAGCCAACTAGAGGCTCAGAAGACCTATAGTGACCACAAACCTTCTTATAGGAAGTGGTTGGATAGTTATATACTGGATAAAATTCAATATACCAAAACCAGTACTATCTTTCATTTTAGATTTGTTTGTGAAAATGATGCGACTGGTATCGCAAATGTGACGGCTATTTTTTATCCGCCAGGAGGAGAACACCCATGGTATATCAAAGGCCGTAATGTTAAGAAAAATTTCCCACTGAAAGCCATTCGCAATGTTCGAAGAAATGGTAAATTGATGAAGTCTCAAGTAACTTCTACCTATTCTGTAGATGCATTAGATGGAAGAGGACATACAGTATTTAGTTGTGAAGTTCATTTTGATCGTTTTCCCAATGATTTGAAAACAGCTGATTTGATTGAGGGAAAAGGTCAGGAGTACAACCGTAATCATTTCAATTGTTTCAATATTAAGCTCAAAACATGGGATGATCCAGAATTAGGTTCTAATAGAGATAGTGATAAAAGTATTCGTGATTTTGAGAAAAAATACAATGTTAACTCTACTCCTAAGCCAAAGCCCAAACCGAAACCAAAGCCCAAACCGAAACCGAAACCAAAGCCAAAGCCTGAACCAAAACCAGAACCAGTTCCTGATCCAATTCCTGAACCTGAGCCAGCACCTATTATTACAGAGGCAGGACCAAAACCAGAACCCAAACCTGAACCAAAGCCAGAGGATATTAATCCCTATCCAATTAAGAGACTCCATAAGTTGAGTGATATAACCTGTGGCGAACGATTGGTGTTAGACCATCTACAGTTTCATGATAACTCAGCTAAGTTCAAGGGAATGGTCAAAGGCAAAAGAGTACTTAATTTGATTTTTTTGTATATGAAAGAACACCCAGAATCAAAGTTAACTTTGTATGGTTATTCAGATATTTTTGGGGATAAAGAACGAAATACTGAAATATCAAAAGATAGAGTGAAAAAAGTATTTCGTTGGCTGAATATGTATGGAATCAAGTCCAGAAGGATCAATTATGAATACTATGGTCCAGAAAACCCTGTTGTTTCTGAAGGTGATCCGATTAATCGAAGAGTTGAAATTCAGCTAGACTGCGAATAATAAGAGCCTGTTTAAAAATTAACTTCAAGCTGCAAATGCTTGATTTAGGATTTAAAAAGAGGCTTATTTAATCCTAAAACCAATTTAAGTTCTTCCCAATCATTGATTTTGGAAGAACTTAATTCTTAAACTTGCTCTTATTGCGAATAGATGCTCTTTAAATAACTTCACCCTTTATAACCCTCCTAATAGATTAGTTACAAGATGAGATTAATAGGTATTTTTACATTTTTTGTTGTTTTTTCGACAGTCATTTGTGCTCAACGCAATTATACAGATCACAAACCTCAATATACGATATGGGAACATGATACAGATCAGTATATTATAGATAAGATCGCTTATACAGAAACTAGTACCGTTATTTACTTTAGATTTGTTTGTGATAATGTGGATCGTTCAGGGTCTACCAGCTTTCATCCACCAGGAGGAAGGTATGCATGGTATCTAAAAGGGCGTAATGTCAGTAAGAATGTGGCCTTGAAAGCAGTGAAAAATGTCCGTAGAAATGGTGTTTTAGTTAAAAAAAGTGTCGAAAAAGAAGTATTTTACAGTGGACTAGTCGGAAAGACTGGTCATACCGTTTATAGTTGTGAAGTACATTTTCCTCGATTACCTGATGGTCTCAAGGAAGCAGATTTGATAGAGGGGAAAGGTCAAGAATCGAATCGAAGTCATTTCAACTGTTTTCGTATACAGTTAAAAACTTGGGAAGATGATTTGGGGACCAAGAAGGATAGTGATAAAACGATTGATGATTTTGAGAAGAAATATACAACCAAGAAATCAGTAGAAAAAGTAGAGGAAAAAAAAGAAATATCAAAAAAGAAGAACAAATCAGTGCCTAAATCACTTCATACGCTGGAAGATATCACTTGTGGAGGGCGATTGTTATTAGATAAGATCCAGTTTCATGATAATTCTACTAATTATAAAGGAATGGTAGAAGCACAAAAAGTATTGGAACACTTAGTAACTTATTTGGTGCAAAACCCTGCAGCGGAAGTTACTTTACATGGATATACAGATGTTTTTGGTAATAAAGAACGTAATTTGGAGTTGTCAAAAGCGAGAGTAGTTAAAATACAACGTTGGTTAACAATGCGAGGTATCCCCCAAAGGCGAATTCAGTATGAGGCTCATGGATCAGCTAGTCCTATTTATCCAGAAGGGGATGTGATTAATAGACGAGTAGAAATAGCGATTAAATGCCCTTAAATACTATTGCTTTGTTCAAAAGAAGTTATAGCGTTCAAATGAATTTTTAGAAAATTATGAAACACATATTATTATTAGTACTCTTTACAATAGGTTGGAGTAACATAGGATTAGCTCAGGATAAGGATTATACGGATCACAAGCCACAGTATCGGAAATGGTTGGATTCGTATATTATTGACAAAATCGAATACACAAAGACAAATACGGTCATGTATTTTAGATTCGTTTGTGATAATACGAGTTCTGGAGGAGCTACTTTTTACCCTCCAGGAGGGGAATCACCTTGGTATCTGAAGGGTAGGACAGTACGTAAAGATTTTGACATTACTGCGGTTAAAAATATTCGTAGAAATGGTATTTTGGTGAAAGGGAATGTGGTAGGAGAGGCTTTTCATACTGAACCACTTGGTAAAACTGGGCATACCGTTTTTAGTTGTGAAGTACATTTTCCTCGTCTCCCAAGCGACCTCAAAGAAGCTGACTTAATAGAAGGGAGGGGGCAAGAATATAACAGACGACACTTTAATTGTTTTAATATTAAACTTAAAACATGGGAAGATGACTTAGGGTCAGAGGATGATAGTAAAAAAGTAGTAGAAGATTTTGAAAAGAAATATAATACAACTACTACTAAGCCCCCAGAAGAAAAAAAAACTGAAGAAAAAAAGCCTACACCTCCTAAAAAACAAGGTAGTGGGAAGCTCATTTCTTTAGAAAAACTACAGGATATTGATTGTGGAGAACGATTGGTACTAGATAAAGTCCAGTTTCATGACAACTCCACTAAATACAAGGGAATGATTGAAGCGAACCGAACACTAGGTTATTTGTTTACCTATATGCGAGAAAACCCTAACACAGTTGTTACCTTGCATGGATACTCTGATATATTTGGAGACAAAGAGCGTAATCTAGAGCTTTCGAAGGCAAGGGTACTGAAAATACAGCGTTGGCTGACTATGTATGGTATTAAAGCTCGCAGAATCAATTATGAAGCACATGGCTCTGCTGATCCATTAGTTGCAGAGGGTGATGTGAGTAATAGAAGAGTAGAAGTAGAAATAGAATGTCGACAATAAGCTTTTTAAGTAATCTTATCTTAGCCTGACGGTTATGGTGCCATTACTCAAGAAAAAATCCTATAGTTACGATGATAACTGTAGGATTTTTTTGTGTAGTAAGGCAACTTGTTTTTCGAGCTCTACCAACGAGATATTTTCTAATATAAAGTCTGCTTTTGCTTCTTTTTCTTGTTGCGGCATTTGTTTCTGGATACGTGCCAATACTGCTTTTTGATCAATATTGTCCCGTTGCATGACACGTTGTATACGTAATTCTTCAGGAGCAGTTACTACAATAATTTTATCTAAGAATTGATAAGAACCAGATTCAAATAATAGAGCTGCTTCTTTTAGACTATAGGGGGCTTCATTTTCTTCTTGTATGATTTGCCATTGGGCTCCATCTTCTCGAACAGCAGGATGAACGATACTATTGATAAGATCTAACTGTGTTTGATCATTGAAAATAAGCTGACCTAGATAAGGACGGTTTAGTTGATTGTTTTCATCAAATACTTCTTCTCCAAATGCTTCGAGTAGTGCCTCCCTAATCAGAGGGTTGTTGTTCATAAGCCATTTGGCTCTGTCATCAGCATAGTAAACAGGAATATTATATTTTTCAAACAATTTACAAGCCGTTGTTTTACCTGTTCCTATACCTCCTGTGATACCAATTTTGAGCATAATGTTATTTTTTTGTAGTCTTAAGGTAATACTTTGCTATTAGACTGCATAAAGAATCAAACAAAGATATTAGATTGAATTTTTATCAAACATTTGCCCAAACAAATAAACAAGATAATAGACTTTGATCTAAAGCATAAAGGCTACTTTACATTTTGTAGAGTAGCTTTTTTAGTTTGAAGTTGTTTAAAAAGTACGTTTGTGATGAAATGAGTAAGATTTTTTTGTTAATTGAGGCAAAAATTTGACTATGAGCGAATGTACCCCATTTGGGGTAAGTGTCTTTTAGACACTTAATGAAGAGAACCGCGAGCGGATGCCTTAGGGGTCTCGTTGTAGAACATCCTCTAGGATATTCTACTGTGTTCATCAACTAATTTTTAACGAAAAGTAACAGAAAAAGATATTTCATTTGGACATGAAGAGACTTTTTAAGTAGTTAAGTGAAAAGAATACGGTATATAGATCCAAATTGTTGAATAC
>CAYOJF010000145.1:0-10595 GCA_964404215.1 uncultured Aureispira sp. | reverse complement strand
CATTTTGGGTTCTTTTTTGGTAGATGAAAAAGATGATGAGTAGTAGAATCAAGAAGTAGCCAGCAGCTCCAATGAGTAATAGAAAACGTTTGCGTTCATTGGCTTTTTCTTCTTGAGCTCTCGCAATATCTTGAGCTGCTATAGAGCTAAAAATAGAATCTACTTGAGCATTATTCATTCCGTTGTTGCCGATATGAATACCACCACCAAGTACATCACCCGTATCAACACTTACTCCTGATGCTAAGGGCATATTTTAGAGTTTTGGGGTGAAAAAGAAACGCTATACCCTAATTGGTATAGCGTTTTAGGGTTAATTGGGGTTTGGGCGTAGTGGGGGCTACTTTTCGTATCTAGAATAGATCGCTAAATCTAAACTAGTACCTTTTGGGAGGGCAATTTCTAAGTAATTGGTTCCATCCAATACGAGCTCGCTAGTCTTGAAGGTTGCATTACGTACTTTTGCATTTTCGTCTTTCTGAGTAGAGCGTTCCCAGTAAACTTCTGCATCTTCATTGCAGCGACCATTGTGAGAAACACTTTTGATTGCCATTTCAGTGTTATAAACACTTTCGTCAGAGGCAGTAGCGTGAATACGAGAAATGTGATACTTTCCAAATTGGGCTTGCTGTCCAATTACCTCTAGCGTATTGGCGGCAAATTTACCTGCAACAGTAACGTTTTCAGAAGCAGTGGCACCTCCGAAAATTTTGAAACTACCATCGTGTAGACCGATTCTTACGATTCCATCGGCATCTGTAGCTGCAGTTAATTTTACAGGGATTTGGACCTCTTTAGAGGTATGTGTGACACAGTGATTAGTTTCGGCTACTCCTTGGTCATTTGTTTCGATGGGAAATCCTTCCTCTTTTAGGGTTTCAATAGGAAGTACTTTAGGAAGTACAGGTACATCGTAGGCTTTTTGACCATTTGGCAATTGCATCCAATCTGATTCTACAGCTCTGTCTTTAGTAAACTGGGTGAAAATTCTTTTTCCTTTCATTTTTTCTTTGAATTAGGGGTTTGAGTAAACGATTTGATTTTTTGAGTAATGATTCTTTTGATTCGGGCGTAGTGATAGGCAATCGTTCGAGTAAATTTTGTCGCTTGTTTTAGACACCAAAGGGTAGAGTCATAAATAGTCTCTTTATTGGCTAAGAATAGAAAAGCGACAGAGAGCAACATGAAAAAACACTTGAATGATTCTATCAATTGAATGTGTCGATAGATATCAGCTAGTTGCATTGCTTGTTCTTTTATCTCAAGATGGTAGAGTGACAGTACAATACTGTCCAATTCACTATCCAGATACAGTGTGACATTAAAACAGCTGATTATCCAGGTAGCTATAGTTTTGAGTAGTGTTTTCATTTACAGTAGTTTTTTGTCAATGACTCTCAATACTAGTAAAGCTACAAATAGAAGTACAATAGCTCCATAGTCTGGAATGAGGTGGATATCGTGGGAGGACTGTTCGGGAACGAGCATGAATAAAGGGTTAAGGGTGATTGTTTCGTCGATTACAAAGGTGGGGTAAAAAACGAGAAAAACCACCTTTTTGAGGTGGTTTAGTCGTATTTAGTAGCGTAATTTTAGGGGTTTTAAATATGTTTTTTTGTGGGTGATTTTACTTGTTATTCAGTAGTCCAAATAGCTGGAGAAGATACTTTTTTAATGATTACGCTAGTAGTTACGCTTTTGAGGACCGAAGGATCACTTACATCCTAAATAATAGCTTTTCTATGAGATATAAGAAATAGTTCTTTTGATCAAGATGTTCAGGTTTGGTGTTTTGTTTGGACAAATCGGTTAAATAGCTTCGTTGCATTTCACTAAAGGTTTCTAGTACTTCGGGTTTGTTGTGTTTGATTTCTTTCTTGAGAGTCTGGAGGTTTTTCTTCTTTTTGTTTTTCATATCCTGTCTTTAAATCTGAATGGATGAAAAACAATAATACAACAAAATGTTTAAAACAAAATGTTTTTATTTGAATTTTACTTCAATTTTAACCTTCTAACAGTATTTTGACCATTGACTTGGGAGATAATCTTCCCTTGATAAAAGTAGATCGATATTTGAAACCTTGTCCTCGGTCAGTATAACGCACGATGGGATGCTCTACTGGATGCTGTGCAAATTTGATTTCAATAAAACGTTCGTTTTCCTCTTTGTCTAGATACAATCGTACTTCGACTCTGTAGAATTGTGGAAAGATGACTTCTATAACAATAGCCTTTTCGTCCTCTAATTTTTGGACAGCTTCCCAATGAGGAAGAGCTAGAGTAATAAATATTTCCATGACTTGATTAAAGTTCAAACGTTGGAATAATTGAGCAGCTTTATAGTTGTCTTCTACCAGAGGGTTAGTAATGTAATTGAATGCTTTTTGTTGGGTGTTATTTAGCATATTTATTGAGGTTTTATTTGGGGTTTGAATAACTGAACACCGAGTTTGACTTGGTGGCTATTTTGAAGTATATCATAATCATAACCTACAGCAAATCCTTTTTTACTAATAAATTGCATTCCTACCAAAACAGAAGAAAGCCCAGTAGGTGATAATCCTACACCTCCTGTGAGTAAAAAAGTATTGGAGGGGACAGGTATAGGTTGTTTGATAGTGACTGTTTTAGTAATTTGCTTTGGAATTTTTAATTGATAATCCAATTGATTTTGGAGCAGCTCCCCCTGAACTAAAGCATCATAGTAAATCGTTAGATTTTCATCACTCAAGCTGTCTTTATACTGGTGGATAGGAGTGGCACCTTTCTCGTCTCGTTGTACTATTGTTGGAGTGGTGTATTTCTTGGTGCTATCTATATAAATAATGGTTGGTGGAGGTACAGGAGCCGATGTCATACGAACGATAACAGGAGCAGGCAAGATAGTATCTACTTGTATGATGGTATCATTCATCAGTACTGTGGGTGGCTTACTAGAAGGATTGCATTGTTGCAAGAATAAAATATACCCTAATAAGCCCATTATCATTAAAAACTGTAAGCTATCTTTCATGCTAGGTGTTTTGTAGGAAGTATTGGATGACATCAAAAATATAAGCGGCAATACGATCTCTCCCTTCTTTAGTCAAAAGATATTTTTTGCATTCTTCTTCATTATCCATAAAGAAGTTTTCTAATAGAATGGCAGGCATAGAACTGTATCTAAGGATAAAAAAGTTGCGAAACTTCGTCCCTCGATGTTTGCTCTCTGGAAAATGTCTATAAAATATATGCCTAGCTGTCTTAGCGAGTTGCTTAGAGCGTTGACTAGATTTGGGAGCTAGAAAAGCACCACAACCACTTCCTCCACCTGCATCTGCATGGATGGAAACCAGGAATGTCTTTCGTCCATGTTTGCGATGAAATTGGTTGGCTCTGAATACTCGCCGACTCAAGCTAATATCTTTTTGTTCAGGGACAAGATCGTAGTAGGGAATTTGAGCTTCCTGAAGTAACTCCAGGAGTCGAGCTTTTACTGCTCTATTAAATTCACCTTCCAAGATGGTTGTACCATCCTGGAAAGTATATTGTTTACCTTTGGTTTGGTACACGCCAGCAATCATGCCGCCGTGTCCACTGTCAATAATAGGAATCATAGGGTGGGATCGGTTTTGGGTTCGCCGTAAACTTCCTTTTCAGGAGCAAAACGGCTTTGTTCGTAATAAGCAGTCATGATTCGTTTCATCTGTTTACGTTCGTAACAAGAGGAAGAAGAGGACTGCTTCTTTTTGTAGTTGTGTACAGGAGCTAGATTCAATTTGAATGTGGTCTCCAAACTAGGTCGACGAAGATTGGATTCAATGATTTCAAAGTTCATTAGATTCATATCTAGCCTAGCTAGTGCTCCAGATTGTTGAAAAAGTCTCGAAGCCGCTTTGTAAATATTTGTAGAGCTACCGATATACAGTACTTTTTCTTGATGCCTGATGATGTAGGTACCTTTTGTATTTCGATATCTACCAAGCTGTTTTCGTGGAATGGGCGAATGAACGGTCAAGAGGTTATGGTTTACTTGACGATTCATGTTTTAGTGTTTGTTAGGATGGAAGTCCTAAAGTGGATAAATCAATTTCTTTAATGAGATCAATGGGTTGAATGAGGGTGACGGCAGTTGCCGTAACTTTTCGATATTCTAGTTCAAAGTTGTTGGAGTTGTAGCTGATTAAAAGACTATCTTCATTCATCATTTCTAAGAGCTTAGGACGAATGTTAGTCAGCTCGCCTATTTCACTTAATACTGTTGATTTGATGATGTCAGGAATGAGATGCATTTTGGATTGGATCAAATCCTCAAACAATAAACCGGCATCAATGGTATCTAGCTCTGTGCCGTCAGGCTGTACAATGGAGGCAATGACTTGCTCTTTTTTCTTAGAGATGGTCATTTGTAGTTCAAAGGGATTGACCTCTTTTTCATTAGAGATATTCTCTAGGATATTTTCAATGGTATTGTTTAGCTCTTTGGCTAGCTTAGGAGCCTCATGACTAATGAGTAAATCTAACATGGTATTCTATTTTTTATAAGGGGTGTAAGATAATTTTCCAGTATCCATCTCCAGAGTACAAAAGCTATATGGAGGAGCATCTTGTAGCTGTTTGTACGCTCGCATCACTTCACGGAAATGAGGGATTTTATTTTGTTTCTCTACAGGTGGTTGCACATTATTTTTGAAGAACTTTGCCATCGTCAATGCTCCCCAGGCACTATTGGGAAACATTGCAGGATCATGGAAGACTAGAGCACACCAGATATCAACATGTTTCGCTCGATAGAAAAGTGCTTTTTGTGCTTGAGTCAGTTGAGAGGTGAAGATATTAGTAGCATCATCTATGATGAAGAATAAGCCTTCATACCCTTTGCGAGACAATCGCTTGTAGAGCAGTTTTTCAGTCAGCCTTTCGTCCGCCATCATGGCTTTGACTTTTTTGCCTCTGAATAGCTTCATAAACTTCTTACCAAAAACATGATCTTTACCTTTGTAGGTAAAGTATAGCTCTTGCTCTTTTCGATCAGACCACAGTTCTATTTCTTCAAAACCTACCCAGTCCTGTTCGTGACCACTATTGTAAACAAAGATGGTTTCTCGTCCACAGATTTTTGTGTACTGAATGAGATCATAAGTCTTTCCTGAATGAGGCTTTCCAAAATAGGTTAGGAAAAAAGGATTCTTTTTTTGTTTCATGGGTTAGGTATAAATTTTTTCTCTAATCTCTGCAGAGCTTAAGCCTTCGTCTAATAGGGCTTGTATTTCTGGGCTTGGGATTTCTTCTGCTGTAGCAATGGGGCAGAAAGTACCATTGGGGAGTTTGTTATAAACTCCTTTTGTTTTGTGAATACTAAAAGCTCTGCGATTCTCTTGGTATTCTTTTAGGTGTTGGTATGGATGTACTTTGGGCTCATCTTTTGGAGCGGCTTCTCCTTCTGAGGGTATGATAGTAGGATTTGAAATTGGTGGAGCTGCTACTTTCTGTGCTGCCTTGAGTTTGTATTTTTGGTAGAAAGCAGTTCCTACACTTGGCAGTAACCACAGTCCTAATGCTAACAATAAAGTCCCAAATGGCGTAGGTGCTTTTATCTCTTGTGAACTGAGGTATTCGGACACGGCAGCAACCACTACTTTTTTACGAGTTTTATCAGCTAAATAGGTGCTCGGGTGATTGCCGCTTAGTGCACTACAGATTTGTGCCTTAAATAAGTCCATTTCCTCAAATATGATATGACTCATATCTGATAAATTTTGAAGGTTTTTAGGGCTATCGCCTGTTGCTTTTTTGACTTGGTCACCGACAGTAGTTGGAGTAGGTTCTTCTCTCATTTTTTGGAGTGGGTCTTCTCCTTCTGGAATAGGTGGAAGCTCCTCGTCTAGCTCTATATTATTGGACGACGATTCTGTGTCAGGATTATCGTTTTCTAGTGTTTGTTCTTCAGTTATTTGGATGTGATTTTCCAAATCATTCTGTTCTTCATTTTCTGAGTCATTTTGAACTTCATTCTGAATGATACCTTCTTGGGACTCTATGGGTGTATTTAAGGCATTTTCTGACGTTTTGGGAGCATTTTCTATTGCATTTTGAACTTCATTATGATTCTCATTCTGAATAGTATTTTCAGGATCGTTTTCATCAGTAGTATTCTGCCCCTTTTCTTGCAATTGTTGTTGCATCATTTGAGCGACTAAATTAGGCTGTTCTGTTAGGGACATTTTTATAGATTTTCAATTTTTCGACAAAGAGATTTCAATTCCATAATGACTGTTGTATTAGTCACATGGGCGGACAAACCAAAGTTGTCAGATACTTGTCTGTCTTCTGTTTCTAAGAAAGCGAAATCGTCTCCAAAAATATCCTGATTCAGGATTCTATTTTCTTGTTCCTCTAGTACTTGGATTCGCTTGGAAATTATTTGCAATATAACTTGTTTGTCAACTGGTTTTGGGTGATCACTTTTGTGATTACCTTCTGTGTTTTTGGGCATGGGTTAAATGGGATTTTGGTGGGGGGAGATTTAGGACTTAGTTGGGTAGTTTGGGATAACGTTTTCGTTTAGCAATGATTCTATTCCAATAGATGGCTTGTTTGTTATTGAGGTATTTTTGTCTATCAATTGCTTGTGCATAGTAATGTAGTTCTGATTGCAGGTGTTCTACCTGTCCTTGCTTTTGATAGAGTAATTTGTTTTTAGTTCTAAATTGTTGGATCAGAGCATATAGAATCAATGTTAAGAATAAAATACAAGAGAGAAATAATAGCATGGAGTATTGTTTTTTGGCGTTCTGTAATACTATAAAAATACAGTAAAATAGGTAGGCTCAAAAGGGCTGGTTATAGATGTAGATAAAAGGATGGCGTAATTTTTAAGAAAGTACTATAAAGACAAAAAGCAGCTAAATAATAGCTGCTTTTTGTGTTGTTTTGACCTAATTTGGTTGGTGTCCGCTATGCGTTGTAATGCCATATTGAAGTAGTTTTCGTCCATTTTATCTCCAATACATACCAGTGTAAAGATTTAAGATGAATTTTTTCTAGGGTGTCCACCATTTGTCCACCCTCTTTTTTTTGATTACATATAATTTTAGATTAACATTGAATCATTAATGGAATTTTAAATTAAAGTTATGATAGACAAAAAAATAGATAAAATTGTAAATTATTCTAAATCATTGGAAGAGAAAAGAGAAATGCTCAAAGCATATATTCCTCCAGTATTACAAGAAGAGATAGAGCTCAATAAGCCTGTTACGCAGACACTAACGAATGCGGAAGGAAATAAAAATAAAATTTTCTACAGAACATTAGATGGAAAAATCATTGATCTTTTTGTTACACCAATGACAGGAATTAGTGAGATTAAACAAAAGATTGAAGAGATAGAAGGAATAAAGGAAGAACAGCAACAGTTAGTGTTTGGAACTAAAATACTAAAAAGTGGAGTAACAATAGGTGATTATGGTATTCCCAAACATGAGACTTTGCGTTTGCGAACGGAGGAAGGGCTGAAGGGAGGAGTAACAAAACAGCCTAAATTTAAATGGAAAAGAGGTAATAACGTTTTTGAAATGAAAAAATGCCACATATCAGCCTGGATGAGAACGAATTATACAAAGTCTTTTATTGGACTAGATCGTGGGAAACAGGGGATAACTACTATGATCAAGGGAGACGGAAGTACATGTTTGAAATTTCTGGAAAAAATCGCTATAGAATATGAAAAGGAGGAGTTTAGCGAGATAAATATAAGTGGGATTAAGTTCAAAATTGAACAGTCTGATCAGAAAAATACAGGTAAAGGAAATATAAATACATATCATGTTCACCCCAAGAAGGGAGGAACGGGGACACTCGAATATGATCTGACTCTGAAAGAAAAATGGGAATTAGAGGACGCAGAAAAAAAAATACAAATTGCCAATCTGAAACCAAGAGATAAAACAAAAATCAGAAAATTTAATATAGCAAAAATTCAGAAAGAATTTAATAAAGACGCCAATATTAAAAGTGTAGAGGATTTTCTGGATAGGTTATCTGAGAAGGACTGGTCTATTAAAACAACATTAATGGAATATATCATCAACTATTTTTCTAACAAAAAGTTGAAAGGGGGCTATGAAAAAGAAGAAGAGGAAAAAATTCTAGATCAAGTAAAAAAAATAAAAGCTTCTTTTGATGATAAAAGGGGACCTTACTTTTTTGATAATATAGAGCCCTATCTCAAGAAGATAGAGCCATATCTTATCTCAATTCCCGAAGAGGATTCTTTTGAAATAGAAGAAAATAAGCCTAATAAAACAGAAGCTCTGAATCTATTGAAACAAAAGCTCAGTGAAGAAAACAAGGAGAAGGAAGATGCTTTTGCTTATAATAATTATACATATATAGAAGATATGATTGTTAAATTAGCGGGTGATGGGGATCTAAAGGAAGAGAATTTTAAAGATGTAATAAAATTGATAGAGGATGCAGCAATCTATTGGAATAAGAAGCAGAGTGCTACCAAAGAAGATTAATATTTTCCTCTCTATTTATTCTGCAAAGGAAATAATGTATATATCTAGAATACTTTAGCTCTTGTATTCAACCAAAACAAGAGAGCCATTACTCCAGTAATGGCTCTTTTTCGTGATACAAGCTACCGTTTCCCCTCCAGCTGCTCCAGGTAATCTTTGGTGCTGGCAATTTTACTCTCCAGCTGTACGATCACATGTTGACGGTGGATCCGTTGTGTAGTTTGGCTGTCGGGAAGGTCGTAAAGGATTTGTTGTTCTTTGCCCAATTTGAGGTAAAGTTTACGCAAGACCTCTTGGAGCATGGGGATATAATGTGTTCTAGCGGCCATATTGCTCCTCCTTTATTTCTATCAACTCGGTTTTGAAACTCGTACTTTCGCCCTGGGCGGATTTTCCATAATAGACCGCCCACTGTTGAGGGGTGTCAGCAGGAGCCACTTCTTCTACGGCGGTGATTTCTGTGGCTGCCTCCATACGTTTTTTGTTCGATTGAATTTGTCGATTACGCTTGCGTATATGGAGTTGCCACTCGGCTTCCCATAGCTCGATGAGGTGAACCATTTTGTCACCAAAAAAGTGGAGGAATACTTGTCCGCCTATCCATAAAGTGAGTGTAGCAATACTACTAAAAATTAAGAAGAGAATCATACTAATTTATTTTTGAGTGTTTCTAAATGCTGTATTCTTTGAGTGCCTGTTTGGGCTTTGATGAGATTATTGAGCTGCCCTAAAGTCATGGGTCTAAGTTCTTTGCCTACCGTCACCATTACTCTGGCTCGCTTGCGACCTTTAGCCTTTATGATAGTACCTTCTTTAGGGCTAAAGGTGTAGTTCTTGACCTTTAGGTTAAGCGGTTTTTTTTTGACCTTTAACCCTAAAGGTTTTTGGTCTTTTTGTGCTAAACCTAAAGGTAAAGGTGCTTGATTATCAACGACCTTTACCTTTAGGTTTGGCGTTTCTTTAGGTTTAGGTACCTTTAACCTTGAGGTAGTATCTTTACCCTTATATTCGAAGCCAATAGGGTTGTTTCCTGTGGTCGTTGCCGTAGGCATGTCATAGACATCTTGAGGTTGACCTTTAGGGTTAAAGGTAGGGCTATCTTTAGGGGTAAAGGTATCAGGACCAGTGGAGGGATTGCCTGCTTCTTCTTTAGCTAAAGTGAGAATAGCATCGGCTTCTTTGACCTCTAGGCGTTGATAACTTTCAGTCCACCAGAAAGAGAAGAAGAAGAGGACTTCTAGTACAATACTGACCAGTGCCAAGATGAAACCAAAAGAATGACACCAAGCTTTGTACTCCGCTAATTTTGCTTCATTTTGGGATTGAGCTTGACTCCAATAAGCCTCCTTTTGATCCCTTTTTTGGAGTAGAGTAGTAGTCAGAGCAGATTCCGATTCATTGACCTTTTTGGTCAAATTATCATAGACAGCTTGTACTCCTCCTACAGAGGTCAGTCGATATCTTCCTTTTCCTTCATTCTCTTTAGAGTACCATCTTTTGTTGGCTTCCCAATAGGCAGTTTGAGCAGCCAAGGCTTTGTGGTAGCTCTGTGACAAAAAAGCAGTGTCTTTGGCGAGCAGTTGGTTCTGATTCGCCTGGAGGGTATCCATATTGATTAGGGTAGGAGTTGCCGTAAAAAACTCCACAGCAGGAGGTGTCCCAAAGTAAGTGCTAAAGGTGGACAATGCTCCCAGTAGTAACATACTGACGTAACTAATGCGATTGATATGTTGGTCATCGAGTCGTTGGGCATGAAAGCTAATCAATGTAAATCGTTTGGATCCTTCCAGTCCAAGTAGAATCAAACAGGCTAACAAGCCAACAATAATACCAGCAGTGTTGAGCTTTTGGCTGAGGTAGTAGAGGACACCACTACTTGCCAGCAAAGCACTGAGAAATTGACAAATAAAACCAACACCTACCAGTAGCCAAAAGAAGCCTTTGAGGCGTTGAGCTCTAGTTTTGGGCGTTTGTTTTCGTTGGAGCTTTTCTAGTCGATCTACATTGACGTTGTGTTCCGTCAGGTCATTAATCTCTTGATGCGTCATAATCTTATCTATTTTGATGTAAGTGAAAAATATTGCTTAGGAA
>CAYOJF010000144.1:0-10918 GCA_964404215.1 uncultured Aureispira sp. | reverse complement strand
AAATCAAACATTTGCAGCTTGAAGTTAATTCTTAAACATGCTCTAAGTCAGGGTTAAAAATTTATTCCATGACTATGAACTAAATTTTGCCTTGATTAACGAAGAAAAATGTACTCCTATCAGTATCAATCTATTTTTAAACAATTTCAATGTCTTGCGAGTAGTGTGTCGAATATTTCAGGAAATAGATAAAATCTATTTTCGAGCTCAAAAATACAGGAAAAGTAAAGGAATAGAGTTTAAGGGTAATGGATTAAGATAATTTTAAAGCAGTTGTTATTCTTTTCCAGCTGCGACTCTATTCATTTCGTCTTGTAGTTGTATTCGTACCAGAATAATAAAGCCAATGACAAAGAATACCGTCATAAATAGCATACTATTTCGCATAGTACCTGTTAACTGTTCGATCAGACCATAGGCGAATGTGCCAATTACAATGGCTAGTTTTTCTGTGATGTCAAAAAAGCTGAAGTAAGAGGCGGTATCAGTAGCAGTCAGTGGTATTAGGCGAGCATACGTAGATCTAGAGATAGACTGTACGCCTCCCATTCCAAACCCAAGGATAGCGGCAATGACATAAAACCCTATTTTGATTTGTAGAAAATAGCAACTGATACAAATTCCCATCCAAATGATTAAGATAGAGCTTATGGCAAATTTGCTTCCTTTTTTGGTCGAAATCATAGAGAAAAAATAAGCACCTACAATCGCTAAAATTTGTAAGATAAGAATGACTACAATCATTTCGGTAGAGGTGATATTGACCTCTTTCTCTGCAAATAGGGGAGCCAATAACATTACAGTGAGGACACCCATACTATAGAAAAAGAACGATAGTAAAAACTTTTTCATTACAGGTCTTTGATTAACCTTAGTGGCTATTTTTTTTAGTTCAGCAATTCCTCTACTTAGTGATTGAGCATCCATTTTATTACCCGTAGGTTTATCTTGGAGGTAATAAAAAGCAATCTGTGCAAATCCCATCCACCAAATACCAACCAGAAGAAAGCCAAAACGTGTGGCGTCTCCAGCTCCTTCAAAACCAAAGGTGTCGGGTTGGAGCAATAAGGCTAAATTGATAATGAGTAAAATAACTGACCCAACATAGCCAAAAGTAAACCCTTTGGCACTAATGCTATCCATTTTGTCAGGATAGGTTATTTCAGGCAAAAAACCATTGTAAAAAACTAAAGAACCAGCATAGCCCACACTTGCTAATATGGAGCAGATAATACCATATTCAATATTTTCTCCCATGAACCA
Organism: uncultured Aureispira sp.; assembly: GCA_964404215.1. GTDB lineage: Bacteria > Bacteroidota > Bacteroidia > Chitinophagales > Saprospiraceae > Aureispira. Next base: position 9,655 of record CAYOJF010000144.1, on the reverse strand, counting down.
ATATAGTCCAATACAGGAAAGAGACCCTAAATACGTAAAAAATTGCATGAACCGCTTTTTGGCTCCCAAATAGTCAGCAATACCTGATAGGATAGGAGAGGTCAGCACGATAATCAAAAAAGATAATGAAATGGAATAAGTAAAAAGAACAGAGTTCTGCACTTCCCATCCTGCAAAATTGACTATTTCTCCTCCAAATGCGTCTTTCGTAACATTGCTATAATAAACAGGGAAAATAGCAGTGGTAACAATTAAGTTATAGACTGAGTTTGCCCAGTCATAAGAAGCCCAAGCGTTAATTATTTTTTTATCGTCTTTTTGCATCAGGATATTTTTTTACAATTTCAATACTCATTCAATATAGGGGATTATTTTATATTCTATTCGTAATGACCTCGATTATTATCCTGCAAATGAATGTAGCGTACTAAGAGTATAAAATTTGGAAGCTTAGTTTTAAGTCATATTATAGATTAGTCATTGTGTGTTTTTTAGTTTTTAATTTTATAATTTTAATTTAATTAAAATTATATTTTGTTTTTAATGTTTTGTGAATGTTTTTTTAATGTTAAATTTTGTGTAATGGCGAAATTATTTTTTAGTTTATAAGGTATTCGGTAATGAAAAGTCAAAACAAAATGTACTTTTGCCCCGAATTAAGCAAGTAGGTATACGAAAGCATTTTATAACTATTTTTTTATAAAAAAAAACATACAACATGGGTTTCGATTTGAAAGAAATTATGTCTGTTTCATTGATTCTATTTTCCGTTATTGATATTGTGGGATCTATTCCAGTTATTATTGATCTGAAGCAAAAAGCAGGTGGTCATATAGAGTCAGGTAAAGCAACATTAGTAGCAGGTGTACTTATGATCTTATTTCTCCTTGTAGGAGAATCTATTTTATTTTTATTTGGTATAGATACCGAGTCGTTTGCTGTAGCGGGAGCTATTGTTATCTTTCTGTTGGGGTTGGAAATGATATTGGGAATATCCTTATTCAAGGAGGATGAGAGTTTAGCTCGATCAGCTTCTGTAGTACCCATTGCATTTCCTCTAATAGCAGGTGCTGGAACGATGACAACGATATTAACCTTGAAGTCAGAATTTGAAAATATCAATGTATTTATAGGGATTATTATTAATTTATTATTGGTATTTATCGTATTGAAATCTTCAGGATGGATTCAGAGCAAAATTGGTCTAGGAGGGGAAGCAATACTAAGAAAAGTATTTGGTATTGTTTTATTAGCAATAGCAGTGAAAATATTAAAGGCAAATTTAGGAATGTAGCCCAATGATTAAGAGCATCTTCTATATTAGAAGATGCTCTTATAATAGACGTTGTTACGAATAGATTCGTAACAACGTCTATTATAAAACTGATGTAAAGAAGAGTTTGTCTAAGAATTAAGTTATTGAAAATTAAGAATTTGCAGCTTGAAGTTAATTTTTAAACATGCTCTTAGCTACAATGCTCTTTTTATTGACGAAGGCATAGATACCTATTTGTCCAAGTTCTCGTCCAATGCCTGATTTTTTGATCCCGCCAAAGGGAATACGAGGGTCCGAACTCATGACCCCATTGATTGTAACAGCTCCTGTTTCTAGTTGGAGAGCTACTTCTTGAGCTTTTTCTATATTAGAAGACCAAACGGTAGCACCGAGCCCATAAACACTATCATTAGCAATTCGAATAGCTTCAGTTTCATCTTCGACAGCAAAGAACAAAAATACAGGTCCAAAAAATTCTTCATTATAGGCGGGCATATTTTTTTGAATATTGGATAGTAACATTGGATGGAAGTAGTTGGTTCCTTCTTGATGACCACCTGCTATTTCAGATAAAGCACCCATTTTGATGGACTGATTTACTTGCTCTTGGAGTTCTATAGCCAAATCTTCTCTAGCCATAGCACTGATATGTGTTTTCTCCTCTAGAGGATTACCAATTTTGAGCGTAGCTATTTTTTCTTTTAAAATTGTTTTGAATTCGTTGGCAATGGATTGGGGGACTAAAAATCGTTTAGCAGATATGCAGGTTTGCCCAGAGTTATGAATTCTAGAGATAACAGCGGCTTCGGCTGCAGCTTCCAAGTCTGCATCTTCTAATACGATAAAAGGATCAGAGCCTCCTAACTCTAATACCAGACGTTTCATGTATTTTCCTGTTGTTTGCCCTACGGCTTGTCCTGCTTGTTCGCTCCCTGTTAGAGCGACTCCCTGTACCGTATTATGAGCAATAATCTGCTCAATTTGTTCTTTTTCTACAATAAGGTGTTGGAAGCCACCTTCTAACAAACCTGCTTCTTTCCAGATTTGAGCAATCATTTCTCCACATCCCAGTACATTAGATGCATGTTTGAGTAGGACGATATTACCACTCATAAGAGCAGGGGCTGCACAACGGAATACTTGCCAAAAGGGGAAGTTCCAGGGCATAATAGCAAAAATAGCTCCCAATGGCTGAAAGGCAACATAACTTTTTTGAAATTCTGTATCAATTGTTTGATTAGCCAAAAAATCAGCACCATTGTTAGCATAGTACTCGCAAACTTTAGCACATTTTTCGATTTCATTTTTTGCTTGACCAATGGGTTTACCCATTTCCTGAACCATCAATAGAGCGTATTTACTTTGATTATCTCGGAGAATTTTAGCGGCATTTTTCAAAACTATAGCTCGATATTCATAGGTTGTTTGTTTCCATTTTAGGTATGCTTTGGTGCTACTTTGAAGGGAGTGTTGTAGTTGTTGATCAGAGATCGTATGATAAGTAGCTATTGTTTGGCGAGTCACAGGGTTAGTCGAATAAATTTGAGCCATTTTATATTTGTAATTTAGAGTATGTAATACCGATTAGGGTAATAAAATATATCGTTGTTTGTGATATTGGATTTAAAATGTGGTACTTTTGTAGTAGAGGGCATTTAGAGCAACTTCACAGAATAAAATACACCGTGAACTTTTTTTAGTATTTTTTTATTCAGAAGGGTAACACTTATAAAGAGTCTTTCATTAAATATGAAATAAGGTAAGAATTAGGAACAAAAGTATTTTATTGTTCTAAATAAATACACATTTGACCTATTCTATACAATATACAAATCACTTACGAGGTTAGAATATCTCGAATATCTATAAAAATCAAACAATCCTACAAAATGAAAAGTTTTAAAAATTTCTTACAATTTAGTTTTGTCATTGCTATCGCTGCTTTTATGACTGTGTCTTGTGCTTCAGATCAGACAGAGACGACTGTTGACTCTATGCCAAATATAGAAAGTAATGAAGATATTACCACTCGTGCGGTAAAAAAGAGAGTAGACTCTAAAGCCTACTATTATAAAAGTTTAGCAGAGTTCAAAAAAGGACAAGCGACTGTTGATTTAGCTCAATTGGCTGATCTACAGGGAAAACAAGTTAATTTTGTAGTGATTTATGATGCGATTGCACCATGGGCAGAAGGATTTGCAGAAGGAAATGTCAAAACAACTGGAGACGACATGCTCAATGGTTTGATGGATTCTTACGAATTGGAGATCGTAAAACAATTTGAAATTGACGATACTAACGAAGGTTTTGTTTTGGAACCAAATACTATGTTGGAGAATGCAGTAGAGACTGCACGTGAGATTTCAATGATTGAGCACATTCTAATGGTACAGGTTAAAGAGGTACCTTCTGATGTAACAGAAACAGAAACAGCTGCTAATAACTAAAATAGAAATTCAACACTATTTATAAACAGGTGTTACTATCTTAAAAGGTAGTAACACCTGTTTATTTTTTAACAGTTCATTAATGCACTTTTGTAGCACTTTGAGCGAAAGATAATAGATGTTTTGTATCTTAGTAGAACATCTCACCCACATATCAAAACCATTTGATTTACTCGTTAACTTTATTGTCAAAGTATACCAATCTATTAGTTGAAATGACAATTGTTTTATACAAAATATAATAGATGGATAAAGTAGATTTTAGCGAACTCTTAGAAGTAACTTTTACTAATAAAGATAACGATGTATATTCTCTGTCCAAGAAAAAGAATATCATCCTTGTTTTCTTGAGACATTTTGGATGCGTTTTTTGTCGCCAAACAATGGCGGATTTGTCTAAAATAAAAGAAGATGTTAACGCTAAGGGAGCTCAAATTGTATTTGTGCATATGTCTGAAGATGATATAGCAGATGACTATTTTGAGAAATTTGGATTGAAAAATATGGAACATATTTCTGATCCAGATCTAAGCTTATATCAGTATTTTGGTTTATATAAAGGAACATTTGCAGAGTTATATAATCTCAATGTTTGGTTCAAAGGTGCTCTTAAAACTTTCAAATATGGCACTACTGTTGGAAAGGAATTAGGAGATCATCGACAAATGCCAGGAGCTTTTTTGATTGATAATGGGCGAGTCCTCAAAGAATTTGAATACAAAGGTGATATAACAAGTCGTCCATTTACACGAAGTCTTAATGACATACTCAATGCATCACAAGGCGAACATTCTCAACGATTAAAGTAATCGCTGCTCTTTTCTATTCGTCATGATTTACTATTATCTTGTGCCAATGTAAATACATTTAAAAAAAATTGTATAACTATTGGACCAATGAAAGTTAAAACTAAAAAGCGAATTAGGAATATCGTACTTATTCTGATACCTATTCTGGGGTATTTATTGTGGCCATTGAGTAGCCCTGACTATGATATTGTATTTGATGCAGACAAGATAGCTTACAGAGAGCAATACATGGCTACCAAACAGCCGGTAGATAGTGTTTCTCCACCAAATATCATTGTCATTTTAGCAGATGATTTGAGCAAGATGGATGTTTCTCTTTATGGAGGGGAGCATCTAGAAACGCCACGTATGGATGCTATCGGAAAGGCTGGAGTTACTTTTCAGGAAGCTTATATTACTTCGCCTATTTGTGCTCCATCTAGAGCAGGATTATTGACAGGTCGCTACCAACAGCGATTTGGATTCGAAATACAGGTACATGAACGTTATCCCAAAAATCGGCTAGAGTATTTTGTTTATGACAATTTCATTGCGACAGAAGACTGGCAAGTGGCTCCTTTGGATGAATATGCGATACCTACCTTCGAGGTGATGCAAAAGCAAGGTTTACCTCCTACAGAGTTTATTTTATCGGAGATATTGAAAACTAAAGATTATGCTACCGCTTGTATTGGCAAATGGCATCTAGGATACAACCCTACCGCAATTCCTTCCAACCGAGGTTTTGATTATCAGTATGGCTTTTATGAAGCTTTTAGCTTATATGCTCCGATAGATAAAGATAGTATCATTAATCAGAAATTGACTGACTTTTCAGATCCTTTTATTTGGGGTAAAGGCCGTACGGGAAACTGTGCTATTCGTAGAAATGGGGAAGTGATTCAGGAGGATGTTTACTTAACTACAAAGATAACGGAAGAGACGATTGACTTTATCAAAAAAAATAAAGACCAGCCATTTTTTGCCTATGTTCCCTATTCTTCTCCACACACACCTTTTCAGATTACGAAGGATTATTATGATCAATTTTCTCACATAGCTTCTCCCGAAAAGAGAGTTTATTACGCGATGATTAAATCGCTGGATGATGCGGTAGGGGAGATTATGCAGACATTGAAGGATATGAATTTGGAAGAAAATACCATTGTTTATTTTTTGAGCGATAATGGTGGAGCAGAGTACACCTTAGCTGCTGACAACAGTCCTTTGAAGGGAGGTAAAATGTCTAATTTTGAAGGGGGAATTAATATTCCTTTTATGATGCAATGGAAAGGAACAATACCAGCAGGTAAAGTTTATGAAAAACCAGTGAGTGCTTTAGATATTTTTGCTACTACTACTGCTATTGCTTCCTGTGAATTACCTAAAGATAGAACATTTGATGGAGTGAATCTAATGCCATATTTATTAGATTCTTCTTATCAAGAAAAAGTCCCTCATTCGGCACTTTTCTGGCGTTCGATGACCCATAAGGCAGTACGAAAAGGAGATTGGAAATTACTACGAGATGACAAAGCAAATAAAAAGGAGTTGTATAACCTCGTAAATGATAAATATGAAACCAGTAATTTAGTGGATAGCTTACCCGAAGTCGTAAAACAACTAGAAACCGACTACATTAATTGGGAAAAAGAAATGATTAACCCTAGATGGCCTCGCGTAATGGATCGAGCTTACGAAATAGATGGAGGCACTTATTACTTTCCGTTATAGTTAACTAAAAAGCCATATTCGCATGATAAGCGAATATGGCTTTTTAGTTAAAACAGGTTCCAAGATTAGGTTTATGGTTCAATCACTAAGCGAGAATAATAACTATTATTATTGGTGCTTACTTTTATGGTGTAAATACCTGTTGCTTGTGTATCAAGATTAATAATGTTTTTATTACCACTAAATTCAGTTTGGAAAATGCGTTGTCCAATCGCATCAAATACTTCAATTTGATAAGTACCTTTGTGTTCAAAATCTATGGAGAAGACACCTTGATTTGGATTAGGATAAACCCAAAGGCCTTGTTCCTGAATAAGTTCTACGACCCGTGTCCAAGAATAAAAGACTTGTTGATTGATATATACTTGTTTGATTCGATAATAGTTGTAGCCGTTGACTGGTGTTAGATCTTCTAGTTGATAACTATTAGTGGTACTTTGAGTAGATACACGCCCAATTGTTTCCCAAGTTACCCCATCAATACTTTTCTCTACTTCGTAGAAGTCAACTTCTTTTTCATTTTCTAATTCCCAGTTGAGTAAAATCGTTTGTTGGTTGGTTGGCGTAGCCTCAAAGGATAAAAAGTTATTGAACAATAAAGTATTTGTCTGAGTGGGTACTAGATTACTAAAAGAATTTAGACCCGTGAAATTGACATGATTATTCCCTGCCGCTATACTAGCGGTACTAGCGGGTGAAATCAACTGTGGCCAAGCTCCTGTAGCTCTAGAAGGACGTTTGTATAAGGTATAATCCGTCAATAAAGTACTGGTCACTAGTCCAGTACTATAGTTAAAACGAGTAGTGGCGTTCAATCCCGTATTATTTCCATAGTTATTGACAATCCAGTAGCCCGTTTCTAATGGAGTATTGATAGGAGGACTAAAGGCATTTTCACTACGAATATGAGTCACAACCACTTCATCTAGAGGGGCGACACCAGTGAAATTAATTTCTAAATCAGTACCCGTGAAAATAACATTTCCAGTCGTAAGGACATTTTGTGTATTGGAACTGCCTCCTCCCACATGTACTTCTGATGGGACTAGAGCAGCAGCGGCTAGCTGGGCAGTAGCATGATGTAGACCAATAGCATCTCGTACTCCGTGAGTAATCCCAACAGCTTTATCTCTATCAAACTGATAGTAAGCTACTAATCCAGTAGCCGTAGGAGAGAGAGATAAGTGCATATTTTCTCTAATTTCAGTTTGAGTACGTACGGTATTCCAGATTCTAATTTCATCAATTTTTCCATCAAAGAAATTAGATAGTGGAATACTTGCTTGTCCTGCATGGCTACCAATATGATGTACCCCACCACCATCCGCAGCGGTAGAGATAGTCGTCCCCATCAAAGATCCATTAATGTATAATCTCATTTCATCGGTATTTGCGTCATAAGTACCTGCCAAATGAGACCATTCGCCATCTATAATTGTTCCAGAGACTATATGAGTTCCTTCTCCTTTAATAAATCGAGCGTTACCTCCTGTAAGGTCTAAGGCAGTACCAAAGGTCCCATCATAATTATGATTGCCAATGATCGCTTGTAAGGCAGTGGCATTCGTTGGATTAATCCAAGCCTCAAAAGTATAAGAAATATCTTGTGTATTAGATCCACCTAGTGGGTCACTATCAATTACGATATGATCATCAATTCCATCTAACTGGTACATGTTGTCACGGACAAGACTAGCTTGTATAAGCGAAACCTCTGCTGAATCAGAAAATAGGGTACAGCTTGTTCCACAAGCAGCTTTTCGGTACCAGTTACCATCCAAACTAGCATCCATGACAACAGCAAGTGTATTTTGATTAATGCCATTAGGGTACACAGTAGGGTTAGGGGGCAATGAAGTCCAGCCACTACCAGAATTTACTTCCCAAGTACTACCACAAGTCGCATGTAGATGAGTTGCGGTCAGATTGATGGTATTACCACTAATAGCTGCTTGACTAATTGGTTGTGTATTGAATATAAGATTAATATTGACAGTAGTGTCAGAACTGACATTACTACAAGTAGGATGCGTGATATTACAATAGTATTGGTAGTTGTGAATGCCAGTTGGATTCGTAAAGGTCAAGGTATTAGTAGTTACACCACTGTATATACCACTATTGGTGAGACTATTCCATGTAGTACCATCAAACTCAAACCATTGAAATCCATTAGCTCCTGTAGCGGAAACCGCCAAACTAAAGTTGGTCCCTTCGCAGCTTCTAGTTGTATCAGGTAAGTTGGTGATAATATTAATACCTGTACTAACGGTTAGAGTCGCATTATTAGAATTAACGGTACAAGGAGTTGTTCCGACAATACAACGATAGGTATTTCCACTCATAGGGTTAGTAACCCCAGTAAGAGTAAGGTTGGCGGAGGTGGCACCACTATAAATTCCTCCATTGGTGATATTGGTAAAACCAGTACCTGTATTTTCTTGCCACTGGAAAGTAGGTGTACCTGTAGCAGCTACGGAGAAGTTGATGGTGCTACCAGCACAGTCAGTTTGGTTGGTTGGTTGTGTCGTAATAGTAGATCCTGTACTAACGGTTAGAGTCGCATTATTGGAATTAACAGCACAAGGAGTCGTTCCGACAATACAACGATAGGTATTTCCACTCATAGGATTAGTAACCCCAGTAAGAGTAAGGTTAGCGGAGGTGGCACCGCTATAAATTCCCCCATTAGTGATATTAGTAAAACCAGTACCTGTGTTTTCTTGCCATTGGAAAGCAGGTGTACCTGTAGCAGCTACGGTAAAGTTGATAGTGCTACCAGCACAGTCGGTTTGGTTGGTCGGCTGTGTCGTAATAGTAGATCCTCCAGTGATCGTTAAAGTAGCATTAGTAGAATTCACTGATTGATCACAACCATTACCAACAATGCAACGGTAAATATTTCCACTCATAGGGTTGGTAACTCCTGTTAGAATTAATGTATTGGTAGTTGCACCACTATAAATTCCTCCATCTGTAATATTGACAAATCCACTACCTGTATTCTCTTGCCACTGAAAAGTATTGCCACCAGTAACAGTGATCGCAAAAGTAGCACTACCTCCAGCACAAGTGCTTTGATTTGCAGGTGGTGTCGTAATAGCTGCTGCTGTAGCAATATAAACGCCATAGTCTTCGGCAGATCCTGTAAATAAATTCTCACAAGGACTACTTACACTTACTTGATCGTGGACTACACGCATTCGGAGTAGCAAATTTTCAGTAGCATTGGTAGGAAGGGTGATATTATGAGTCCGCGTAACTGTTCCGCTATTAGGAGCTATAGTCCCATTGGCAATTTCTTCTCCTGCATCTGATAAATCTCCGTTATTATTATAATCAATATAAACTCTATATCCAACCAGTTGGGTATGGTCTTTCCCAGGAGGTACACCAAGTAGTTCTACTGC
>CAYOJF010000143.1:0-10925 GCA_964404215.1 uncultured Aureispira sp. | reverse complement strand
TAGAATGGTTTCCATATATTCAGCTTGGACTACTGGCTATCTTATTATTATTCGCTTTTTTGATATTTAGATACAATCGAGAAGCAGAGCAAGAACGGGTCTGGGTAGGGATGGCTAAGGAAACTGCTCATCAGTTGGGGACACCCATCACTTCTCTTATTGGATGGATTGAAAATATCAAATTGATGTATGGTGAGGATAGTGATTTGGTGATGATTGCGAATGAAATGAAGATAGATGTCGAACACCTAACCTTAGTAGCAGATCGTTTTTCCAAAATTGGAGCGGTTCCAGAATTGAAACCCATTAATGCTTATGAAAATTTAGAGAAGCATTATCAATATGTAAAGCAGCGGGCTTCTCGTAAAATCACTTTTGACTTTCCTGATTCTAAAAATCAATCCAATACATTAATCAATATTAGCCCTTTGTTGTTTGATTGGGTGATAGAAAATTTATTGAAGAATGCACTGGATGCAATGGAAGGAAAAGGAGAAATTAGAGCAGCTATTTCAACCACTGATAAGTGGGTGTATATTGATATTAAAGACAGTGGGAAAGGGATTCCCCGTAAAAACTTCAAAACGGTTTTTCAACCTGGTTTTTCGACTAAGCAGCGTGGATGGGGCTTAGGTTTGTCTTTATGTAAGAGAATTGTAGAAAAGTATCACTTTGGGAAAATATTTGTACTGAGTTCTGCTCCTAATGAAGGAACAACGTTTAGGATCCAAATGCCTGTAGTGGAAGGAGGGACTTAGGGGCTGGGAGCGTTTTTTTAGACTGCTAGAAGTAAGATAAGTTAGGGGGTAGATTAATAGAGATGGGGTAGAGTTTTTGGTAGTAAGTAGCAGATATGAAGTAGTAAAAATTTTTAATTAGAGGATAGAAGTAGGAGGGGGACATTTAAGCAAATAGCAAATAGCAAATAGCAAGGGCGGAGCGATAGTATTCCAGATAAGCATTTGAAGCCTTTAAATAGATCAATATTCCGATAGGAGAATTATTAATTACAGCAAAAATAAAATGACAAATAAACAATACGCACAGCAATTTCAATTATTAGCGAATTTGATGGAATTGCATGGAGAGAGTAGTTATCGAATTAAATCTTATGCGAATGCTTATAGGATATTGCGTGGGGTGACAGAACCTGTACAGGAAATGAGTCTGGCGGAGGTCAAACAAGTGAAGGGAATTGGAGATGCAATAGGGCTGAAGATACAAGAGTTGAGGTTGCAAGGTAAGATGCAGGCTTTGGAGGAATATAAAGCTCAGACACCTACAGGAGTAGTAGAACTAATGTCAATCAAAGGACTTGGAGTAAAGAAAATAAAAATGCTTTGGCAAGAGATGGATTTGGCGTCTCCAGGAGAATTATTATATGCCTGTAATGAAAACCGATTGATGAAAATCAAAGGGTTTGGAGCAAAAACACAAGCAAATGTACAGCAACAGTTAGAGTACTATTTCCAGTCGAAGAACAAATTCCATTATGCGACTTTGGAAGATGAAGCCCAAAATCTCGTATTGGATATACAAGAGACGCTTGGAATAGAGCAAGTCTGCCTAACGGGAGCTATTCGACGATTGATGCCAGAGTTGGAGTCGATTGACATCTTAATAGCTCAGGCTGATATTCAGATACTGTTTGAGGAAGAAATATTGGAACTAGTCAAACAAGAAGAAGGCAGTGCGATTTATATTTGTCAAACAATTGATCAGAATTTTCCAGTTGTTATTTATACTTGTCCGACGGAATTTTTTGGATATAATCTTTTGCGTACAACAGGCAATGAAGCTTTTGTACAACAGTTTTTTGAATCACAATTTGATACCCCTATCGATTGGAAAGGGTCGAATCCCGCTGCTTTTTTGGATTTGTCAGAAGAGGCTATTTTTGAATTAGCAACGGTACCTTATATTCTGCCAGAGTTGAGAGATATTCCTAAGATTTTGTTTAAAGCAAAAGCAAATCCATTACCTGAGCTAGTAGAAGAAACAGCTATCAGAGGGGTGATACATGCTCACAGTACCTGGAGTGATGGCAGTAATAGTATAGAAGAAATGGCTCGATACTGCCAAGAACAGGGGTATGATTATTTGGGGTTGACAGATCACTCGAAGGCTGCTTTCTATGCTAATGGATTATCTATAGAACGAGTATTGGAGCAAATGAAAGAAATAGATGAATTGAATGTCAAACTAGCTCCATTCAAAATTTTCAAGGGGATTGAATCAGATATATTGGGCAATGGTGATTTGGATTATCCAGCAGACATTTTGGCTCAATTTGATTTTGTAATTGCATCCGTACATGCTCATTTACGTATGGATGAACAAAAGGCTACCCAACGACTACTCAATGCGATTCGCAATCCTTACACGACAATATTGGGACACCCAACAGGCAGACTTTTGCTTTCTAGAGTCGGTTATCCTATTGACCACAAGGCGATAATAGATGCCTGTGCTGAACATCAGGTGGTTATTGAACTAAATGCGAATCCATTACGATTGGATTTGGATTATACCTGGATACCGTATGCACTCGAAAAAGGGGTTAAAATAGCGATTAATCCAGATGCTCATAGCCTAAAAGGAGTACATGATATTCATTTTGGGGTATTGGCAGCTCGTAAAGGGGGCTTGACAAAAGAAATGTGTATTAGTACTCTAGACCAAGCAGGTATAGAGACGTTGTTTGAACAAAAGAAAGCACTGGTTTCCTAACCACCTTGAGTATAGAGGAAGTTGTTTGAAAAGTCTTTTCTTGTCGAAATTTCATTTAGATATAAAGAGACTTTTCAAACAACTTCAGAACTTTGATATTTGAATACGCTTTATATTCCCAGTTTTCGATAGAAAACAGCAAAGCCGATTATCATGAGATTTTTCTTTATTATTAGTTTATTCTGGTGCATGTCAATGGTGTCTGGACATGCTCAATCGTTTATTCTTGCAGAAGTTATTCGAGTAGAAACCCCTAAGACACCGCTCAAAAAACAAACTAAAAAAGCTTTTCGTAAAAAAAAGCATGCAAAGCTACAATCGCGTGCAAAATACCAGCGATTCAAAAAAAATAAAAAAGACAACCAGCAACAAGCCAATGATAGAGATTGGAATGGACTATTGACTTTGACGATCATTGGTTTGTTATTTATATTGGGGACTTCGGCTTCTATTGCTTACCTTTTTTATTTGGGAGTGGCTCTTTTTGCGAACCCCTTTATTATTGCTTTGGTTGCCTTGCTAGGAGTTCTTATTTATCTTACGTTCGTTATAGTTACACCGATTGTAGGAACATTGGGTATCATGGATTTAGATCAAGTGAATAATTCAGATACAGGACTAGGAGTCGCCATTGCTATCATTAGTATCCTTTATTTAGTTTTGGTTGGAATTGCATGCTTAGTCATTTCGCCTTTGGGGCTGATAGCTCTGGTTATTCAAGCAGGATTAATGTTGCCAGGTATTATTGGATTAGTATTGTCTATTATGGGAATACAGAAGAATAATTATTCCCAAAACCCTCCTGAACGAAAGAATAATTATGATGGATACGATTACTAGAAGACTCTTATGGGGATGGATGGTGTATTTTATATTCATGACAGGGACTATTCATGCTCAGATTCCTAATCTACTGGCAGAGGTTGTTGTCAGTCCAGCTAACCACAATGAATCTCCTATTCGCAAAAAAAATAAACGAAGGCAGCGTGCCAAACACAGAAAAAAGAAGCGTTTAGAACGCCAGCAACAACAGTTTAGACCTTTTCATCACAGACAGATTCAGGATGAAAAATGGAATAGAGATTATATGCATGGGATTGGTTTTTTAGGATTGCTATTCTCTATACCAGCACTTACATTGGGAGTGATACTGACTATAAACCTATTTAGGATAGGAATTCTCCATGTCATATTAACAACTAGTAATGTTCTATTTTTAGGAATATTGGGAGGGGTATTAGTAGTAATAGGACTGCTGGCCTTATATTTTTTGATAAGTGCCTTTATCAGAATGAAAAAGATGTTTCCTGCAAAGAAAAAAGTTGATTTTTTCTTTTTGGTGGGTATAATGAGTAGTCTGATTGCAGTATTGTTATTTTTTGCTCTTCCATTTATATTTTCAATGCTGCTACTAACGACATCACTTTTGATAGCAATAGTTTTTTCGGCTATAGGAATATGGTTAGCCTCTATTTTGGGTATTCATTTTAGTCAATTGAACATGAGAGAAAGATTAAAAAAATAAAAATAGCACTAGAAATGAAATTTTACTGGAGCCTTGTATTAGTACTATTAGTTAGTGCTTTACCTCAAAAAGCAAACAGTCATTTGCCTATATTGGAGCAAATTGTTTGCAGCAATGATTTGCCAACCAAACCCATCAAAAAGAAGAAAAACAAAACAATAAAGCGATCGCTCAAAGTTAAGCAAGAGCAAAGGTTAATCCGACAAAAAGTACGCAAGGCAAAAAGGAAATCTAAGAAAAAAATTACTGCTGTCTTTCCTCCTAAAACAAAAGAAAGGAAAGATTGGAATATATGGTTGACTTTAGGGCTATTCAATTTAGGAGTATTAATAGTAAGTCCCATATTTTTGTCTTATGCTTTATCAATAAGTTTTGGATTGGCATTGGGCGGAGGTCCAGAGATATGGAGTATATTATTTTTGATATTGGCCATTATACTTGCCATAGCAATTATATTAGGTTTTATTTTAGGGATCATATTTACGATAAAAGGACTTGTGAAACTAAAAAAAGAAGGAAAACCAACGGAACATAAATTTGATAGGGCTTTATTTTGGGGAATTATGAGCACTATCTTGATCCCAATCATTTTTACCAGTTTAATCATTTTATTTTTTGCCCTATCACCTGGAACTGTTCTGACATGGGTTATTATGGGTATAGTCATTGCTTTTTTCGCTGCTGCTATCATAGGGCTTTTTGTTAGTTTGAGAAAACTCAGAAACAGAGCTCTTCAATCAGATGAATTTTAACGTAGGTTCGTCCGTCCATGTACTGTACTTTCTGTTGAATGAGCTTTGTTTTTATACGTAAAATAGGAGTCAGTCAAAATAACTTATACAATAAAAAAAGAGGCTTTACTTCATGCTTTTCTTACACCAAAATCCGAACCTAGATCTTTTTTGACTTATGTCAAAAAATCTAAAGATTAGATGAGCTTTCTTTGCTCTCATCAAAGAAATTAATAAATCATCTAATCTACAACTTAATGAAATATCTAATTTTGGTAGGCTTACTATGGTGTAGTATACCTGTCTATTCAGCAGAAATAATATCCAATGCTACTTGGGTAGCACCAAATGTAAGACCTATCGAGGTATCCCAAAAACCGATCAAACAAAAGTCGAAAAAACAAAAGCGAGGAGAAAGACGTATCTGGAAACAAAAGCGAAGAAAGAGCCGATTAAAAAATGTAAAAAAGAAAAAAGAAGGGCAGCTAACCAATGCTGCTTGGAATAACTCTTTAACCTTAGGGATTGCTGGGTTATGTGGTCTTCTTGGGATCCCTTTACTAATTGCATCTTTGGTAGGTACCTCTTTTTTAGTTTCATTTCCCGCTATTTTATTCCTTTTACTATTGATTCCATTTGGGATTGTTTATTTAACCTTTGCCATAGCCATAGCAGTTATTTTATCTGTCGGAATAAGTGACTTACAGAAAGAAGCCACACCCGAATCTAATACCGCCTCTATTGTTGCCATTATGAGTACAGTTTACTTAGTTCTACTCGCAATAGGATGTCTATTCTTTTCATTTGCAGGTTTAATATTATTGTATGTGCAGTTTTTGTTAATGATACCAGGGGTAATAGGATTAATATTCGGACTAACGAAAATAAAAAGCGAAATAGACAGATAGGGTATAGGTGGAGTGATTGGGTAATGTCTTAAATTAAAGTTAAGGTCGTAAATGTTTTGAAAGAACCTTGCGTTTAGGGTAGTGATTGCAATCATCATTAATATTATAGTCATAGGAAGACGTTCTAAGACTGTAATATCCAATCAAATTTTTTAATGAAAAACCTAATTGTTTATTTGATTATCATATTAAATAGTACTGCTACTTTAAGAGCAAATAGTAGTCTTGTGTTAGCGGAGCTTGTACGGAAAGAAATTGTAAATCCTCGGAAAAATATCACTTCAATAAATAAAAAAGAAAAGCGAAAAAAAGCTCGATTAGAAAAGCGTCAATCGCGATACAAAAAGAAGCACAAGAAGAAAAAATGTACAACAAAGGTGAAGGTAGGAGAGCCTCGTGGTGATGGACGAGATTATAGTATGACTAGTAATATTTTTTTAGATATAGGTTTAGTCTCATTACTGATTATGTTTGCTATTCCTGTAGGAAGCTACCTCCTAGAATCCTTATTGCCTCTCATGGTTATTTCCTCTATGATACCTGGTCTTTTGTTTATCATAGCAATGTTGACCGCATTGATTTGCTTGATAATCGGATTTATAAAGCTCAAAAGATCTAGAGAAACTCCAAAGGGAATGGATAAGGGGCTAGTTTTTGGTATTGGGAGTGTTTTATTGGCGGTGAGTCTTACTTTTTTATTCTTGACACCCTTCCCATACTTCATAGGAGCAATTTTATCCTGTATACTCTTAGGCATTTTATGTTTATCAATAGTTGGGATCTTTTACAATAAAAGGCAAATTCAAAAACGACCTAGCAAGAAGGCAAGAATAGGCACAACAATCAATGATTAGGTTAGACTACTTAACATCAAAGAAAAGTATTTAGAACTTAAAATCCATTTTGAAGCAAACTCTTAAAGATAAGTTAAGAGCCTAACGGTTTTGACGAAGCATCACGTTTAGGATAATGATTGCAATCACGAACCATTTAATTCAACACTACAATAGCTCAAAGACGTTTGATTTGCTACGGTATTTAACCAACCTAATTTTAATGAAAAATATAATTATCTGTTTGTTTGTATTACTAATCAGTGCAACTAGTTTATTGGCAAATAACAATACTATGTTAGCAGAAGTAGTTCGAAAAGAGATTGCCACACCAGTCGAAAAAACTACACAGCTTACTAAAAAGGAATTGAGAAAACAAAGAAGACTAGAGCGAAAAAGAATAAGAAAAGAAAAGCGAACCAAGATTCAATGGGGGGCGAAAGAAACCAACAAAGGTCAAAAAAGTGATATTAGTAATCCTTTTCTGGATATAGGACTAGCTTCTTTAGCAGTTACGTTTGGAGCTCCAGCAGTCAATGTCTTAATTGTACAGAGTCTTTTTTATACCATAGGCTATGGATCATTTATGTTGCTTAGTAATATATTTGGTATTTTAGGATTAGTGGCTATGATTGCTGCTATCGTATTTTCGATAATCGGATTTACAAAGCTTAAAAAAACACGAGAAAAACCAGATGGGTTTGACTTTAACTTAATGTTTGGGATTATCAGTGTAATCTTATCCATTGCTGCTTTTATTTTAATGATAGGAGGAGGATTCTTTTTTGGATTAGGTTGGATTTTCGTTTTATTAGGAGCTTTTATAGCGTCTATTTTCGGGATATTCTTCAATAAGAGACAAATCCAAAAACGTCCTAGAGCAAGTAGAATACAGCCAACAATGAATGACTAAAGTAATTTCTAGTACTTTATTGAATTTTTTGAAAATCGTAGCAATAGCCTAGCTGTTGTTACGATTTTTTTTAGGTTGGACAGAGTAGATACTTTTTGACTTATGTCAAAAATAATATTTCAGATTTGCTATTTCTTTGTAGAGACAAAATAGACCTCTATCAGAGAGGCTAATTTCTTTACGAAATAGAAATAGAGTATGAAATTTATTACATCGTTTACTGCGACTCGTTATTCTACCATCGAACAATTAGGACTGTATCAAATGTTTCATCAGGAGGCATCCAATAAATTAGTTCACTGTCTAGCATTACCTTTTATTGTTTATAGTGGATTTATTCCATTGGTAGGAATCGAAATAGGAAGGTATATGGGATATGGTTTTGACTTAGGACAATTTTTTTTAGTTTTTAGCTTACTATTCTATATTTTCTTAGATAAAATAACGACGTTTTTCGTTGCTCTTTGGACACTACCATTATTATATGCTGCACAGCATACGTTTGCTTGTTTCGATTATCCAACGTTAATGGGGATTGTTTTAGGTTGTCAAGCGATCGGTTGGTATTTAGCGGTTCAGTTGGGACACGAAAAAATAGAATCTAAGATTATCTACAATTATCAAGAGCAATCATCCAATATCTATTTTGAGCAAAAACTATTTATTTTACAGCAGTTGGGTAAAGAGCCAACTTGGATTGATGCTTGGTTACAGTTTGCGGTTGGGCCATTTCATTCTACCTTGGAGATACTGTTTGATTGTGGATATAATTTGGAGCTTAAAAAAGAAATTGACCAGCAGATGTACCAAAACTTAGAGCGTTTTGCAAAGGGGGAATTAATTTATGCCGTTCGTGAGGAGGTTATACCAAATTAGTAGCGACACCTTTCTGAATATCAAATTGTTTGAAATTACTTCCTAATTGTGCTGCTATCGCAGCAATACGATCTGGGTGTGTATCTGTGATAAATAATTGACCAAATTTTTTTTCGATCAATAATTGTAAAAGGTGTTGCACTCTACTACGGTCTAGTTTATCAAAAATATCATCGAGGAGTAGGAGTGGAGCACTTCCTATTTCTTGTCGGAGTAGTTCGTATTGGCCCAGCTTGAGTGCTAATAGATAAGATTTGAGTTGTCCCTGTGAGGCAAATTTTTTGACAGGGTAACCATCAATTGTAAGCTTCATGTCATCTTTATGAATCCCCTTAGTCGTGCGTTGTAGCCAACTGTCTTTTTCTCTAGAAGCTAAAAATAGCTCTGGCAAACTGTTCTCAGACAATTGTGATTGATAAACAAAATTAACGGGTTCGTTAGCTCCAGCTATCGCTTGGTAATAGGATTTGAAAATTGGTTGCAATTGTTGGCAAAATTGATGACGTTGTTGATGGATATAGGTAGCAGGGGCAATCATTTGAGCATCATAGATTTCTAGAAGTGCTGCGTCAATATCATTCGGATGTTTGTATTGTTTCAGAAAAGCATTGCGTTGATGGAGGAGCTTGTTGTATTCCATTAGGTATGTCAGATACTGTGGATTGGACTGAACTAACAATAGATCCATGAATCGACGCCTATTCTCACTACCTTCGGTAATCAGTAGGGTGTCGTCTGGAGTAATCATAATGACAGGGAGTAGACCAATGTGTTCTGCTAGTCGAGCATAAGCTACTTTATTGCGTTCGATTACCTTTTTGCGTTTGTCATATTTGCAGACAATTTGTTCTTTTTTATCTTTTCGAAATGTTCCCTCTAAGCGAAAAAAATCCTGTTGATGTTTGATAATCAGACGATCAGGGATACTAAAGTGACTTTTGCAAAGACAGAGGTAATAAATAGCATCTAAGACATTGGTTTTTCCCATTCCATTTTTCCCTACTAGACAGTTAAGCTGCTCCGAGAAATCAAAGGTTTGATTTTCGTAATTTTTAAAATAGGTAAGTTTTATCGTTTCTAAAAACATAGATAATCTATAAGGGGACGTCTGAGAAAGGACTACAAATTTTTTAAAATTTCTTCTAAGGAAGAACGGTTTTTATAGTCCGCATCAAAATGAACATATTTGATCTTCCCTTCTTTGCCTATGATATACGTAGCTGGAATTGGTAATATTGCTTCACTATCTTTATTATGTTTTTTTACCAAAGGAACTAGAAAAGTTTTGAATGCCATTTTATCTTTTTTCTGAATGGTGTATTTGACATTATATTTAGACATTATTTCATAATTGGTATCATGTAATAATGAAAAAGTAGCCCCTGTTTTAGAGATCATTTTTTCTATATACTCAGATTTTTCTGGAGTAACGACAACAACAGAAGCCTTTTTATCTAATATTTGCTGGAATCCTTCTTGTATCTCATGAATATGTCTTTGACAATAAGGGCACCAAGCACCCCTATAAAAAATTAACACAATAGGTCCTTTTGACAATAAATCGCTAGACTTGACTAGAATACTATCTTGATTGATAGCACTAAAACTAGGAGCTGTACTTCCTAGAGCTAATGGTTTTAATCCCTTCCCATGTTGAGCCAATGCAATTTGAGTAAGGCTAATCAGTAAAAATAGAATTTTCATAGTAAAATTATGATTCATTAGATAGAGTAGTTGAAATATCAGTGGCGTATGCCTGAATAGCAGGTACAATAGCAGCTAAGAAGCCAATACAGAGCGTTCCTACAGAAAGATAGACTTCTTCTGTTAAGAAGAGCCAACCAGTAAAAGTATATTTATAACTTTCCTCTAAGCTACCAGCCATTAACTGTACGCCTAGGTGACTGATCAAAAGACCAAACAAAAGTCCAACACTAGCTATAATAAGACCTTCTAATATAATCATCATAAATACTTTCATGGCAGATGCTCCTCCAACACGCATGAGAGCGATTTCATATTTTCGCTCTTTGAGAGACGAATAGAGAGAGATAAACATACTGAAAGCAGAAATAATGATGATAATTAGAGCTAAATATTTTAAGAAACTCATGCCAAGTCCCGTCATTTCTAGCAAGCGTTGTAGTTGTATAGAAGGCTTTGCATAGCCCATTGTTTTACTGAATTGGTCAATAATCTGAGAACATTCTACAAAGGCTCTAGCAGAAGTATTTCCGTTATTATCTTTTTTGTAACTAACAAGATAGGCGGTAACTTCTTTTCCTTCTTTTGAGATAGGGGCAAGGTCTTTTGTAGTACTTCCATGGTCGTGTCCTTCATGATCGTGAGCATCACCATGGTCGTGTCCTTCATGATCGTGAGCATCGCCATGGTCGTGTCCTTCATGAT
>CAYOJF010000142.1:0-10960 GCA_964404215.1 uncultured Aureispira sp. | reverse complement strand
GTGTAAACTCCCGTAGTCGTATACGTTTGTCCATTCCACACATAACCGCCACATGACGTTCTCGTCTCAGTACCTGTACTTGGCTGGTTAATTGTCAAATTAAGGGTCGCTACTGAATCACAACCATTCACACCTGTCAACGTCTGGGTGTAAACTCCCGTAGTCGTATACGTTTGTCCATTCCACACATAACCGCCACATGCCGTTCTCGTCTCTGTACCTGTACTTGGTTGATTAACGGTCACTAATACAGTATTTGAAGCCGAACAATTATTGGCATCTGTTCCAGTAACATTATATGTTCCTGTCAATGTTGGTGTAAACGAAGTTCCATTTATTACTCCATTATCCCAAATATAAGTATTCGCTCCAGTAGCAGTGAGTGTAACCGAATTTCCTGAACAAATAGAAGTAGCTGATGTATTAATACCAATAGTAGGAAGTGCATTAACTACTATATTCATTACCATAGAATCCGTCGCACTAGATCCTGTTTCTACAACCTTAATAGATGCTGGTTGGGCTCCATTCCATTTCACAGTTACTGTATTAGAGGCTTGACCTGTTAATAAAACACCATTTGTAACAGTCCAATTAAAGGTATTGGCTCCATGTGAAACTGCTGTATAAGTGTATATATTAGCAGTATCATTCATACATAATACTGAATCTCCTGCAAATGAGGTAGAAAAATTACTTCCAGCAATAGTAGTATCTATATTAACAACCACACCAAAGGCTGGTCCCCAATTATTTTCTACATCTTGTGCTCTAATATACAATGCATGAATACCTGAAGTTACAGGGCTAGGTATGGCTCCACCTGTAATCGCTTCTAGTACTCCATCAAAATTACCATCTTGTGCAAAAATAGGCGTACCATTTCCCTGACCTGGATCCGTATCAAAAAAATATTCTCCACTCTGTACATTAGTATTCCTTTTGGTTATCAATGTAGGTAAGACATTTACTATTACTCCAAAAGAAGGGCCCCAAACATTTTCTGCATCTCTAGAACGCGTATACAAAACATGAACACCTGTCATAGATGGAATCGTCACTGCATTATTGGTGAGTGTTTCCAATGTTTCATCAAATACCCCATCGAAAGCAACATAAGGTGTACCATTTCCTTGACCTGGATCCGTATCCCAATAATATTCACCAGAAGTAATCTCAATATTACGCTGAGTTAGTAAGGAAGATAATGTAGAAACAACTACAGTAAAAGTTGGTCCCCAATTGTTAGCAGCGTCTTGTACGCGTACATTAAAGCTATGTACTCCTGTAGTAGATGGAATAGATACTGATGAATTAACAATATTTTCTAGTGTCTCATCAAAAGTTCCATCCGTCGCTAAAAAAGCTATACCATTACCTTGACCTGGATCTGTATCCCAATAGTATTCACCAGATATCACTTTCACATCTCGCTGAGTCAATAAAGAAGGAGATACAAAAATTACTACTGAAAAGAGGGAACTCCATGTATTGTTTCCATCTCGTACACGGACATTAAAAGTATGGTTTCCAGTATTAGTTGGAATCGTAACACTTGTATTGATTAGATTCTCTACTATTTCATCAAAAGTACCATCTGTTGCAGTAAATCCTATTCCATTTCCCTGTCCTGGGTCTGTATTCCAAAAATACTCCCCTTCTGCAACGTAATGATTTTGAGCCTGCAATCCTATAGATGATATAATGAAAATAATGAATCCGATAAACTTAATTTTTGGATTATTATACATATTAATCATAGTTTTAGCGGTCATAAGAATCAGCATTAATATTTAGAGTACTACCTTGACGTACATTAAATGGATAATCAACCATATATACCCTAGCAGCTCCCGTATGTAATGGGAAGAAATTATCTAAAGTAAATGATCCCCCAAAACAACCTGCATCCCCTACAGAAAGATCTAAATCATAAAATGGTAGTGCTGGATTTCCTCCATCTATGCCAGGGTGTCCTGCTGGTAATACTCCAGTAGTTGGAATCGCAAAAGTAGATGTTTTATCATTATTCAAATCCAATGTTGGTGTCCCATTAAATCCATTCGATAAACTTCCATCAAAATAATTAAAATAGATATTAATATTGCCAGATCTATAACTAGCTGGAATGTAAACTGCTCTAGATGAGCTTGAGGTACTATTCGCATCAACAACATTATTCATAATTTCCAATACACTACGCCAATAATATGAACTTGCAGCACCTATATATATTCCCCCAAGAGATGATGCCGACCCTGCTAATTTAATTGTATTATTATGAACATTGTGTATTAGATTTGCACTAGTTCCTCTGAGAAGATAAATCCCACTCGTCGTGCTTGTTGCAGATATAAAATTATTCTTTATTTGCATATTGTAACCATCACAATTTACATACAAAGGAATGCTATTATCTACTATCTTATTACCTACAATCAAAAAATCTTCTGTGCTATAGGTAGAGCTAGCTGAAACAACATCTACATCAGATTGCTGAAAATCATTCCCTATCACTTTCCCATGCATCAAATGGAGAAAACCATTGGTCATGGTGTTCCCTATAAAATTTACGCGGAATGGATTATAGTCTAAGTTGACATATCCATTTATTTCACAATCAATGATATTGACAATAGTACCTCTTGCTGTACCTGAAGTAGTCAATTGGCTAATATTCCCTGTCAAATTAACCATACCTAAGATGGTCACAGTAATATTAGTTCCGATAAGAATATTTCCTTGCATAACAAACGTAGAATCGTTTTCATAACTTAATAATTCTACACTATTATTAATGGTCAAATTCTCTAGCCAAGGAATCCCTGCTGTACGGTTCTTGATTAAAATACGATCGCCAGCATTAGCCGCCGTAATAGCAGACTGAATAGTAGAATATGCTGGTGCAACTCCAAATTCTTCAACAACTAAATCAGCAGCAAAAGAGGGTAGTGCAAAAAAAATAAGCACAAACAATAAATTTTTCTTTAAAAATTTCATGGTTTTTTTAAGTAATTTAATATATAAATAAAATAAAACTATCTAAATAGTATACATAATTATCACACAATCAATACTTTACATGTTACAAAACATAAACACATGTAAATATTTAGACATTAACCCCAAATATAAATTTACAAATCAAAAAAATCAACTTTTTGACACTAAAAAATCAAAATACAACCAAATAAGTTAAATTGATTATTCAGTACAATTACTCTAATAGTGATTTATGAGTATCTGACATAATACGTCCCTTAATACTTCATAATGAAATTTTAGAGTCAGATCATTTCCTCACTCAAAGCTTAGTCACAGCAAAATTTATAATGATCTAGAAGATATAACAAAGAAGATATGTATAATAAAACTCTCTAGCATCCCAAGCAACCTGGTCGTATTAAGTGCTTGCGAAACAGGTGACGGGAAAATAGAATCTGTAGAAGGTATTATGAGTATAGGGCGTTCTTTCATTTATGCAGGTGCTCCTAGTATCGTCATGAGTCTCTGGCAAATTAATGATGCTTCTACTGCTAGATTAATGGAATTTTTCTACAACTATCTTGCTCAAGGACTACAAAAAGATGCAGCTCTTCGCAAAGCAAAATTAGATTACTTATCTCTAGCAGAAGGCTGGGCTTCTCATCCCAACTTTTGGGCTCCTTTCATACAGTTAGGTGACAATAGCCCTATCCTATTAAGAAAAAAGAATAATTTCTGGACTTCTTGGAAAGGCTGGACTCTAGGAGGTATTGTAATATTCGGATTATTGGGGGTCGGGTTTCGGATCCAGAAAAGAAAAGAATCACTTATCGCATAAAATAAAAAAGTTGATAATTCCCTGTCAGAATTGCATTAACAGCATCAATCGTGATTTGTGGTTCTACAATAGTAGTAAACAACATTCCCCATACCGCTCCCCAATAGTGTGCATTGTGCTCAATACGAGTATTTTCTTTTTTAGCACTATAGGCAGAGTATAATAAGTATAATGCTCCAAAAAAGAAGGCTGCAAACCAAATACCTGTTATATCAGATACTAGTATCAGTCCCATAGGAGAAAAAGGCTGCATCAAAATAGCTGAAAATACAACTGCTGATACTGCTCCAGAAGCTCCCAAGGAACGATAATATCTATTTTCTTGCTGTTTGAAATACGTATAAACTGAAGCTATAGGTACTGCTGATACATATAGTCCCAAATAAGCAAAAGGCCCCAACACTCGACCAAAACCTGCTATAAACTCCTGCTCTACTTTCTGCCCAAACATATACAATACATACATA
Source organism: uncultured Aureispira sp. (assembly GCA_964404215.1). Classification (GTDB taxonomy): domain Bacteria; phylum Bacteroidota; class Bacteroidia; order Chitinophagales; family Saprospiraceae; genus Aureispira. The sequence continues at coordinate 6,670 of CAYOJF010000142.1, read as the reverse complement.
TTGAATATCAAGTGCATCCAGCTGCCATGTACCATCCCATGTGTAAAGAATCGATACCACTCTTTTCGATATTTAACAGCATAGGGTATAAATAGCAATTTATTTTTTTCTCCTTCATTTTCCATCACTTGATAAGAGGTGATCGAAGTCAAAATAATAATCAATAAAGTGAGTGGTGCATCTATTAATAGATTGCCTGTATTTGCCAAAAAAAGTGTATTCATTAGAGTTAATTATCCTAGTGCTGAAATGATATTTTGATTGAGGGTATCTGTTTCAAGTTTACCATCCTTAAGACGAATAAGACGGTGTGCATATTCCGCAATATCAGGCTCATGTGTGACTAGTATCACCGTATTTCCTTGGTTGTGAATTTGTTCAAAGAGCCCCATAATTTCAATAGAAGTTTTACTATCCAAATTCCCCGTCGGCTCATCCGCCAATATAATAGAAGGATCATTCACCAGTGCTCTTGCTACCGCTACTCGTTGTCGCTGTCCGCCAGACAGTTCATTAGGTTTGTGTCCTACTCTATCGCCTAGCCCAACCGACGATAATACCTCATACGCTTTGTCCAAGCGATCTGATTTTTTCATTCCTGCATAGACCAATGGCAAAGCAACATTTTCGAGTGAAGAAAGTCTCGGAATAAGATTAAATGTTTGAAATACAAACCCAATTTCTTTATTCCGAATAGCCGCTAGTTCGTCATCTATCAATGTAGATACATTCTGCCCATTCAACCAATAACCACCTGATGTAGGAGTATCTAAACATCCTAACATATTCATCAAGGTAGACTTACCTGAACCAGAAGGTCCCATCAAGGCCACATATTCATTTTTATTGATATGCAGAGAGACTCCACGCAAAGCATGCACGGTCTCCTTACCCATCTGATATACTTTAGTTACCTCTGTGATATCTATTACTTTGTCCAAGTTCTTTTATTTATTTTGGGGTTCAAAAGTCAGGCAAGCTGAATTGATGCAATAACGAGTTCCTGTTGGAGCAGGACCATCATTAAAAATATGCCCTAGATGACTATCACAAGCACTACATAATAGTTCTGTGCGAATCATGTTATGACTTTTATCTACTCGATGTGTTATATTCGCAGTCTCTAATTCTGTCCAAAAGCTTGGCCAACCACACCCTGAATGATATTTTTGGGTGGAATCAAACAAAGGCGTTGCACAAGCCTTGCAATGATAGGTTCCTTTTTCTTCATGTTTGTAATACTCTCCTGTATAGGCTCTTTCGGTACCTGCTTGGCGTAAAATTCTATATTCTTCTGTGGTTAATTGATCCCGCCATTCTTGTTCAGTCTTGATTACCTTTTTCATTATACCTTTTATTTTATTACAATAATAAGAATTAGTTGTCTAAACTTGTAAGAGCGTGTCTAAAAATTAACTTCAAGCCGCAAATGCTTGATTTAAGTAATAGTAGCCCTCAAATTTCATTTTGGATAGGCCGTTATCAAACTTAAAAAAGGCTTATTTAATCCTCACTAATTAATTCATTTCTACTCAAATCGTTGATTTGGAAGAATTTTGTTCTTGGACATGCTTTAAGAATAAACACAGACAGCATTATATATGTTGTAGAAAATACTTAAATTGACTAGATTAATAAAGCATAGAACAGAAAGTTATTTGAAATGTATCTTTGTACTACACTGATACCATAAAATATCTTTTTCAAGCTCTTTATCTGCTCAAAACACTACTATTATGAATCAATTTACCAATATTATTTTAGTCACCTTCCTCCTATTCACAGCTATTAGTTGTGTCCCTTTGGATAAACCCTACATCAATGATGCAGCAAGTCAAGCTCTGATCAAAAAAAACACAATTGCTAAAAGAACAGCTGCTAGTTTTAAAGACACCGTTTATGTTCCTATTTATTCTGATATCTACAATGAATCCAAGGATGTCAAATTCAATCTAACAGCCACCTTAAGTATTCGAAATACTAGCCTGAAAGACTCTATTTATATTCAAGATATTGATTATTATGATTCTCAAGGTAGTCTTGTCAGAAGATATATCCCTCAAGACAGTACCTTGTATCTTAGTGCTATGCAATCTATCGAATACGTAATCGAAGAAGACGATACGGAAGGAGGCACAGGAGCTAACTTTATTATCAATTGGAGTAGTAATGCCCCTAAGCTATCTCCCATGTTTCAGGGGATTATGATTTCGACTAATGGGCAACAAGGAATCTCATTCTCTACAGAGGGTATTTCCACTACCTCCAAATAAAAAAGTATCCACCTCTAATAGATGAATACTTTTAAATAAAAAGAATAGCAGTGTAAGTGTATTCCTAGTTATCCGATGGGGAAGACTGTTTTTTACGTTGTCCATTAGAAGATTTTGATTTCATCAATCCTCCTTTACTCTCAATACGGAGTGGACTATCTGGGTAGTTATTGTACACTGTCCTGATAGGGAACGGTATATCAATATTATGTTTATCAAATGCTTTTTTCAAAGCAATTACAGCCTTACTCTTTGCCTCTAATACAGTCAATTTATATTTAGCATCTACCCAAAATCGAAGTTGAAAATCAATAGAACTTCCTCCAAACTCTAAGTAATGAAATTCAATATTTTCACTTCCTGTTGATGGGTAAATTTCAGCAATGGCAGTTTTCCCTATTTCTCTAACTTCTTCCAAATCTGAATCATAGCTTACGCCACATTTCAATGTAATTCGTAGTCGTTTTGTCAAACCATAATTCTTGAATGGTTTGTCCAATACGTCTTTGTTCGGAATAATAACAATGTTATTATCTGCTTCCTTCACTTTTGTATTTCTAAGCGTAATTTCTTCTACTGATCCTGAATAGCCATTCGTTTCAATCCAATCTCCAATGCCAATAACATCTTTCACAGCTAGGTAAACGCCCGAAAAAGTGTTGGCTAGAGCTCCCTGTAATGCCAAACCAACCGCCAAACCAACAATACCAGCACCTGCTAATATAGATTTCAGCACTTCATCCAAATTCAATACATTCAAGGCTAATAAAAATCCAATTACTAGCACGACTCCAGCTGCTATATTAGCTACTAACGACCGCACAGATGCTTGTTGAATCACTCTTTTAGTCAGTTCAATAGTATATTTCCTTACTTGTTTTGCAACATAGTAAGCAATGGTAAATACGATAATGGCTATAACAAAGTTAGGTAGATTAACGATAATACTCTTAAGCCATCCTTCCATCTTATCCCACATTGCCATTAATGCCTCTGTAAATTGTTGTCCCATTATTTTTTTCCTTTTTTTTGCTGCATCCAACATACCATCTCAAAGCATATTTGAGGAATCAGATGCGTTATTATTTATAAATTTATTTTTTAATTAGATCTCACGTACACCATAAAAACTATAGTTTACGTAGAGAGATGGAAGTTTCTTTACCCCCATCGAGTTTCCACTATTTTTTCTATTTTTTTTGTTACGCTGCTCTTCTCAACAATGCAACCATCTAGTGAAAATGTAAGCTGTATCATTAACCTTTCAACTCTGGCAAAAAAATAAATTTAGCATCAATTTTGTACCGTTCTATAATACGTTGTGCAAAACTTTTATTCCCATAAGGTGCCATTAGATACAATTTCCCTCCCTTGTTATTGGCCAGCAAACTCAGTAATTTCCACTTAGAGACAAGCTGTTGTATTTTTGTTTTTTGAGAGGGTTTGACAGCAATTTCGAAATAATACTTGCTGTCTTGGGTCGAAGCTGTGATATCTGGAATTACTAAATCATCTGCTCCTCTTTGTTGAAATCCAGTAGGTGTTTCATATCCTTCTACATTTGCTTTTATGTTTTGGAAACCTCTTTTAGTCAACCACTTATTTACTTTTTGATATATTTTTTCTGTCTTAGACTTGTTCATTTTATTTTTTTGTAGTTAATGTATCATTTTATTTTTTTTGGATACACCAACACTACAAGTCCTCTTCCATTATAACACACTTATTTATGAATTGTTCTGCTGTTTTGGAACGATCAGTATTTTTATACACCTTCAATATACCCTTGACACCTGTATTCGTAATTACTCCATAAACATTCATCTGAAAGACTCCTGTTTTGGCATCTACCACCTCAAATTTCTTGACAACTCGTAGCTCTTTTTTAGTATACCGATTACCATTACAAATGGCATTCGAACCAAAATAATCGACATAAAAATACTGGTCAAATTGTCTCTCTTTCAGATAATTAGTTGCCTCTGCTAAACTATACGCTTCTTTTGCTTGATTCATGCTATATATATTTTTTGTTATTAAATTATTGACTTACTACAGCTACTCTATCACTTGTGTATTCTAGTAATGTTTCTACTCTTAATGCATTCCTATCCTTGATATTACTCGCCAATTTTGCCGTAGTCGCATCATTCGCTTCCATTGCCTGTTCGGCTAAATTTTTAGCGGCGTTCTCCAATAATTGACTATCTGCCAATACATGTTTGATTATTTTATCTGAAGACTTTAGATCAGTTTTATATTGTAATTTTGATTTGCGTACCCAGTTTGCCAACGTACTAATAGGGGTTGTATTCAGTGTCATCACTCGGCCTACAATCCTATCAATTTGTTCTTCAACATCCTCTGAATACTGATTCAAAAGCTCACTCATTTCAGGAGTATCCAAAGCTTGTATACGCCATTGATAACGAAACAATTTGTGTAAATAAACTTTATAATCGGCTAACAGATAGTTTAGATTGGTTGCTATTGTGTGTTGACTCAAATTCATTTTTAATTATTTATATGGAACAAAAATATTTTTTAATAAAAAATACATTAACAAAGAGATATTCCCATGAGAAAAAAGTTTTTCTTTGGATGCCTAGAATATAATAGATAGCGATCCTCCTGTAAAGAATTATTACAGTTGTATTCTAAAATATGTTATGTATTGAAAACTAATGATTTCATATGTGTTTGGAGAAAACACTTTCAAACCATAGCTCTATTGGCTATAGTATTGTAAAATCAAAATCGCATGACTCTATAAACCATTCAAGTATCAAACTTGTTGTTTATGATATGCAATGCAAAACTATCAGAAAAGTCACAAACTACCTTGTACCGAATAGTGCCAAGCACCATTGAAAGATTTATTAAAAATAGAAGATAAAATAGTTGTATTGATGACTTGACTCAAAATGTAGATTTAGTTTTGTAATAAGAATTCAACTAATACTACACTTTAATTTTACAAATAGTTCACGAAATCTATTTTTTTTGCAAAAACTTATAATAACTTTTTTTCATGGTATTTAGTTCCCTTTTCTAAAGGGATTTCAGCCAATACATTGAAAATTAAGTTTTCGGAGGTTATTAGGCGATATTACTTTTGTGCCATTACTTAAGAGATTGCTCTACTCAAAATTAATATCGAAGTTGTTCAAATTTTCTATTTATGCCTACAAACAGGAACACTAAACAACTTCCTCAAAAACCGTCTAAGAAGAGCACTATTTTTGCAGTAAAAAAATAAAGGTTACTAAGACAAAAAAATTAAATACTAGCACATGACTTTTCCTAATTATTTTAAATATTCTATTGGATTTTTATTGACACTTCCCTTTTTGGCTCTTCTTTGGAGTTGCGAAAAAGAGTTCAATCCCCAAACTACTTTTGTAGAACCAGAAATAGTCGTAGAAGGATATATTCAAGTAGGCCCCTATGCTCCTCCTCCTTATGTAATTTTGACCAAGAGTATCGAATACAGTAGTAATATTAGTCAAGATGCACTCAATGATCTTTTTGTTAAAGATGCAGAAGTTATCATTTCAGATGGCACCAATAGCTTTCAATTACTAGAAGTATGTGCCAGTGATTTATCTTTTTTGCCGCCCTCATTACAACAAGCGATTGCAAATTCTATTGGAATTCCCGAAGCAGCACTCTCAGGGCAAGGAATTGATATTTGTATTTACACCGATTTATTAGGACTTATCACAAACGCTGGCATTACCCCTCAAGTAGGCGGAGTATATGACTTAACAATCAAGACAGATGAATTCGGCACCATCACTTCCCAAACCACTATTCCTGCTCCTGTCACGTTAGATTCCTTGGTCTTCAAAGACCACCCTACCTACCCCTTAAATGACTCTTTGGTAGAATTGTTTGGGTATTTTCAAGATCCTCCTGGAGCTAACTATTATCGTCTATTTACACAACGTAATGATGAATCTATGTATGCTGCTTCTTCTAGAGGCTCCAATGGATCGGTAACTGATGACAAAATATTTGACGGTCAATATTTCCAATTTAGTATTGTTAGAGGACAGGGCGGAGAGGATTTTGACTTGAATACTTTTGGGTACTTTGAACGCGGTGATACCATTAGGGTCCGTTCGAGCTCTCTTGATTATGGTAGTTTTAGATTTTGGCAGACACTAGAATCAAATACCAGTAGCCAAGGTCCATTTGGAAATTATGTGCGAATCGAATCTAATATTAATGGTGGATTGGGTGTATGGGGGGGATCTTCTTATACAGAAACAACAGCAATTGTTCCTCCTTCTTAAGTAGGCTATGGTTAGCCTACTTAAAATGCCCAATAAAGAAGTTGTTTAAGTAAGTGAGTAGAAAGAATACGGTATATAAAATAAAGAGTTATTTTACGA
>CAYOJF010000141.1:0-11004 GCA_964404215.1 uncultured Aureispira sp. | reverse complement strand
AACCTTTCTAAAATTACATCTGGCCAATTCTATTTTGGAACAGATGCCACTGAAACACTATTTAAAGAAAAAGCACCTAATTATAATATTATTCATTTAGCTACTCATGGTATTCTTAATGAAGAGTACCCAATGCTTTCTTCCTTAGCCCTTACCGAAAATTTAGACAGTACTCAAAATAACTTCCTACAAGCCTATGAAATTGCGAGCATGGAATTGAATGCCAATTTGATCGTACTTTCTGCCTGTGAAACAGGTTTCGGGAAATTTGAACAAGGAGAAGGTATTATGTCATTGGCTCGATCATTCATGTATGCAGGAACACCATCCTTGGTGGTCAGCCTATGGTCTGTCAATGATCAATCTACCTCTATTATCATGCAAGATTTCTATAAAAATCTAATCGCTAATATGCCAAAAAATGAAGCCTTGCGTCAAGCTAAATTAAATTATATTCAACGAGCAACAGGGGTTGCAGCACACCCTGCTTTTTGGTCACCATTTATCCAACTAGGCAATGAAGAGGCTATAGTAATACAAACAAAATCATCTTCAATCTACTGGTTTATTGGTATCGGTAGTATTTTAATACTATTTTTAGGTATTACCTTCTTTCTGAAACGAAAAAATAATTAAATCCCATGAAACTCTTTTTTATCTTTTTATGCTGTACTACTTGGGTATTTGCTCAAAGTCCACATGAAAATATTCTAATCACCAACAACTATGCTCCTAATGAACCCACCCTATCTATTGACCCCAAAAATCCTAATATATTATTAGGAGGCTCTAATATAGATAACCTATATCTATCTGATGATGGCGGGCGGACTTGGTCCGAAAAAAAATTACGTTCGAGTTATGGTGTTTGGGGAGATCCTGTTATCATCTGTGATACCGCTAGTAACTTTTACTTTTTTCATCTCTCTAATCCTCCTAATGGTAATTGGATTGACCGTATTGTCTGTCAAAAAACAAGCGATAATGGGCAAACATGGACCAATGGTTCTTACATGGGGCTAGATGGTAAAAAAGCTCAAGACAAACACTGGGCAGTAGTAGATCCTAACAAAAACTACATTTATACCACTTGGACTCAATTTGACAAATATGGTAGTAAATCTGCCATGGATAAAAGCTCCATTATGTTCTCTATGTCCAAGGATGAAGGAAAAACTTGGACTACAGCAAAAAAAATCAATGAAATAGACGGAGACTGCATCGACTCTGATAATACAACAGAAGGAGCTGTACCTGCTATGGGCCCCAATGGTGAAGTCTATGTTGCTTGGGGAGGTCCAGACGGGTTAGTTTTTGACCGTTCTCTAGATGAAGGAAAAACTTGGTTAGACAGAGATATTAAGATTGACCCTATGCCTGGAGGTTGGGATTATAAAATACCAGGCATTTATAGATGCAATGGGATGCCTGTCACTGCCTGTGATATTACTGGAGGTGCCTACCATGGGACAATCTACGTCAACTGGAGTGACCAAAGAAATGGAACCAATGATACTGATGTTTGGCTCAGCAAATCTACCGACCAAGGGGAGACTTGGTCTGATCCTATTCGGGTGAATGACGATCCGTCAGGAAGGCATCAATTCTTAACTTGGATGACAATAGAGCCAACAACAGGTGATTTATATTTTGTATTCTATGACCGTAGAAATACCAAAGGAGAAGCGACAGAGGTCTACATGGCTCGCTCTACCGATGGCGGTAACACATTTACCAATTTTAGAGTCAGTCAAAGTGCCTTCACTCCTAACAAAAATATATTCTTTGGGGACTATAACAATATTGTTGCCTATGGCAATACCGTACGCCCCATTTGGACTAGGCTAGATGGTTCTAAGCTAGGGCTTTATACCGCTTTAGTTGATATAGAGAAAATCAGTCCTACCACTAGCCCATCGGATACCAGTGCTGCTGCACAAGATGCTCAAAATGCAAAAAAACATCTTTACGTTTCATTCAAATTACATGAAGCAAAAAAATTAACCCTACACTTGCTCAATAGCAAAGGAAAACGTATCCAAACACTCTTTAGACGCAAACATTTTTCGCTAGATAAACATATCGAACAATTTGAACTCCAAAAGCTAAATCTTTCTAAAGGAAAATATAGTTATGAACTAAAGGAAGGCTGCAAAACAATCAAAACTAGAACATTTGAAATAGAATAAACTTAAAATCTATTTTACTGTTCTACTACAAAATTCAAAAACTATATCTCATGATTGATCAAAACGCTCCTGTATTAGTTACTGGAGGAAGTGGATACATAGCTTCTTGGGTCGTTCGGCTACTACTCGAAAAAGGCTATAAGGTACATACTACTGTACGTAATAAATCTAAAGTAAAAAAGGTAGCTCACCTACTAAAAATGCAAGAGAAATATCCTAATCATCTTTCTCTATTTGAAGCAGATCTCCTTAAAAATGGCTCTTTTGAAGCTGCTATGAAAGGATGTGAATTAGTTATTCATACTGCCTCTCCCTTCAAGCTTAATATTAAAGATGCTCAAAAAGAACTCATTGACCCTGCACTGAAGGGAACTCGAAATGTACTAAACGAAGCGAGTAAAGCTAGTGTTGATAGCCCTTCTAGTGTCAAACGAGTAGTACTTACCTCAAGCGTCGTGTCTATCTATGGAGATGCTATTGATTTGAAAAGTACTCCTAATCAAGTCTTTACAGAAGAGCAGTGGAATACCACTAGTTCGATCAAACATCAACCTTATGCTTATTCTAAAACATTGGCCGAAAAAGAAGCTTGGGAAATTCAAAAAAAACAAACACAATGGGATTTGGTTGTTATCAATCCTGGTTTTGTACTAGGTCCCTCCCTCAGCAAAAGAACAGATGGAGAAAGTACTTCGTTTATCCTACAATTATTATCAGGAGAATTTAAGTCAGGAGCACCTGAACTGATCTTCGGAGCAGTAGATGTACGCGAAGTAGCACAAGCTCACCTACTCGCTGGGCTTACGCCCAATGCTAGTGGTCGCCACATCTTGGTAGAAGGATGTTATTCTATTTTGGATATGGCCGCCAGATTCCAAAAAGCATTCCCTAACAAGTATAAATTACCTAAGAAAACATTACCTAAATTTCTGCTCTATCTAGTAGGACCTTTCATTGGTTTTTCGTGGCGTTTTGTTAGTAATAACGTAGGACACCCCATGGCTTTTGATAATAGTTACAGCAAGAAAGACTTAAATCTTTCTTACCGCCCTATGCTAGAAACACTGCGTGACCAAGCAGAGCAATTAGAAAGAGATGGATTGTTATAGAGTTAACAAGTACAAAATATTCTATTGATTAGAGCCTGTTTGATATTATTACTTGACTGCTTTCAATTCTCTACTCAACAATATAATTTCTGTAATATGTGTGTACCAAGCAAGAGGGACAATTAATCCTGGCAACAATACATAAGGAAAGTATTTCATAGCGATATTGGGTTGGTCGAAAGCAAACTGTTGTATAGGAAGCTCTGCCGATAGTATGCCGTTGGCTAAGATAAAGGTCAAAAAACAAATACCCATTATATTCCAAACTAAGAGTCCCTTAGTTTGGAATATTTTTTTGGCATATAGCAGATAAACTATTGGGGCGGTCAATCCTACAATAATATCAAAATTACGTCCTTCATACGTTAGTATTTCAGGTACTTGATCATAAGTAAACAACCAAAACAGGGTTAATTCTACTGGTATCCGCATCGTATGTAATAAGATACTAAAAGTACGATTTCGATTAGAGGTTACCCACTGCATTTGCTTGGGAAGTAGTCCATAAACAATCAAAATAATAGTTGGTATCAATACAATTCCATAACGCGGAGGCATTGCCGTTACATTAAGTAAAAAACCACTGTAAGCCAATCCACTCAAAAATAGACTCCATAGGATCGTTCCCAATAATAAAACTTTCGATTTACCATTAGAATAATAAAAGAAAATAATCGTCCAAAGGGCTGCTGCTAAAAAGAAAATGTTTATCCAGTTGGGTAGTATATCAATCATATGAATTTTAATTATTTCATAAATATAAAGAAGATTCTAATTCAAAAAACCATTCTCTTGCTCGAGAAGAAATATACTTATTGACGTCCTTAGGAGCTAGATCATTTGCTATCATCGTATCCAACTCTTCTTCTGCTATATCTCTAATTATCCAGCGTATAAAATCCCCCATTTTTGTTCGATCAATTGCCATTGAATCACCAAAAACTTTTTCAATACCTTGCTGCATTCTATTTTCTGTAACCGCATAATCAACAAACTCTTTGATAGAATTGAGTTTTTCAGTATCTATCTTGGCTAATTTCCTCACTCTAGTGACAGCGTGTTTTTGTCCTTTCACTTTGAATCTGTAATACTTATTTTGGTATCTAGCTGTCCAGACTACTCCTTCACCGATTCCATCTATTTCAAAATATTTCCCAACAGGACATTGTTCTTCTACACGTTGTGTAATCTCTGCAAATATGTTTTGAGATAACTGGGGCATACTAAAATCGACGTCAACAGTATAAGTTTCAAAATCTAAGATATTGAATACTCTTTTTTCTTCTATCTTGAATGTAGCAGAATTTATCCAGAAGTCATCAAAATCTTCATTTGTTGTATCAGATACTTTGACTCCAAATACAAAAAATGATTTTTCTAGTTTAGAAATTGCCACTCCCTTTTGTATACCAGTACCAGCCCACTCCCCATAAACTGAAATAGTGAACGTTTTCAAATCAATCTTGTTAGCTACTGCCACTTCTCTCATCATATTCACTAAGTCTTTCTCAATGGAATAAGCAAATGTAGCAAAACCAGCATTATCTTTTTCTGGCGTAATAATCTGCTCTCTTGATTGTGCCCAAAAGCCTCCTGATTGATTATAGCAAACAGATGCATTAGTTCCATGCAATTTGACAGTACCCGTAAAAGTAATGATAGGTTTCTTTACTCCTTTATTATAAATAGCGTTATTCTCTGCATCAACCCCTACAAAAGTAGCCGCATGATTAATATCATTAATCACCTGTCTAAATTGCTTAATCTTTGGAAACTTAATCATTGTTTTCATGTCACATTATCTCTGTTTAATAAAAAATTATTTGTTGGATTCACTAGACGTTATTACGAATAGAGTTGTATAGAGGTAAGAGAGCAGATTTTTTTTGATTGGTGAAATAAACACGCAGAATCATAGCCATAGCTATGAGTTCGAGTATTTATAAAGCCAATCAGAAAAAGATGTTTCTTCTTGCCATACGAAACTATTCGTAATAACGTCTAATAGACAGAATAATAATCAAGTATAATAAGTTCCATTATCTTGAAATATATCTAGGACTATTCCCCTGGCGAATAAGTACGTACCGCATTTTTCAGCACAGTAGCTTTATCCAATGTCATTGACTTCATTTCTTTATTAACAAACATTTCCATTTGATCTGTATAATGAGGACTTTCTGGACGATTAGAAGAACCAAAAGCATTGATTGTTTCTACCTGATGAATTCCATTTTCATCGTATTGAGCGATCAGAATGAAAGACTCTCCTGAATAAGTTCTGAGTTTTCCTTTTTGTAACTTATCCCTTTTATAAGCCATTGCCGCCAGATTTTCAGGCATCCCTGACATAGGATAAGATTTCAGACTTCCTTTCTCTCTTCTATGAATATGTACCTCCCCGAAAGGAACCGTTATTTTACCATAGTGTTTGAGTAGGTACTTCTTTGCTTTACGCAGAGCATCTACAAATACCTCTTCTTCTAGAGTATTGGCACCCAATATATTGGAGCGAGCACCTAATTCATCTATAATGTAACTAAAAGCTACTGAAAAAATAGTCGCAATCGTATCCTGAGCATCTGGCTTTCGATCCCATTTATTAATCATAGACAAGACATCTGCCAAATCTTCGTATTTTTTAGGATCTAAGTGAGTAACATCATCTAGATTTTCAATATTGTACGTATAGAAAGTACTGTCCGCATATTGAATATCAAATTTCATTTTTTTGAAAGCTTCATAACTCATTTTTTTATTCTCATAGGGCTTCATCAACTCTACAAAGCGTAAACTTCTATTGGTTTCTTTTTCGAGGTATCCCATCAAGTGATTAGGAAAATCTGCAACTTCTAAATCACACTTAGATGCGGTTCCTGTAAAAGGAGTATTATTGGAATTGAAAACCCATCCACAAGCAGGATTTTCGAGCTGAGGTAGTTTTTCGAAAGGATAAAAAGTAGGCTCCCAGATATTATCTGAGGTATTACCAGCTAAAACCCCTTGCCAATCATATTGATCTTGTCTATTATCTGGAAGCAGTCCATTCGCTAAGTTATAGATGTTGTTATCTCTATCTGCATATACAACATTAAAACAAGGAATTTGCACCATGTTTAGAGCTGCCTTAAATTCTTCAAAATTACTAGCTTTATTCATTCGATACCATTGTTCTGCGGCTGCAATTCTCTTATTAGCAACAAATCTCAGGGCATAATACCCACTTTTATTCTTCATTACCATGCCGTGCTTACTCTTATAGAACTTCATTCCGATAGGCAACTTAATTCCAGCTATCTTTACTTTCAGTTTGAGCTTCTTCTTTTCTAGCTTTTCCCATTTTCCATCTATTTCATAATAAAGTTTTTTGGTAGGGTGCATTTTGAGTTGATAAACATCTGTCAAATCAGGATGATTAACTGTATGAGTCCAACCCAAATTTTCGTTTGTTCCTACGAATGGAGTCATCCCCAAGGTAAATGTAGCTCCCAACATATTCCAACCTTCTTCACTATTCATGTGTACTTCGTACCAAGACAGCACACCCTCTAGTGGCTGATGGGAATTGCTACAAAAGATAGTCTTATCTTCTTCTGTAATCGCTCTGCTGATCGCAAATCCATTGGAGCCTGTGGGTTGTGTTTCATGTGGTTTGAAATGATCTCCAAATACTTTTCCTACTTCAAAAGCCGCTCCTGTCATCAATATATTTCCAATCAAATACCCTGCTACTACATCCCGTTCATTGAGCGGAAATAGCTTTTTGAGTAAGACTTCTTTTGGGTGCTTAGCAGCATAGTCATTCGCTCCCTGAGCATAGGCTTTGATTATTTTTTTGAATTCGGGTGTAAATGCCGTTTCATATTGTGCTGCTATCGTCTCGTCTAGCTCCAATAGGTGTCCTAACACATCAAATATTGCCCCATCTTTGCCCAATATTTCTGCTGCTCTCCCTCGTGTAGCAGCCCAAGAATGTTGCATGAGTTCAAAGTTGTCCTCTGCATGAGCCCAAACCATTCCATAAACTGCATCTGCATCTGTTTTTCCATAAATATGAGGCACCCCCCATTTGTCTCTTACGATAGTAATGTCCTTAGGATCAATTTTTTGAGCAAAAAGAGTAATGGAAAAAAGTAGAAAAAAAGAAAAGGAAAGTAGCTGTTGCATGATGGTCTCTTATAATTTGAATGACTGATTAATTTCAATTATAAAAATATCTTTATTTGGTCGAATAAACAAGAGAACATCTAATTTTTGGTTAAACAACTGATTAATTTATTTACAACATGGATATGTCGCTTTTATTGAGTATTTTAGAGGACTTATTCTTAGAAAAAATCAAAGTAGTTAGCATGTCGAAACCACTTCTTTTTGCTGTTATAATTAATGTTTTTCTAGGAATACTATTACTAATCCTGATGCTATTCATTCCGCCTAACGCAGCCATTGATATACAGCAACACGATACCTATTATGTCATTAGTTATTCAACCTTACTTATCCCTAGTGTTTTTTTTATTTTCATAAAAAGTGGTATTACTCTTTGGGCTAGGAATAAAATCGATTATCAAAAAACAATCACTTCATTTCTGCTAATAGATAGCATTATAATAAGTGCTCTCATTTTCTTTTTTCATCAACGTGGTGTAACAGGAGTACCCAGACGTTATTATAGATTTGATGGGTTTGATAGGTTTGGTTATTTAGATAACTCCTACTATATTATTATTACTCTTATTATTCTGCTCATTACTCAACTATTATTCTTTATAATATTAACAATTGACTTAGCCTTAAAGAAACAAAAACTAATCTCTGATGAGGTATTAGATACAAACTAAAATAAACTACAATATGAAAAAACTATTACTGAGCTGTTCGTTGCTATTAGGGACTACCATAGGTATTCAGGCACAGGGCAACAACAATGGACAGCTAGATGATATTTCAGAATTTGCGACCAAGCAAACGATTCCAATCCGAATGCCTGGAGGCATTGAATTATCAACTGATATTTTCTTACCTATTACTTCTGATAGTATGATGGTTACCACCAATATCAGTGGAAATCAGGTGACTTTTGAGTTAATTCCTAAAGGAACTCAGTTGATGATTTATCCCACCATGCTAGATGCGAGTGGCAATAGTGTTCCTAACCCCAATCCTTATCAATTACCCATGATTTTCACTCGTACCCCATACGATAAAGATAGTGATGATGTAGGGGGAGCCATTTTTCCATTTTTTGGCTATGGCTATGCCATCCAAGATATGCGTGGACGCTATTCTTCAGAGGGTGTTTATATGCCTATGTATAGTGATAGTTGGCAAAAATCTCCTTATTACAACCACAACCATCTGTTAGATATTACTACTCCAACAGATTCTGCAAATGGTCGTTTTCATGAAGATGGTTGGACAAGCCATGACTATCTGCTACATGGACTAAAAAAGGGGTTTGATACCAACAATGATGGGGTAATTGATACCGTAGATTTTGTCTGTAATGGTTCGTTAGGGATGTTTGGAGCTTCTGCCCTAGGCAATAGTCAATACCAACTAGCGGCAGCACATCGAATAGATACTTCTGGTAAAGGGCTCAAATGTCTAGTGCCTGTAGTGGCAACAAACGAACATTACAATGTAACTGGTTATAACAATGGCGTATACCGCAACATGATTGCTAGTGGTTGGATAACTGGACAGTTAAGAGATATTGAGGATTCTATTGGAATTGACAATGATATTCAGAATAATCTACATACTCCTTTTGACTTTGGGTTGACTACCAAATCAAGTGTTATTGATATGGGAATTAACCATATTACAGAAGCTCAATTCGGAACCGGTAGAGCCTCTGCCTATCCCAACAGTATTAGCCGTGCAGATATGGATGCTAGTCGTGCCAAAGTAGATGCACTCGGAGAAGGAGACCCCAATGGGACTTTTTCTCGTTATAGAAATATGAATGTCCCTGCTTATCACCTAACAGGGTGGTATGATATTTTCATCAATGGACAAATTGATACTTGGAAAAAAATGAAAGCTAATGCTGCTGGAAGTAGTGCAGAGCTTCAGAAATTAGTCATTGGACCTTGGGCTCATCAAACCATTGGATCTAGAACTACTGGAGATCAGACTTATGCTGAAAACGTCAATGATATTATTGATGTTCCATTAGATGATTTAGATCCAAACAATTTAGATTTAAGTGCTTTAGTCAATTCTGAATTATTGGGTTGGTACCGTTACAACCTCAACAATAGAGGGCATGTCAAACTAGGTGATCCAATTGTTCGTATACCCGAAAGCCAGCAGTGGCAAAGTGCCGCAGGGTATACCTTCCGTGTTCCTGCTTCCAACTATGATATTCCATGGATTGATATGGTTAATTTTTTGGGTGGAAAAATTGGTTTGACAGGAATGCCTGTAGAAGTTAATTTTGGATTTGGTACCACCACTACCAATATTGATATTCCACCAATGAGCAACCCTCCTTTCACTTTACCTGATACATTGGATGCTCCTATTCCTGCTGATTTCCAAAACCAAGTCAATGATATTCGTTTTTACGTAGTGGGGCCTACCGATAGTCTGCCGATCAATCAAGGTGTAGGAAACTACTGGTACGAAACAGATGAATTCCCTCTATCTAATCAGGTCGTCAACTTTGTCCCTTATTACCTACACCAAAATGGGGTACTAGATGGCAATATTCCAACATTTGACGAAGGTTCACTAACCTACACACACAACCCTGACACTCCTGTCGTAACAGTAGGTGGTGCTAATATGATTGTCCGTACACCACAAAATGATCGCAACTCACAAGGACAAATGAACTACGCCGACAGTAGTTTTGCTAATTTTACGATGAATAACGCAGGAGTTATTTCATTCGAAACAGCTGTTTTGACCGATACTTTGTCTATCATTGGTTTGCCCAAAGCAACTATTTATGCTAAATCCAATCCTCAGGGAGTCGGGAGTGGTTTGACAGATGCTGACTTCTTTGTCAGAATACTGGATGTTTATCCTGATGGAAGAGAATTCAATGTAGTAGAAGGAGCCGTTAGTGCTAGAGCACGAGCTTACGCCAAAAGCATTTATGATGGTGCCGAAAACGATAATGCCCCTTATACCAATATTAATATTGACCAATGGTATGAATTCCAGTTTGAAATGTTACCAATTGCATACACCTTTGGCAGAGGGCACAGTATGAAAGTATTAATCAGCAGTGGTAATTTTCCTCGCTACCAATCTAATCCAAATATTCCGATTGAAGATGGCGACTTCTTCAGGAGACTGCCTAATGATGGACAAACATACACTTATCAAGGGCAAGTATATGCCCCTCGTATAGCTGACAACAGTATTGCTTTCTCTGACATCCGTCCTTCACGTATAGAATTGCCTGTTGTTGGAGCCAGTGTTATGACCAATACTCTTGCTAATCGCACCACAGCAGAAAGTTTTATCTTCCAGACCTACCCTAACCCTACTGCAAGCTGGGCTACGATTAGCACTAATACTGTTGCTGAATTTGAAGTCATTGTATTCAATTCGCTCGGGCAACAAGTCTATCAAGCTAATTACCATAGCAATAATCATCGTATCAATATGAAATCTTTAGCAGCTGGTGTCTATTCAGTACAGTTAACCAATTTGGATACTAAAAAAGTAAGTACACAGCAGGTGACTAA
>CAYOJF010000140.1:0-11120 GCA_964404215.1 uncultured Aureispira sp. | reverse complement strand
AGTTTGTTCCTAGTCTAATGTTTAATTTTGAATGCTTAATGCTCGTACAATAGCATGTTAGGCATTCAAAATTAAACATTAAAACATTCAACATTTTAAAACGACTCTTATCTAATATCTAACTGTTATTCTACAAACCTATTTGAATAGTGCGTAACATCAGTTATTAAGTAAATAATACTTGAAAGAGTTTCTACTCTTCTCCAATAGGGGAAGAGTTTTTTTATGATTTTACTAACGTTTTTGGATAGACCACCGTTTATACTCACACAGAAGCAAATGGCCAAATGCTTATTAAAAATTATATTTTAATAACATAATATTAGAGTAGATAGTATTTCTATTTTGATATCAAAACCCCAATGCAAGATGAGAGTATTCTTTCTTATTATTGGTCTATGCTTTCTATGGTTGTCCAATACCACCGCTCAGCTAGACACCAGTCATTATACCATTTATTTTGAAGTTAATCAATCGGTAATCAGCCCTAATCATGCTACCGAACTGTTAGACTTATTAAAGCTACCCCGCATCCAAAGTATAGAACTAGAGGGGCATACGGATAGCGATGCTAGTGATGCTTACAATATAGATTTGGCAGTAAGTAGAGTAGCTAAAGTGCAAGCATTTTTGATTAACAATGGAGCGAATTATCAATGGCTATCAACCAAAGCTTTGGGCGAAAAGGAGCCGAAATTGCCAAATATTTCTACAGAGGCTAAAGCTCAGAATAGACGTGTAGAAGTAGTCGTTTTTTACCAAAAAGAATTACCTCCAGTAATAACAGATCAATTAAGTATAGAGCCTCTGATAGAAACTCCAGTTATTACTCGTTTGGATACATTAAATTTGGATAATAGAGCACTCAACGATTGGCTGAGCACAGCGAATGAAAAGCAATTGTTTAAGATTTGTAACCAGACAGGAGGATGTTTTACTACTAATAGTGGGATGAAGGTTTGTTTTGTAGCGAATTCATTTACTCAAAGTTGTTCAGACAGTATTGTGATACAAGTGACTGAATATAATACTAGGGCGGATATAGTGACTGGAAATATGAGCACACTTTCTAGTGAAAAGGATTTGTTGTATTCTAGTGGAATGTTTGAAATTATGGCTTTTTGTGATAACCAAGAATTAGAACTAAAAAATAATCAATCTTATACAGCTTTCATTCCTATTACCAAAAAAGAACAAGAGAGTAACGAGATGCAATGTTTTTATGGAGAACAAGAGGAAGGAACAGAGCAAGTCAATTGGCTACTGGCAAAAGATGAAAATGGTAATCACCTAGGAGTAAATCAGGTAGATGGACGATATTTGGGAAGTAATAATGCCATGGGAGGAACAGGTGGTTCTTCTTGTTGGTTTGTTCGAATGCTGGCAAAAGTAGGTAATGTGATAGCAGTGCCATTTGTGGCTATCGCACAATTATTTGGAGGGGGAAAAATGCGTCGAGCAAAAAAGCAAAGACGTAAAGAACAAGAGAAAGCACAAAGAGCATTTATGAAGGAGTATGGAAATATACCCATAGATGAAATGAATCTACAAGATGTTCAATATTATGTCGTGCAGCCTACTCGAATGAGGTATATCAACTGTGATGCTTTTTATCGGGAGAAACCAGAAAATTTAATGGCTCAAAAAGTTAAAATTGATGGACATGAAATTGCAGATGGGACTTCTGTAAGAATTGTTTTTATTAATAGAAGAAGTGTGATGAACAGTAGTATCGTTACGAATGAATACTTTAGTTTCTATAATATTCCAAAGGGAAGAGAAATTTATGTCATAGCCACTAAAATGATTGATGATCCAGATACAGGAGAAAAATCAATTTATCTAGGGGTGGAGAATATCGTAACAAAACCCTTTCGTACGGTCAATGTGGCTATGGAGCCTATGTCTTCTGTCAAGGAATTGCACCAGCGATTGAAATTCATGCAATAATCTAGTTCAAAATAAACTTTGAATATACCTCTGATATTAGCTTTTGTGATACTATCAGAGGTCTTATTGTGACCTGTTCTCTCAAAAGTTAAACATTCCTAAATGAGTAAGTATTTTAGGTCAAAAAATCGTATCTTTAAAGAGAACTTGTTTAAAATTTCTATTATAAGCCTATAAAAAAGATAATTTCAATCTGCTCCTCGTTATTTTTTTAGCCCATAGCACCGCTATACACTAAAAAATACCTTGATTAGCTCAAAAGTCTTACTTTTCCAGCTATAAACAGAAACATTAAACAAGTTCAAAGAAAAGACATCTGTCTTAACTTCTTTATCCGAATAGTCCGATAACTAAATATAGCTATGCAAGCGAATAATTACAATTCTTTAGTACAAAAAATTGACCAGTTTATACGTAAGTATTACATCAATAATCTCATTCGAGGTGCCCTGTACAGTGTAGGGGTTATCTTGGCGTTGTTTATTAGTTTTGCGTTACTGGAGTACTATTATTTCAATTCCACAATTTCTTCTGTGGAGTTACGTAAAACCTTGTTTTATTCTTTCTTAGGAATAACTGCTGCCACTACAGGGTGGCTAGTACTCAAACCATTGATGCAATACTTCAACTTAGGGAGTGTTATCTCACATGAACGAGCGGCGAAGATTATAGGTAGTCATTTTACTGACGTCAAGGATAGGTTACTCAATGTACTACAGTTGAATACTCAGATGAGCACGGCAGATTCTGCTCTATTGCAAGCGAGCATCAATCAAAAGATTGAAACGATGAACCCTGTCCCGTTTTCAGCAGCGATTGACCTCAAAGAGAATAAGAAATACCTTCGTTTTGCATTACCCCCTTTGTTGCTCTTATTGTTGCTTTTGTTTACTTCCAATATTATCGAAGATAGTACGGTTCGTTTGATTAATAATAATAAAGAGTTTGAAAAAGCGGCTTTATTTAGTTTCAAGGTAGCAGATCAAGATGCGAAAGTCGTACAGTATGAGAATTATGAATTAGAAGTGAAAGTAGAAGGCGAAGCACTACCAAATGAGGTATTTATAGAGATGGGGAATTTTAAATACAAATTAGAAAAAACCTCTCCTAATACTTTTAAGTACACTTTCGTAGAAATGCGTAAGGATACAGATTTTCGTTTGACGGCGAATAATGTTATTTCTAAAAACTATGCAATTGATGTACTCGAAAAGCCACAAATTAGTGATTTCAATGTCAAATTGGACTACCCTAGTTATACAGGTAGAAAAGATGAAGCCATTACAGGGATAGGAGATTTAGTCGTTCCTGTTGGTACAAATATCGAATGGTTGTTTGAATCAATGAATACCAACAATGTTAAGGTTCAGTTTCCAGGAGAGGACACTAAAGAATCTATCAAACAGATGGGCGGCAATACTTTTGGGGTACAGAAAAAAGTGCTAAAAGATGGGCGGTACAAAATTTTTATGGCAAACAAAGAATTGCCTGAAGGGGATTCTATTTCTTATTCATTGACGCTTATTCCAGATTTGTATCCTTCCATAGAGGTCAAAACTACTAGAGATAGTATAGAGGATAAAATTGTCTATTTTGTTGGAGAAGCTTCTGATGACTATGGTTTGAGAGGAGTTTATTTCAATTATACCATAGAAGAAGATGGAGTAGAGATCAAGAAGAATAAAATTAAAATGACTACTAGTAGCGGTAAACAAACTACTTACGACTATATAATGAATGTCAAAGAGTTGGAACTGAAGCTAGGGCAGAAGTTGAGTTACTACTTCCAAGCATTTGACAATGATGGAGTGAAGGGGAGTAAATCTGCCAAAACACCATTGATGTACTATGAAATGCCAACGGCAGAAGAGTTGAAAGAGCAAGAAAATAGCAACAATTCTGAAATTAAGAAAGAGTTGGAAGATGCTATGAAAAAATCTCAAGAGCTAGCGGATGATATCAAAAAGGCACGTACGAAAGTATTGCAGAAAAAGGAAGTAGACTGGCAAGACAAACGCGAGTTTGAGAAACTAAAAAAACAAAGAGAAGAGATCGAAGAGCAAATGAAAAATGCTCAAGAAAAGTTTGAAGAGAATATCAAAAACCAAGAAGAACTAGAAGAAGTAAGTAAAGAATTGGCGGAGAAGCAAGAAATGTTGCAGAAGCTTTTTGATGAATTGATGGATGAGGAGATGAAAGAGATGTTTGATGAGATGGAAAAACTCATGGAGGAGATGGATCAGGAGAAAATGAAAGATCAACTAGAGGAGATGGAAATGAATGAAGAAGAAATGGAAAAGGAGTTGGACAGAATGATAGAGCTTTTCAAGAAAATGGAAATCGAAAAGCAAATGGAAGATGCTATGAAGGCATTAGATTCCTTAGCTAAAGAACAGGAAGAATTGAGTGAAGAGGTAGCCAAGCAGGAGGAAGAGCAAAAGAAAGCAGAAGAAGCTGGTGATAAAAAGAAACAAGAGGAATTAGAAAAGAAGCAAGAAGAGCTAGAGAAAAAACAAGAAGAAATCAACAAGAAGTTTGAGGACATCATGAAAGAGGTGGAAGATGCAAAGAAGAAAAATGAGGAATTAGAGTCTCAGATGGATATGGAGAGTGAAGAGGTGGATCAGCAGAAAAAAGATGCAGAAGAAAATATGCAAGATGCTAGTGAAAAACTAGGGCAAAAGCAAAATAAAAAAGCTTCTAAAGCACAAAAAAATGCTGCTGAAAAAATGAAGCAACTCTCCAAGGAGATGAAGAGTATGATGAAGATGGATCAGATGGAAAAAATGGAACAAGACCTGAAGTCTATTCGTCAGTTACTGGAGAATCTAGTGATGTTATCTTTTGATCAAGAAGAATTGATCGATCAGGTTAATAGAACAATGCCGAATACTCCTACTTATATTAGACTGGTACAAAATCAAGATAAAATTAAGGATGATTTCCGCCATGTAGAAGATAGTTTGCAGGCATTGAGTAAACGAGTAACACAGCTAGATGCTTTCATTACAGAAAAAGTGACGGAGGTGAAAAAGAACCTCAAACAAAGTGTACGTACACTAGAAGAACGTCAGAAACGTGTCGCCACAGTACAGCAACAATATGCAATGACAGGGCTTAATGACTTGGCATTGATGTTGAGCGAGTCAATGAGTCAGATGCAACAGCAAATGGCACAACAAATGCCAGGAGATCAGATGTGTGAAAAACCTGGTGGAGACAAACCTGGTGGTAAATCTGGTGCTGGTAAGGGAAAGGATGGCGACAAACCTGGAGATATGCCAGGGTTGCGTCAGATGCAAGAGCAGCTCAATAAGCAAATTCAACAGCTCAAAGAGCAAATGAAAAATGGAAAAATGCCTGGTAATAAATTCAGCAAGCAGTTTGCTCAAATGGCAGCCAAACAGGCCGCTATTCGCAAACAGCTACAGGATATGAAGAAAGGCAAACAAAAACAAGGGAAGGGTGCTGGTAAAGAGATTCAAGATTTGATTGATGCAATGGATAAAGTAGAAACTGACTTGGTTAACAAACGTTTGCCTAATGATATGCAAAAACGCCAGAAGGATATCATGACTCGTTTGCTCCAAGCAGAAAATGCAGAGCGTGAGCGTGAACTGGACGAAAAAAGAGAGGCAGAACAGCCAGATAAATATACCCCTAAAATGCCACCAGCATTAGAAGAGTATCTCAAAAAGCGTCAAGGGCAAGTAGAAATGTTCAAAACAGTTTCTCCTTCTCTAAAACCTTACTACAAAAACTTAGTAGAGAAGTATTTTAGAGCCTTGAATTAAACACACATTTAGAAATGTTTTTAACTGTAGCTCTTTCTTTGCAACTTTATGAAAAAAGCCTCGTACATATATAGTGTAGAGCATGAAATTCAAGACGAGTATTGTTTATCGTCTATGAGATATGGAATGAAAAAGAAAGAGGAGGTGATCTAATTTCTTTTGTCAAGACAAAAAATATCCTAAAAATGATGGCTCTATAGTCATCATTTTTTTTGTATATTGCTTTTCTCAATGAATGTTTTATCCAATAATGCCTTTTTTGTTGTCCCCATTTTGCAACAAAGAACGTATTAAGAACGTATTGTAATCATTTTTCTGAACCAAAAACGAAAAACTAAGCATGACGGAGAATGCACTCAGCTTAACTTTAGATTCACATCCTCAAAATATAGCCGAAGTAGAACCCTATATCACCAGAATAGTCAATGAGTATCATATTGGTGAGGAGTTATTTGGTACCATGCTGATTACGTTGACCGAAGCCGTAACGAATGCTATTATACATGGTAATAGTGCCACGGTTTCTAAAAAAGTAAGAGTGATCACGGCTTGTTCTGCTCAAAAAATCTGTTTCACCGTACAAGATGAAGGAAATGGATTTGACCCAGATACTCTGCCCGATCCTACTGCCCCTGAAAATATCATGACTCCTGGAGGAAGAGGGGTGTTTTTGATGCGTCAGTTATCAGATGCGGTTAGTTTTGATGATAATGGGCGAATCGTCCGATTAGAATTTTCATTACAGTAGTAGTAATAAAGTATTAAGGCAATAGTTAAATTAGAATATAGAATAAAACCCTACGATAGGTCGAAAGACATAACGTAGGGTTTTATTATTTTGAGTATCTTTGTGAGAATATTTATCACAACATTTATTTAGTATAAACAATGCATATAAACTTTCATACCGAAGAAATCGAATTTGAACTTAAGCAAAGTAATGCGATAGAAGAATGGCTCAAATCTGTTATCAAAGCCGAAGAGAGTACGTTAGGAGAACTAAATTATATCTTTTGTTCAGATGAATATTTGTACAAAATGAATGTTGAATATTTACAACATGACACCTATACGGATGTCATTACATTTCAATATGCGGAGGAGGTAGTGCATGGAGATGTGTTTATTAGCATAGATCGAATACATGATAATGCTGCTCACTTTGATGTTACAATAGAAGAAGAATTGAGTCGAGTCTTAGTACATGGATTGTTACATTTGTTAGGCTATAAGGACAAAACAGAAATAGAGCAAACGGAAATGACCAGTAAAGAAAATTACTATTTGAAGCAAAAAGAAGCATTGAAGGACAATTAGACCATTTTTGAGAGGAATAAAACACCAAGTTTTTTATTTTTTGGTAACTTTAAGGCTATGGTTATGAAACTCTCTGTTATAATTGTTAGTTATAAAGTTCCTTTTTTTCTGGAGCAGACTCTACGCTCTGTGCAGAGGGCTGCTCAAAATATAGTGGTAGAAACGATTGTAATTGACAATAAATCGGAGGACGGAACCATCGAAATGGTACGCACTAAATTTCCCTCTGTAAGACTTATTGCCAATACTGAGAACACTGGTTTTGCTACTGCTAATAATCAAGGTATAGCGATTGCACAAGGAGAGTATATTCTATTTTTAAATCCAGATACAGTAGTCCGAGAAGATACATTTGAGAAATGTATAGAGTGCATGGAGCGTAACCCCCGAATAGGTGGTTTGGGAGTACATATGATAGATGGAGCTGGTGATTTTTTGCCCGAATCTAAACGAGGATTTCCATCACCTGCGGTTGCCTTCTACAAAACCTTTGGCTTATCTACATTATTCCCACATTCGAAACGATTCAATCAATACCATCTAGGATATTTAGATAAAAAACAAAACCACAAAGTCGATGTGCTTTCTGGAGCCTTCATGCTCATGCCTCGCACAGTTTTGGATGAGATTGGGTATTGGGATGAAGCTTTTTTTATGTATGGAGAAGATATTGATCTATCGTACCGAGTGATAAAAGCAGGATACGAGAATTACTATCTGGCAGATACCACTATCATTCATTACAAGGGAGAAAGTACGAAGAAAGGCAGTCTAAATTACGTCAAGACGTTTTATGAAGCCATGATTATTTTTGCCCAAAAACATTTCAAAGGAACAAAGGCAAATACCTTTGTTTTGATGTTGAAGGGGGCTATCTATTTTAGAGCTTTATTGACGCTTATTGCAAATTTATTCAAAAAAATATCGCTACCGATAATTGATTCCTTATTGGTTTATGGGGGATTAGTAGTCATAAAAAATGTATGGGAAGTCATTCGGTTTGGAGAACCAACCTACTATGATGTTGACTTGAGGTTGATCTATCTTAATTTTCCACTATATGTCCTTTCGTGGATTTTTTGTACCTATTTGCGAGGGGGATATGATCCTATGGCGAGACATCGACACTTGATTACAGGAGTAGTGATTGGGACGGTTATGATTGCCGCCTTTTATGCCTTTTTACCTCAAGAGTTGCGTTTCTCTAGAATGTTAATTTTATTAGGAGCTCTGTGGACTATTGTAGCTATGTACGCTACCCGTAGTATCCAGAGTTGGATCAAGAGTGGAACATTATTTTGGAGCCATCAGCCACCGCTACAAGTTGCTATTGTAGGGACAACGGAAGAAGTCAATAGAGTTTTTAATCTATTGCATCAATCAGGGATTGATTTCAATTACAGAGGGCAGATTGCAACCGAAACAGAGAAGAAACCTACCAATAACTATTTGGGATATATAGACGAAATAGAAAGCCTCACAGAAATGTATGCCATCAATGAAATTATTTTCTGTGGTAAAGATGTGAGCCATGCCGTAGTGATGGAATCAATGCAACAACTAGGCAAAAAAACAAGCTATAAAATTGTCCCTAACGAGAGCAATTATATCATTGGTTCTAGCTCTAAAAATACAGCTGGGGAACTCTACACAATGCAGATGAGTTTTCAAATTAGTAATTCTATTCGCCAGCGAAACAAAAGAGTATTAGATATTGTTTATACTACGATATTTTTGGTATTATTACCTGTTTTAATTTTGATAATCCAAGATCGAATTGGCTTTTTACGTAATATTGGTGCTGTTTTTATTGGCAAAAAAACTTGGGTAGGATATTATCCTAGTGTTCAAAACAAACAATTACCAAAACTGAAAAATGCGGTTTTGACTCCTATTGATAGGCTAGAAAAAAAACCTTCCGAAAAGGCGATTTATCAGATGAATTTTTTCTACGCAAAAGATTATTCATCTAAACTAGATTGGCAAATTATCGTTAAAGCACTTTCTTTGTTAGGTAGAACCACTTTTTAGAACCTATTTCCCTTTTGTAGCAATGATTCATCACGCAAACCAAGCCAATAACAACGAAATCTGGCCAATCTTCCCAACGGAGATTTTAGATTTTCTGAAGGGGGAGTTACAGATAGGAAAACGGTATGCTGTACTGGAAATTCATCAACGAGCCAGTGAACTAACTCCTTTATTGTTAAATAAGGTGCATCTCATGTGTGCGGTGACTCCAGATGCGACTTATCATCACATTCTGAAAAAATACTATGGGGGAGAAGATCATTTTTTGAGCATTAATGCAACCCCTGATTTGATCCCTATCGAAGAAGATGCCATGCATTGTATCGCTATTGATGATGTGTTGATGCAATTCGACCCTATTCGAGTAGCCAAAGAATTTGAGCGTATTCTTCGACTCAATAGTTATGTCCTCTTTTTTCAGACAAGATTACAAAATAAAGAAAAAGGATTTAGTCAAGCTTTTCGCGAGTGGCTTCAAGTACAAAAAATCACTAACCGATTGACGGCTCCTTTAGCCGTCAAGCCAATGGTGGTTGATTTTTTTCATAGTGGTTTGTATACCAAAGACTTTGAAGGACAGCAGTACCTGAATTGGGAAGAACTCCAACAGTATACCTATACTTTAGCAGAAACCTATGATATAGAATCTTTGCAAGTGTTATTTGAAGCCTATCAACAAGAGAATCGTGTTCGATTGGCGTATGATATTCATTTGTCCTATGGATTATTCAATAAGTCTGTCCCTGAAATTTCGCTCAAAAAGAGTATTTTCTTTAATGTCCTACGTCCCTTTGCTTTTTTATTCTACTTGATGATAAAGTCCAACATTTACTTTTGGAAATACATCAGACGACTGTTTAGAAGAGGTCAATAGTGGGGAGAGTTGTTAATTTTTAATGTTGAATTATTTTAATTCTAACAATCTCCTTGTTGACATTAAAAATTAAGCATTAGATCATTCAAAATTTAAATAAACAGTTATAACTGGTATTAAAGACTCAACTTTAACCAACAAGGACAGTGATCAGAATGCACGGCATCATTGAGTAAGTCACTTTCTAGTATATTGTCGGCTAGTGTATCACTTACGGCCTGATAATCTAGACGCCAGCCTTTGTTTCGACCTCTAGCACCACCTCGGTAAGACCACCAACTGTATTTTTCTACTTCCTCATTTTTGCTACGGAAACTATCTACAAAATCACCTTCTGCCCAAAGCTTGTCCATCCAAGCACGTTCTTCAGGTAAAAAACCTGTTGTTTTGTGATTACGCTTAGGGGCGTGCAGGTCTATTTCTTGATTGGCAATATTATAATCCCCTTGAATAATGAGATTAGGACGTTCCTGCTTAAGTTCCATAATCCAATCAAAAAAAGTATGTAAGAAATCAATTTTGACGGCTTGACGAGCGTCCCCACTAGTACCAGAAGGAAAATAGGCATTGATGAGGGTAAGGTCACCAAAATCTGCTCTAATCACACGCCCTTCACTATCGAAACGCTCTTCTCCCATCCCTTCTACGACTAAATCTGGTTCTATTTTAGAAAAAATAGCAACACCACTATAGCCTTTCTTTTGAGCAGAATGCCAATATTGATATTGAAAGCCAAGTTCTGCCAATGCTGTCAAATCCACTTGTTCTTCTTGTGCTTTGGTCTCTTGTACTCCAATAATGTCAAAATTATGGGCATCTATCCATCCTAGCCAATCTTTTTTGAGTGCAGCACGGATTCCATTCAAGTTATAAGATACGATTTGAAGGTTTTTATTGTTCATTGTTTTGTTCTTCTTGTATGTCAATAGCTTTAGAGCATCTTTTAGAATTAATTTCAAGCTGCAAATGTTTGATTTAGAATTTAATTACACCTTTTTTAAGTCGTGATAACTAAGGCCATCAAACTTAAAAAGAGGCTTATTAAATCCCAAAATCAATTCATTTTCGCCAAAATCATTGATTTTGATAAACTTAATTCTTAAGTAATCGCACAAAAGTAACCGTAGAATGAAAAAATAGCTAATTTGGATTAG
>CAYOJF010000139.1:8512-11173 GCA_964404215.1 uncultured Aureispira sp. | reverse complement strand
TTCCCATCTTTTTGAAAGTAAATATAACATATTATTTATTTTGAATTAATACTTAGTAGGGATAGAAAGTACAGGGGCATTTGTTGAACATGCAAAAGAAATAGAACATAGAATTGAAGAACAACAGGTCTTTCTATTTAAGAATAAGCATATATATACTTATATATTACCAGGAGACCCTGAGAGTAGTAATTATGCTAGTACCTCATATTATGGTGGAAAAGTAATGTATAAATCAACTAAGAATAAAATCTATATATTGACATTCCCTGTAAGCAGTCCAGATTATTATAATCTTCCAGAAGGAAAAGACTCAGAAAATATTAACATAAAGAATATTAATATGATACTAATGAACTTGGAGAAATTGAATTGTAGCATTTCTCCAAACACTTTATTGCCTTTAGCAGTAACGAACAAACTAGTTTCATTATCAGGTAAATCAAGGGGGAATATTTTCAAAAGATTCGTGAAGAAAAATACCAAAAAATGATAAAAGTAGAGAAAGGTATTGTTCCAAAGATATTAAAATCTGAAAAGGTTGAAAGGGCTTTAGAAAAGCTTGCAGAATTTTATTCGTCTAATAAGCGAGCTCAAAAAAGATTCTCCTTTCCTTACCGTAAAGAGATAGATTACGAATTGAGAACAACTCTAGCTGAGGTATTCTATGAGAAATGCGGTTATTGCGAGACTAAAGTTCCAGTTGAAAAAGCAGTTGTAGATCGCTTTCGCCCTTATAATGGAATTAGAGATAAAGATAATTACTACAAAGATTTATATTGGTGGTTAATTTATGATTGGGATAATCTTATTTATTCTTGTAAAGAATGCAGTCAATATAAAGCGAACTACTTTCCAATTGAAGGAAAACGAGCAAACCCTAATGATGAAGGCTCTATCAACTTTGAAGAACCACTATTAATTAGCCCTTATGAAGATTTAATAGGAGATCAGGTTGATTTTGATAGGAGTGGAAATATTTATGGAATCACGGACAAAGGATTTACGACTATAGATTTATTGAGGCTGAACAGAAAAACTTTATTGAAAGAGCGGGGAGAAGTCATAATAACTATCAATCAGGCAATAAATCTAATTTTGTTTGAAGAGACTCCTAATGATGAAATGTTACTTGAGGCTAAACAAAAGCTTAAAGATATATTTGAAGAAAGAAAGAGCATTGCCCATCTGAATTTCTCAAAACGATATTTGATGGAAGAGATTGATATTCATATCTCACTAAGAGATTTATTAGGAATAGATTACGATACAATTGCATATCCTAAAGATAGAGTACAAAAAGAAGATGAGGACTACAAGATAAATGAAGGAGAAAGTATGACGCAATACTTTCCAATTGATAAAATTCATGTCAAAAACTTTAAAAATATAGTAAACTTAGAAATAGACTTTCCTTCTGCTAGTGAAGACTCTGGTGAACCTTGGCTATTTTTATTAGGCGAAAATGGAGTAGGTAAAAGCTCTGTTCTTCAAGCTATTGCTATAGGTATATCAAGCCATTCTTATAAGGATATAGATAAATTAAAGAAACTGGTTAAACATGGAGCAGAAGGGGCTGAGATTATAATAAAAGAAAGAGGGAGAGATAATGAAATAACTACAAAGATTGGAGCTACAGGAGAAATAAAGAGGGAGGGAGAAGGCGTTTTTGATTCTTATCTTTTAGGTTATGGAGCAGTAAGATTAATGTACCACGATGAGTTAGAAACAGAACGACAAGAAGGGCGTATTCGATTCGAAAATCTATTTAATCCTATTAGATGTTTAGGTGATGGGATTAAATGGATGAAAGATTTGTACATAGAGGATAAAAATAGGTTTGATACAATCGCCTATTCATTGAAAGAGCTATTGCCTTTGAATATGGAAGAGGCAGGATATAACATTACTGTACATGAAGAAGAATTAGTATTTGACCATGATAAAAAGACTCCAATAACTTCTTTCAGTCAAGGATACAAATCTGTCATATCATTAGCCTTAGATATTATGATGACCTTATCAAAGGGAGATAATATGAATGTCGATATTGATAAGCTAGAAGGTATCATTCTCATTGATGAAATAGGGAATCAACTCCACCCTCGATGGCAAATGCAAATAGTCCCTCAAATGAGAAAGGTATTTCCCAAGATACAGTTTATAGTCTCTAGTCATAACCCATTATGCTTAAGAGGTATCAAAGGAGGAGAGGTCGCTATCCTCAAAGAGGTTAATGGTGAAGCTAAACTAATAGAGAATTTGCCAGACCCTTCAGAATTTAGGGTGGACCAATTATTATCATCAGAATTTTTCGGTTTATCTAGTTTGATTGATCCTGAATTGGAAAAGACCTTTTTTAGGTATTATCAATTGTTAAATAATCAAGATTCTCTTAATAAGGAGGAAAAAGAAGAATTGAAGTTGTTAGTAGAAGACTTAAAAGAAAAGCAACACTTTGGAGATAGTCTTAGGGATGAATTAATGTATTATGTTATTGATGAATTGCTGGCGAAGAAAGTGAAATTCTCAGAAGAGTCAGTAAAGCGAACAGATCTGAAAGAGGAAGTTGTAACTAAAGTTAAAGAAATTTGGAAGAGTGTAAATATAGAATATTATGATAAAGGTGAAGCGAAGTGATTGCCCTGATATATTAGATAC
>CAYOJF010000139.1:0-8502 GCA_964404215.1 uncultured Aureispira sp. | reverse complement strand
CAATTGACTTTTATTCTAGTGAGGGGAATAAAGAGCAAACTTTTAAAACTTTAAAGAGTGATGGTACCCACTCGAAAAAGGGGTATAAAATATATAGTGATTCAGAGGTTAGGGAGAAATTGATAGAAATGTTTCATGGTAAGTGTGCCTATTGTGAAAGCTCTATAATAGCAGTATGCCCTGGGGATATAGAGCATTTTCGACCTAAAGGGCGATACGAATATATTACGAGTGAGGGTAAACAGGCTAAACATAAACCAGGTTACTATTGGCTTGCAGCAGATTGGGATAATTTGCTACTAGCATGTCCATTTTGCAATCAAACAAATACACATAAAGTATTCAAAAATGGGCAATGGGTTAAGGAAGTACAAGGTAAGTTGGATCAATTCCCACTTTTTGATGAAGGTTCTCGATTGACAATAGAAGTAGGACAATTATTCTTTTCTAATAAGAATAGCTATATCAGCAGTTTTCAAGGAGAGGAAGATGTAAGATTGTTATTAAATCCCTGTGTTGATGATGTAAAATCGTACTTCCAATATTTAGACGATGGATTGATTCAGCCCAAAGAGAACTTAAACCGCCTAGAATTAGCTAGAGCGGAAAATTCTATACGAGTTTATGCTTTGCAACGAGTTGGTTTAGTTCAACAAAGAAGGCAAAAAATAATTGAGATAAAAGCACAAATCCAACGTATTAGAGAATATATATGTGCTTTAGATAAAGTAGGAAATATTCTATTTACGAATAGAATTGAAGGTATATTGAAAGTGGAAATGAAAGTTCTCAGAGATTTTATGGAACCTGGAAAACCTTATGCAGGTATGGCTAGGTATTTTATTAATTTGTATTTTCAGAACCTTATTTAGGGTATTAATCAAAATTCTGCTATAAGGTTAATTCAAAAAGCCCTTGATGGAATATTCCATCAAGGGCTTTTTTGACATGGGTTCTACTTATGGTTTTCTTCATGAGTAGTAGGGGGAGCAGACTCTATTCGATACTTTTGGGAAGTCGGAGTAATAGCCGAAGCGATCCCCCCAACCGCCCAGGGGATAAATAGTAGGGTAGCGAGGTAGTACTTCCAGCTTCTATTGGTTTTGATTCCATAGACAAAGATAGCGACCGTACTGATCCCAGAGCCAACCAAAAAGGCTCGTGCATTGGATTCATACATAGTTTTTAATATTATTAAGGTGAATAAAAGGTAAGGATACTGTCTATCAGACAGATAAACAAATCAAACTGTAGAATTACGCTTATTTAACAGGGTAGAGCGATTGGGGAGCAGCCAGAAGGGAGGCTCTTTTTTTGTGTATTATTTGGGGTTATGTCAATATATGCTTATATATGTATAATAAAGTATAACTATTCCCAATACTGCAATCTTGATCTTATGACACCAACAGAACTACTCGAACATATAGAAGCTGATAAAGAAAAACTAGGTTGGCTATTAGAAGAGACTTTTAGTGTAAATATTTCGCTAGTTAATTTTAAACAAGAGTTTAAAGGACTGTATAGTTATTATGAATTCATCTATCAGCAGGCGGAAGGTTTTGAGGGGCTTAATTTTTTGGCGAATTGTTTAGAGGAGGCTAAGAATGAGTTTGTAAGCATTAAGGAAAGAATTATAGAAACAATAGAGAGTTATGATGAGATTTGGAGAGTAAATCATGATAGTTATTATGGTAATTCTCGAACTAAAAGAATACTAAAGACAGAACTAGTTATAGATACTATAATTGGAATTCTATATGATACCAAGGAGCTTATCTTGCTTAATGATATTGCTCAAAAATACTCAGAAACGGCAGCAACTGCAGCTCTCAAGTATTTAATAAGATATATTGATATAAAAGAAACAATAAAAGGAGAAGAGTTAATTCGAGATTATTTTTTAGATGAAAATCCCCTTATACTGTCAGAAATAGAAAAGACTGAATATGAACAGAGAGAGCAAGCACTAAGAGAGCAGCTGTCTAGATCTGAGGAGTTACTCCAAAAGCATATCTTAAAATATGAAAAACATGCTCTAAAAGTTGATGAAATAAAAAATGAGAAAGAACAATTATTTTCCACTTGGTTTGATACTTCAAAGAATAATCATACTGCTTTTGATATAAAGGCCAAGAAAGCAATAAAAAAACTAGAAGAGACCTATGAAACAAAATTTCAGAAGCTCCAAACAGAATATGACACTCGTAATGAGCAATTAGAGACTCTTTATAAAGAAAAGCTAAAGTTATCAGAGCCTGCACAATACTGGACAGATAGAGCGGCAGATATGCGAAAGCAAGGGAAATTGTATGTAAAGATACTGGCAGGTTTAATTGGGGTCGTTGTTTTGATGTTAGGTAGTTTGATGTGGTTTACTCCAGAGCAGATCTATATCTCTTTCTTTGATGATGATAAGAGTGCGGCTATTCGCTGGTCTATTATTTATATTTCTTTTGTGTCCTTCCTGGCGTATGCCATTCGAGCAGTCACAAAGGTAATGTTTAGCTCTTTTCACTTAGCACGAGATAGTGATGAGCGACATACGCTGACCTATTTCTATCTTTCTCTACTGAAAGACGAAAATAATGAACTCGATAAGGAAGAAAAACAACTGATAATGCAGTCACTCTTTAGTAGAGCGGACACAGGATTGCTGAAAGAGGACAGTTCACCTACTATGCCCAATGATATTATTGGGAAGCTTTTTAAGTAGAAAGAAGGTAATTAATTAGATAAATCAAACTATTGTATAGATCATACCCATGATAGCAACGACTATAAAAGAAGCCATATTAATGGCATTGACCAAGGAAGTGAAAACGATGACCTACAAGGAGGTTTATGAAGAAATTATTGCAAATAATTACTTTGCTTGGGATGAGAAGAAGGCAAAGACTCCAAAAGATACGGTATCAGCTTTATTGGGTGATTTTATTCGTAATAATGATACTCGAGTCAAACGAGTGAAAAGTAAAAAAGGCTATCAGTACTATCTGGCAAAATATGAGGACCAGTTAGATATTGCAGCTATTCCTCGTAAAAGTAGTGCTGTCGCAAGTAGCACTAAAAAGGTCTATCGAGAGCGAGATTTACATAAGCTACTGAGTAGTTACTTAAAGAACGAAAATACCTTTTCGAAGACGATCTCACACGAAAAATCTTCTAATAGCAAGGATAACAACCAGAAATGGATTCATCCTGATATGGTAGGGATTAAGTTTTTGCCCCTAAAGAACAAGTCAAGTAATGCCTTGATGAAACTGACGAACAAAGGAGATGCCTTTGATTTATTTTCCTACGAAATCAAGAAGGAGATTAACACCGACTATGAGCTTAAAAAATGCTTCTTTCAGGCGGTTTCTAATTCTAGTTGGGCAAACTATGGTTATTTGGTCGCTTTTGATATCAGTGGCGATCTGCACAGCGAAATAGACCGTTTGAGTCAGTCCTTTGGTATTGGTGTCATCGAGTTGAAATCAAATCCTTTTCATAGTGAGGTGTTGTTTCCTGCTCAGTACAAGAGTCTGGATTTCAAAACAATGGATAAAATCTGTTTGATTAATCCAGATTTCGAGCAGTTTATTCAGCAAACAGGACACATGCTTATTGCTCCAGATGGATTTATACAAGCGAAAGAGAAAGAATTTGAAGCGTTCTGTGATGCTTATTTTCCTCCAGAAGCAGATTCTGCTATTGAGACTTATTTGGTAGAGACGGGTATTCCTGGAGAGGAGGGAGAGTAATGATATTAGAAAGGAAAGCCTAGAAGTAATTTTATTTACTTCTAGGCTTTTTTCATCTCGTCACCAATCCACCCGATCTAAGGCATCATTGACAATCTTATTAGAAAGATGGACATAGATCATGGTAGTTTCTATTTTGGAATGCTGGAGGATGGATTTGAGGATGTGTATGGGTACCTTGGAGGCAAGATGTGTTGCAAAAGTATGTCGTGCGACATGACTGGTGATGGACTTATTGATATTAGCTAGAGCGGCAATCTTCTTGAGAGAGCGGTTGTAATATTGATTGGCGTATTTATGAAAAATGGTGGTATGTGGATAGGCTCCTGGTATGATGTACTGTTGTAGGATTTGTTGTGGTTTGGCATTGTGGAGCTTGTACAAGGGCAGGAGCAGCTGCTTGCCTGTCTTCTCGGCAATGATATTAAGCACGAATCCTTTCTGGTCTTTTTCTATATCTCGATATCGAATGGCTCGGAGATCTGCAAAACGCACTCCAGTATAACAAGCAAACAAAAACATATCTCTGATCAGTGCTAAAAACTGATTTTCTTTGGTAAAGGTCAGCTGCTCCAGCTGTAGCACTTCTTCTTGCGTCAATACCACTCGTTCAGTGGGAACTGTTTTGGGCTTGAAATGTAAGTAAGGGTTTTTGTTGGCGTCAAAGATGGCTTTCTTTATGGCCAGGTTGATATATTTGCGAACTTGTTTGTGATGAGTGTAGACAGTATTGATATGCAGGTTTTTGTCGTATAAAAACTGATCAAACTGATGTATGAGATTGAAGTCTAATTCATGGAATTTGACATCTTTGCGAAACTGTATCCAATAATTGAGAGCCGTTTTGTGCTTTTTCTTGGTTTCTTTGGCGAGCATGGTGTCGTGTTTGTACTCGTATTGCCAGAAGGCAGTAAACGACTCGGTATCGCTGTATTTGAAAAAGGCATCGAGTTGCTGCAGAGAGATCGCTCCTTGTTTTTGGATGATGCCATAGGCAAAGGCTTCTAATCCATTGATCTGTCGTCTGATTTCACTGTTGTACTGAAAGGTATTGGGATGGTCGATTACCTGGTTGAGCTTTTCGCTCCACTGAAAGGGGGTAACATAAATACCCGTCGAAAAATATCTTCTTTTTCCTTTGGAATAAGCACGAATTTGAATGAGGGCGGTGCCATCCTTCAATAATTTCTTCTTGAAATTATAAATTACTGAAAACTTAATCATCTGTTATATAGGTTTAGTATCGCTTTGGTACAGAATGAAAGTACCAAAAACGTGCTAAACAGGTAACAAATGGGTAACAAAAAGCCGTGTAAATAGACAAGCAGCTATGTAAGCTACTCTAAAAAGAAAAAGCAGAAAAACAGGTCTTAAACCACTATAGATACTGTTTTTCTGCTATTGATGTCACTCAAAGTTGAGTGTCATTAGTGCCCATGGCAGGGTTCGAACCTGCAACCTTTGGCTCCGGAAACCAACACTCTATCCAGTTGAGCTACACAGGCATTGCACTTTTGCAAATATAGTAATAAAATTATACAAAAAAGGTAGTTCCTATCGAAGAAACTACCTTTTATATTTTATGGTGGGTATGTGTACCCTTTTATTCGGTCAATTGTACCGATATATCTTGATACTTTCCTGCTCGATTAACAGTTACTACAACCGATTCTCCAGGATTTCTACTTCCAATTTGCTCTTGTAACTTAGAAACAGAATTGGTACTTCTGTCGTTTACTTTAGTGATGACATCACCAATCTGAATTCCAGAAGCTTTGGCAGCTCCTCCATCAATCAAATCACTGACATAAACGCCATTGTTAACCGTTAGATTAAGGTTTTTGGCCATATCACTATTGACATCTTGAATCATGATACCCAAGAAACCTCTTTTCACTTCACCATAATCAATCAAATCTTGCATTACTTTCTTGACGAGATTGATAGGAACCGCAAAAGAGTAACCTGCATAAGTCCCTGAAGGAGCATAAATAGCAGTATTGATACCAATCAAATCTCCATCAGCATTGACTAACGCTCCACCACTATTACCGGGATTGACGGCAGCATCTGTCTGTATGAAAGATTCAATACTTGATTGACCACTTAGGATACTAATATCACGTCCTTTTGCAGAAATGATACCAGCAGTTACCGTGGAATTTAGGTCATAAGGATTACCTACTGCCAAGACCCATTCTCCAACTTTAGCCTCATCAGAGTCTGCGAGTTCTATTACTGGAATGGTTCCTTCAGGATTGATTTTGAGCACAGCAAGGTCTGTAGACGGGTCAGTGCCGACTACTTCGGCATCAAAAGTTCTATTATCATGGAGAGTTACCTTAACGGCTGTTGCATCATTGATAACATGATTATTGGTGACAATATATCCTTTGTCACTGATAATAACTCCGGAACCAGAAGATTCTGAAGGACTTGGTTTTCCAAAATATTTAAAATAACGTTCTTCTCTAGAGTTTTTAGCTTTGTACTGGGTAGTAGATTTGATACTTACCACAGAGGGCATCGCCGCATTG
This sequence comes from uncultured Aureispira sp., assembly GCA_964404215.1. Taxonomy (GTDB): domain Bacteria; phylum Bacteroidota; class Bacteroidia; order Chitinophagales; family Saprospiraceae; genus Aureispira. Next base: position 2,219 of record CAYOJF010000139.1, on the reverse strand, counting down.
GCAGCTAATTCAAAGCTATTGGGACGAGTTAAAGTGGTATTCCCATTGACCAATTGTTTGGCAATCGGAGCTGTTTTATTTTCTGTAATTTTTTCCTGATTAGAAATGGGGAGTGTAGTGTTATTGGTTGGTTGCAAAAGCTGTGCACCACCAAGTGCTAAAGCTCCACCTAGCATTCCTGCTAGTACCAGTGAGAGTGTCTGTTTCATATGCTTTATCTAGTTTTTAGGTCATAAGTAAGAATACTATTATTGGAGTATTCTTACTTGCATCGTATTGAATTACAAATATAAAAACGGAGAAAAGTCAATAGAGGTTTCTTGGTAGAGGTAGATTAACAATGTATTAATTAAAATAGAATTAAGTGTCTGATTTTTAGTGTTTTATGAATTGGGGTATTGGGGCGAAATTATTAATGAAATCTAAATGAGAAATTTTGCCATTGCTTGCTCTAGTATGGATTTGATTTTTTTAGGGGTTAGTGGTTTAGTGGCGTAATCTAATACAGAGGGATATTTCTTAGATTTTTGAATGTCTTCCTCGTCTTCTGAACTAGTCAATAAGCAGATAGTAAAGGAATGGTCTTGATAAGCGAGTGCATTTTCATAAACATTTAAAAATTCGAAACCATTCATTACGGGCATGTTAAGATCAACCAATACCAATGTTTTGAGATTATTGTCAATTGAATTGAGCATATAACGTAAGCCTTCTTCTCCATTTTCAAATGATTTAATACTCGTGTGAGGTAGTATATTTGTAATCATTTTGGAATGAATAGAGGTAATGATTTTGTCATCATCTATTAGAATAATTTCATCTAGGGTCATAGGTAAGGGGATCGTTGAGGTCGGTGTGTCTAGTTTAGAAGCTGAAAACATATATAATTATATAGTGGTCTTTTAAAAAATTAAGTAGCTAAAGTTCTTTAATTATATTCAATTTTCAAAACCAAATTAAGGCGATTCCATAAAAATTACAAACAGAATAGAAAGAACACACCAAAATACAATTGGATGACATCTAATATAATGTAAGACTCTGAGTAGAAGAAATCCAAATTTTAAATTTACAAAGCAAAAACCTAGATCAATGAAAAATATATTTTTAGTATTGTTGTTTTGTTTGCCAACAGTTGCCCTGTATGCTGGTGGATTTATTATTGTAATGCCTGACAAGCATAATAACCCCAATCAACATAGCACTAGCAATGTTAATTTATTCCCATTAGAGTCTCGCTCTACACAGGTGGAAACTAAAATTCATTGTCGAACAGCTACTACCACCATAAAGCAAGTCTTTTACAATAATAGTAATCGACAATTAGAAGGCTATTTCCTGTTTCCAGTACCTAAGGATGTCGTTATCTCTAAGTTTAGTATGGATATCAATGGAGTAAAGCATCAGGCAGAACTATTGGATGCCCAAAAAGCGAAGAAGATATACGAAGAGATCGTCCGACGTTCTAAAGATCCAGCTTTGTTGGAATATTATGGGAATGGGATGTTTAGAGTACGTATTTTTCCCATTTTGCCCCAAAAAGAACAAAAAATAGAATTGACGTATACCGAAACATTAGAAAAAGATAATAATACGCTTGCGTATACTTTTCCGATGAATACCAAAAAACATGCTGCTAAAGCAATGAATCAAGTTAGTTTTAAGATTGATATTACTTGTCAAGACAAATTGAAGACTATTTATTGCCCTACGCATACGGTAGAGGTTATTCGGAAAGGAGCCAATGAGGCTACGGTTGGGTTTGAGGCAGAAAAAGTAGAGCAAGATCGTGACTTTCAATTGTATATTGGACTAGATAATGCCAATTTGGGATTGTCAGTACTGAACTATAAAGATCAAAAAGATGCTAATGGATATTTTTTCATGAATTTGAGTCCGGGGTTTGATGCGAAACAAAAAGTGGTATCTAAAGACATTGTTTTTGTGATGGATAAATCTGGTTCGATGGCAGGTGAAAAGCTAGATCAAGCTAAAAAAGCCTTACGTTTTTGTATCGAAAATTTGAATGAAGGTGATCGGTTTGAGATTGTTCCCTTTTCTACAGAAGCGAGTGCTTTGTTTGGAAAAGTAAGCCCTTACAATAAAGAAAACAAAGCAAAAGCAGTCGCTTTTATTGAAGATATAGACCCAATAGGAGGTACCAATATTGGCGAAGCATTAGATTTGGCATTAGCGGCTCAGCATGAAGAGAGCAAACG
>CAYOJF010000138.1:0-11435 GCA_964404215.1 uncultured Aureispira sp. | reverse complement strand
TCAAACCCAAAAAGAGGCTTATTTAATCCAAAATCAATTCATTTTCGCCCAAATCATTGATTTTGAAGAACTTAATTTTTAAACATGCTCTTACTAATCTATTCGTAATAATGTCTAATTCATAATTTTAGACTTGTTATTAAGTACCTATTCAATAGTCAACCCATCAACAAAATCATCAAAGCTTGACTTTATAACTTTAAACGTTTTTCGAGGTCTTTTATAAGTAGATAGGTTGGTAGTTTCTACTTGGTGTAAATTCTGATGAACAAGAATTAATCTTACCATTTTACCTGTATAATTTTTAGGTGGACTATATATAGGTCCTATATTCTCGAACATTCCTGAAAATATACTAACTAATATATTTTCTTCCTCTTCTTCCTCACACCATTCCTCCTCCTCTCTTTCCCGTCTCTTTTCTTCTTTAAGCTGCTCTCGTATCTCTTGGACTTCCTCATAATCTATCCCATTCCATTCGTAATAGATATCTATATAAGGATACTTCTCTGCTATTTTACCCTTTCTGTAGTATTGCTGCCTACCATGAAGTGTATAATTTTCTGCATACAAAAACTTGGCATAAGTCCATAAAGATTGATAAAACTCTGCTTCCTCTTCAGCAGAAAGTGCCTTCGGTTCTCCTATTGTATCAAAATACTGTACTTCTAATTCTTTCGTTTCATTGTTGTGTAGCAAAGAAGTACAGTGCTTCGTTTTCTCTTCGATTCCCAAAATAGCAGTATATAATATCTCTCTACGCTCATTTGTGCGTCCCACCCTATAAGTAGCACTTTTTCCTACCAACCTAACATCTTTGACGGTCGTTTGAAACGAAACTCTATCTGTCAACTGGTAAGTAAACCCATTAAGGATATCTTGCCCCATCACTATTTTACTACATGATAAGACAAAAACAAATAAGACTAATCTCCTAAAAATACTGTGAGCAATTAACTGGGGCATTGGGATAGGTTTTATGAAAGGATTCCTTTCTCTAAGTATTTTTTCACTTCTGGTAAATGTACCCGTAAAGTAGCAGGAATATAAGCAGCGGTATGTGCCCAAATTGTTTCTATACTGTGCATTTGGCTTCCTCCACTCCGTGGATTATCCCATCCTCCTATCTCTACTCCTTTGTTGGGTAATATTTCTAGGTATTCGCCGCTCCTACCTATTACTTTTTCCCACTTTTCCCGCTCAATCAAATCATAATCAAACAAAGGAAATCCATCTTGATAGGTAAAGGTAATGCTAGCATCATCCAAAGCACCCCAGAGTTGTTTTTTAATATTAGTTCGTGTCTTCAAATCTAACTTCAAAGAGCGTGTTCCCCAAAAGAAGAGATGATCTAACCGTTGTGCATTCATTTCTGTCTCACTTCCTCCCCCTAACTCCTGCATGGTATATTCCCCTACTCGTGTAAAGTGATATTGAGCATCCAAATGAAGAGTTTTATTATTAATTATTAATATCTCCAATGCGTCCAAATCAATTGCTTTCCAGAATTGGTATCTCCATTTGGTTGTTTCTTCCCAAGCTTTATTACATTCAAACTCTTGGACAATGTACTGACAAATTTTCGTTTCTATTGCTAAAGGTGCCTGTAGAAATTGACAGCTCAAAAATGCTCCTATCGTCTGCTCTCTCTTACCAAACATCCCATCTACTAATATTCTATCGCCTTCCAAGCTGGTTCTCGCTTCCTTATTTCTGTATTCGTAAATCCATTCTGTCTTTATCATAGTCTTTAGTTGTTTAAACCAGGGAAAATCATCTCTTTAGAGCATATTGATCAATTTCATGAATTAGCAAAAAACATTTACTTTTTAGCGGCCTTCTTATCATGCCAAGTTTGGTAATCAGAAAAATCTTGAATAGGGATATTCTCTGGCACTACTGTTAACGGTTCACAAACTTTTAGGGTAGCATGACATTGAGCAGGCAATTTTTGATACAGTCCTGTTCCTTCTGCTTTCCACTGCACCATTTCATCACTCAAATCTTTAATAATTTTAGCTGGATTACCCACTACTAATTTCTGATTAGGAATCTTGGTATTAGCAGGTACAAAGCATAAGGCTCCAACAATACAGTTGTCTCCCACTTCTACATCATCCATGAGTACCGCATTCATACCAACCAAGGCATTTTGCCCAACAGTGGCCCCATGTATGATCGCTCCATGACCAATATGAGCTCCTTTTTTCAAGGTGACTCGCTTTCCTGGAAAAATATGTACCACACAATTTTCTTGTACATTGGCTCCATCTTCTACTACTATTTGTCCCCAGTCTCCACGCAAAACTGCTCCTGGACCTATATAGACTTTCTTTCCAATAATAACATTGCCCGTCACATTTGCCTGTGGATGAACAAAAGCTGTAGGATCTACTACAGGGCGATAACCTTCAAATTCGTAAAACATAACTATTCGTTAATCTGTTTCTTAGTTTTATTTCTTTTCGTACTTTTGTAAATATACACAAATACGCCCAAATATAGGGCAATACGAAGACAGACAATCATTGATAACAAAAAAACATAAATGGGATATTTAATCATGGCATTACAACTGATATTGAGTTTGTCAATATTAGTTACACTACACGAATTAGGGCATTTTTGGCCTGCCAAAAAATTTGGAATGCGTGTCGAAAAATTTTACTTATTTTTTGATGCTTGGTTTTCGCTCTACAAAGTCAAAAAAGGCGAAACAGAATATGGGATTGGCTGGTTACCGCTCGGGGGATATGTCAAAATATCTGGTATGGTCGATGAAAGCATGGACAAAGAACAACTCGCTCAAGAACCACAACCTTGGGAATTTCGCTCCAAACCAGCTTGGCAACGGTTAATCGTTATGTTGGGTGGTGTTACCGTCAATTTTATCTTAGGATTTTTCTTACTTTCTATTGGGCTTTTTGTTTGGGGAAAACTCTACCTACCGCTCGAAAATGCTACATACGGACTCATGCCATCTCAACTTGGGGAAGAAATGGGACTAAAAGCAGGAGATCAAATTCTACAAGTTGGAGATCAAAAGTTAGAGCGTTTTAATCCTGGTATTGTTATCAATGAAATGCTATTCAATGAAAAAAATACTTTAGTAGTTCGTAGAGATGGAAAAGAAATCAACTTGACTGTTGCTGATAGTTCTATACTAAAACTTCCAAAACAAAATCGTCAGCCTTTATTCATGGCTCGTATGCCTTTTGTAATAGGTGAAATAAAAGAGGGAAGGCCAGCTGCCAAATCTAAGCAATTCGAAGAAATGGATTCCTTAGTTTCCATTAATGGTAAAGAAGTCCGCTTCTTTGACCAATTTGTAAGTGAAATTGGTAATTATAAAAATCAAAAAGTAACGATAGGTCTTTACAGAGATGGAGTCAAAAAGGAAGTTCAAGTAAAAGCAGACTCTACAGGTAAATTGGGTATTGCTCCTTTTGGACCTGATTTATTTTTTGATTACAAACGCCAAAAATATGGTTTCTTTGAAGCAATTCCTGCTGGATTCAATGAAGGTACTAGTTTTTTAGGGACACAAATTACTGCCTTCGGACAGATGTTTACAGGTCGAATAGACGCTAGAGATGGTTTAGGAGGATTTATTTCTATCGCAAAGCTTTTCCCTACAGAGTGGGACTGGGAGCACTTCTGGAGAATGACCGCCATTTTATCTTTAATCCTAGGGTTTATGAACTTACTCCCCATACCAGCACTAGATGGTGGGCATGTAGTCTTTTTGCTCTATGAAATGATTGCTCGCAAACCTGTAAGCCAAAAAACACTAGAAATAGCACAACTCGTTGGTTTTGTACTCTTAATCAGTCTATTGCTATTTGCCAATGGAAATGATATTTACAAATTGTTCCAATAACCCCAGAGGCATGGATTTTTCAACAGAAGAAATAAAAAACATATACTCACTTTTTTTGAGCACGGACGATACAAATACCGCATTAGCGTTTGAAATAATGAAAGGTAAAAATGCCAGCAAAGAGCTCCTTACAGAGCTTTTTGCTGTTTGCAAATTAACAACTGATGAACATTTTCGAGCACAAGCTCGAAAAGAAATTGAAGCAATTGCCAGCCAACAAACTATTACCCTGCTTGATTCAAAAAAGAAACTATCTCGTAGCAGTACTTTTGATCCAAACGAAAAAACTATTGCTAAAAATATTGCATATTATGTCAGTGCTTCTCAAGATGAATTGGATGGTATCAAATTAGCAAAAGCATTAATTGAAAAATATGGTCATGGATATGAATACTTGATCAACCATTTAAACAGTGCTCAGCTCATTACTTTTTTCGCTCAATTTCAGGAAGGCAATAAGTGGGTATTCCGAAAAAAAGGAATTGGGAAGATCCCAAAAGAAGTATTTTTAATTCCCAATGCAGAGCAAATAGAAGAATTCGATATGAGTGGCAATAAGATTGCTACACTACCTACAGGAATTGCCAAATTTAAACACCTAAGGCGAATTAATCTTAGTGGCAACAATCTAAAAAGTATCAATAAATCAATTGGTAAATTGAAGGCATTAACAGAATTAGATTTGAGCCATAATAATTTCAAAGAATTTCCAGATGCAATTTTACAATGCCCACTTATAGTGTTCAAAGGTTCTCATATGGCATCTTACTTTTCTAGGGTTTTTCAGCTTCCAGCAGAGTTTCCACAAATCGCCACACTGCGTGAGCTTCATCTACACCGATCCAACACACACTCTATGGATAATATTCATGATATAATAGGTCAATCCAAACACCTTAAGCTAGTTGTTCTTTCTGCTTATCATGAAACACCAGAGCAAATCAATATGCTCAAGAAATTACTACCAGACTGTACCATAACGACAGATAAACTACTAAGTCAGCTAAATAAAAATTAAAAGGCTCAATGTCCAACTAAAAGGAAGTATTTCTCGTTTATAATAGAGAATGCCAGTTAGACTTATTCTAAATAAAACAACTACCTATGAAACATCTACTCATACTATTATTCTTGCTATCCAGCATATCATTTACATTTGCCCAAGAAGACTCTGAACTAGTAGAAGTATATGGCCTAATCGCTACCAAAAATGAAGCTGGGCGTTTTGAGTATGTTCCTTTCGTAACGATTGGTGTAGAAGGTACTACAAGAGGAACTTACGCCAATTATCAAGGCATGTACTCTATTGTAGTCAAAAAAGGACAAAAAATCACTTTTAATGCCATTGGATACAAAGACTTAGTCATTACTGTGCCTACTGATGTAGCAGGGCTTTATTATAGTCTTCCTGTCACTTTAGAATCAGCTCCCGTTGTGTTAGAAGAAGTTACTGTTTTTCCTTGGCCTGATAGAAATAACCTGTCTGCTGAATTTCTAGCACTACAACCAACTCGATCAATGGAATTGGAGAATATTGCCAGAGAGAATTTAGACAAAAACCAGCTAATAGCTATTGCTAATGCGACGGATCCTGATGGAAAAGAAAGTGCCTCTTATTATCTTCGTAAACAAACTAGTGACTATTCTTATCAAGGTCAAGTTGCTCCTCAGTCTATATTCGACCCTTTAGCTTGGGGTAAGTTTTTTAAGCAGTTTAAGAAAAAAGAACTGACAGAAAAAGAAAAAAGAATGATAAAAATACTAGAAGGAGAAAACGAATAACCTTCCTAGAAGATTCATTTTCAATAAAAGCCAAGGCTGATTTAATTTCAGTCTTGGCTTTTATTGTCTTTATTCTGTAGAATATCTTCATTCATATGAACGAAGATAATAGTTAGACATTTCCTTATTTTTTCACATATCCCCATCCTTTAAAGAAAAATGAGCTATTTCTATTGAAGAAATAACTCATCAGAATAATCATTATAGTAAATATTATTTCTCTAAACGTAGTTCTATACTAATTTCTCCATTCATACAATCCTCTGATTCCCTTAATAAAGTCATCTCTTGAGCATTTTTCTCTGAATTTATGGTTCCATTTTCATAAGTAACATCAAAAACAAACCGATCTTTTATATCAATGGTATAAATAGTTGATTGTAAAAACCCACGAGATGGTTCTTCTGCATTAAAGTTCCAAGTCGTAGTATCACTGTATAACGTATCGTTTCGAGTAAAACTATATTCTACAGAATTCTCAGTAAATTTAAAGGTACCTAATATTCCTTCGTCTGTAATTGTTCCCAAACTTTTATAGCCATAGTGAGATTTAATTTGAGTTACATTCCATGATCCAATGACCGAGTCTTCCGCTGCTTGTATATCTTCTTTATCACAAGAAGATAAAAAAGCTAGTAAAATAGTAAAAATGAAAAACTTAAATACATTGCTTTTTAAATTCATTCTATTTGAGTTTTAGATTTAGGTTTATCAATATTTAATATCGTTGTATTTAGTTATTTCTTTAGTATTAGTCCCATTAACACACTTTATATCTGTCAGCAAAACCCCTTTATCGGCTGCTCCATCCAGTGAAACAGAATAAAAAGCTATTTTTGTATCATTAGACTTTGGTGTAAAACTGACACTTTTATACATAAAAACACCTGTTCCTGTCTCATTTTTAACAGTAGTTGTATAGATCGCCTTCCCATCTACTGCTACTATCAACTGCTTGTTTCCTGCATTAGGGCGGTGAGCATAAGCAAAAGAAAGTACATGCGTTTTGTTAGGAGCTGTTTTAATCTCTTGTTGCACAGCTGATTTTTCATCCAATTCTACAAAATTGGTTCCAATAAAATTATCTGCTAATCCGTATTCTTTATAAGAATTCCCTTTCTCTATATGGGCTTTGATCGGTTCCCTTGCATCATTCAGTAGAACTTCCCAGCTATCAGTCCCTTCTAAAAACTGCCCATTAGCAATCAGATTATCATCTTGTGCAGATAAGCTAACGCTGGCTAAAAAAGACAAAAAAAAGAATAATTTACGTTTCATTTTGTTAGTGTTTAGTGTAGAAGAAAATTAGGCTACCGCTAATCTTTTCTATGTTTGTTATTTATCGATATTGCTCCTACCAGTCTGCATGCTTACAGAACATAATTTGATAAGAATATGTTTTGGTTCCCCTACAAATGGGGTTTCTTTAATCGTAATGTATACATAGAGACACAAGTCTTTAGTTGTCTATGTATGTACAGCCTTCAAAATTAACTAAAATAAACTAATTAATCAACCCTTCCTTATCTATTTGATCTTCAGTATTCATTTTTATGGCAATACCTTATAAAAATTTCACAATTTCAGTCCATCACTTTTGATTTGGCGTACATGTCAAGTTCCTTATCAAAAATTTTTCCAAACTGAGTATTCAATCTATCTTAAGTGAAAAATTAGCCCAATAAAAGTTAATATGAATGAAATAGATACTAAGCTATGTTTTTTAGGTAAATCTAATTATCTTAGAGAGTTACTTATTCCACATCTAAAAGATTCCATTTATATTATAGGTTATTAGTCTAAAGGTCTCTAAATGTGGTTGTTTTCGTACACTACAAGACTCCAGTAATTCTAACTTATTAGTGTAGCAAATACACCTCAAAGCCACACCTACTATTCCCCTCAAATATCTATTATTTATTCTAAGATTTTTTTCTAATTTTTTGTCTATGTATCGTTTTCTTCTTTTTATTATTGTTTCAATTACATTTTCCACCAATTTATCTGCTCAATATCCACATCGTTCAGCTGCAAGATCTAGTCTAGCCCCTTTTTACCATGGAGTTGCTTCAGGAGATCCATTGCAGGATAGAGTTATTATTTGGACAAGAGTTACTACTACAGACACAATAGCAGACGTACATTGGCGAATGGCTGTGGATACAGGTATGACTACTATTGTAGATTCTGGAACAGTCACGACCTCTAATGATATTGATTTCACAGTCAAAGTAGATGTATCTAATTTGGACCCCAATAGCTATTACTACTATGAATTTGAATATCAAGGACAACGTTCAGTAAGAGGGAGAACCAAAACTGCTGCTAGAGGCAATATAGACAGCCTTCGTTTTGCGGTGGTTTCCTGTGCAAGCTATGCTCATGGATACTTCAATGCTTATGATAGAATTACCGAACGGAACGATGTCAGTGCTGTCATTCATTTAGGCGATTATTATTATGAATACGGTGATGGCGAATATGGATCAGCAAGAACCTATCAACCATCTACAGAGATTGTCAATCTAAGTGACTATAGAATGCGACTATCACATTATCGCCTTGACGAAGCACTCTTACGTCTACATCAGCAATATCCATTTATTTGTATTTGGGACGATCACGAGACGGCTAACAACTCTTGGCAAAATGGTGCTGATAACCATGACAACAGTGAAGGAAACTGGTTTAATAGAAAAGCAGAAGCAATTAAAGCTTATTTTGAATGGATGCCTGTTCGAATGCCTGATCCAACTGTAGACACACAAAGAATCTATCGTAATTTCAGATATGGAGATTTAGTAGAACTCAATATGTTGGATACTCGTCTACAGGGTCGTCAAGAGCAAGGATTTAGTAATGCCAATGATCCGAATAGAACACTATTAGGAAAGGATCAGTTTGATTGGTTAACTAATAATATGGATACCTCTACTGCCCAATGGCAAATATTAGGACAACAAGTAATGATGGCACCTCTAGATGTCAATCCACTTCCCTTTGGACAACAATTTGGTAATGACGATCAATGGGATGGCTACGCTCGTGAGCGTACCAATTTATATGATTCCATCTTTGCCAATAATATCCAAAACGTTGTGGTGCTCACTGGCGACATTCACACCTCTTGGGCAAATGACTTGCCCACTGCGACCTATAATGGATCTAATGGTTCTGGTAGTGCCGGAGTCGAATTTGTGGTCACTAGTGTCACTTCTCCTAGTTTAGACGCTATTGCTAGATTGGGTAATACTGCAGCAAGTCTATTGAGTTCACAAAATGACCACATGAAGTATATTGACCTTACTGAAAAAGGCTACTATATTTTAGATATCAACAAACAACGTACACAAGCTGATTGGTATTATGTAGATAGAGTGGATCAAATTAGTCCCAATGAACAGTGGGGTGCTTCTTGGAAAACCGACCACCTTTCTCGTAAACTCAGTGTTTCAGCAGCAGCAGCAATACCTAGTACTAGCCAAATTGCTATCCCAGCTCCATTGGATCCTAGGTTGCAAACTACCTCTGTACAAACCCCACGAGATCAGAACCAAAATGTTCTTCTTAGTATTTATCCCAACCCTTTTACCAATCAAATTAGTATGCAATACACTATTGCCAAAACAGGTCAAGTAAATTTATACCTTTTTGATATCACAGGAAAAAACATCGCTACACAATCTTTGGGTACGATTGATGCAGGAATCCAACGAGCAAGCTTCAATATCAATAACTTAGCAACAGGTACTTATGTTTTAGTCTTAGATATTGATGGAGTCAAACAGAAGAGAATTGTTGTAAAACAGTAGAGGTCTTGAGTAAAAAACGAGTCTCTAGTATCTAACAAAAGGGAAGATTTAAAATAAATCTTCCCTTTTGTTTTTTCTACTACAGTCTTTTTCTATATTTGGTTTGAATACTATTTCACTTTAAAAGCTACGCTAAATTTACTTTCATTCGTAATCTACGAATTTATTTTACGCTATTCCTCATCTCTTTTTTCACTCTTTTAGTAAGAGTTATGAACCGAAAAAATGAATTTGAATGAGCATAAAAACTCTAATATCTATATTATTGAAAGAAATAACTTTAGACAAGCTCCAAAACAGTAAATGCTTTATGAAAAATTTTCTACTTTTATGTTTTACAATTACTCTATTTGCCGCTTGTGGTGGTGACAATTCCGAAACCATAAAAAAGCAATTGGTTGGAGAATGGTCTATCAATGCTGCTACAATCAATGGAAATGACGGGTTAGAGCTCCTTAGTGGAACACAATTCGCGTTCGATGAGGCCTCGATACAGTCCAACCTATTGCCATTACTAGGAATGGATATAGAAAAAGCTCCTTATACTGTTAGCAATCAAGTCATCCAAATCAACGATGATATTAAATTTGCGATTAAGGAAATTTCAGACGAAACGATGACGATTACTTTTGAGTTTACGCCTGAAGGTGCTCCACTATCTAAATACGAATTACAATTGGTAAAATAATCCTATTTTATCATAATTCCTTTTTTGTCTACAATAGGTATTTGTGTGAGATTTTCTGACAATAATAGACTACCTCGCACAAATACATATTTTCGATCGTACATGAAATCATTCTCTACAAACGAGACCCAATATTCATGAGATAAGTCAAAAAGCTGAGCATCAACAAGCTCAACCTTTACAGCCATCTCTGCTCCTATATTTTCATAAAAATAGCGTAGTTTATTCGTTTCTACCTTTTCCCCTTCTTTCTCACCATAACCTCGAGATACGATCAATACGGTTTTGATTCCATTCTTTTTGAGATTAATCAAATATACATCCCAAAAACCAGGATCTTTCTCACTTGGGACTATTGCAATTGCAATATCTTCTACTTTTTTAACTGGTATGTCCTTCTTCATATTTTATTTCTATTTCTGCTTCAAATAAATCAACAAAGTGTTTGATCAATTGTTCTTTAACCATTTTCAAATCTACAGTATGTCCTACTTCTTGTTCTAGAGAAGTAACCGCTTTATCTTCTATTCCACAAGGGACTATATAACCAAAATAAGACAAATCTGTATTGATATTAAAGGCAAAACCATGCATAGTAGTCCATCTACTCAAATGAACGCCTACCGCACATATTTTTCGAGCAGTGGGCAATTCTGCGTCTATCCAGACACCAGACAATCCTTTGATTCTTTCTCCTATGATTTGGTACTCCGCCAATGTCCGTATCACCATTTCTTCTAGCAATCGAATGTATCGCCCTATATCTGTAAAAAATTCGTCTAAATCTAAGATAGGATACCCTACCACTTGCCCTAGACCATGATACGTAATATCTCCTCCTCTATTTATTTTATAAAACGTAGCTTCCTTGGTCTTAAGTTCCTCCTCCGACAATAAAAGATGCTCTTCTTTCCCATTTCTACCCAAAGTATAAACATGAGGATGTTCTGCAAAAAAGAAATAATGCTTTTGCATTTGCTTTTCTTCTTCTGCTACTTTTCTATTCGCCACTTTTGTGGCAATGACAGACTGAAAGACCTCCGTTTGCAAGTCCCAGGCAGCTTGATAAGGAATTCTACCCCAGTCCTCTACTATTACTTTTTTTGACATCACATTTTTGTTATAGCACAAATTTGATACAAAAAATGGTTTGAATATTTCCCCAAGAAATACTCAAACCACTTTGGTTTACTTTAGAGCATGTTTAAGAATTAAGTCCTTCAAAATCAACGATTTGGGCGAAAATGAATTGATTTTGGATTAAATAAGCCTC
>CAYOJF010000137.1:0-11623 GCA_964404215.1 uncultured Aureispira sp. | reverse complement strand
CTCTTGATTCAGAGATTCACTGAATCTCTGAATGCAGCGTTCATATTGAAAAATATAATTTCAAACATGCTCTAACAGCATCCTGTAGAAAATAAAAAAAGAGAATGTCTTTTGGACATTCTCCTCGCACTACTACAACTATCTACTACAATAGTATATTCTTAAAAGTATCTTTTAATATTCTTTATAATAAAGATGCTCATTTGTTTTTCTTTGATGATATAAAATTACATCATTTATTAATTGAAACATCATTTTATTGCCCATATTGAGTAAGTGGGTATGTTTTTCGAGTAAGTGTGTCAATACTGTTTTAAACTATCTTATTACTGAACAATAAGTTGTCCAGTATGGAGTAGTTTACCCGTTGTTGTCTGAATAGCAAAATGATAGATTCCCGTATTCAATCCATTCCGTTCTAGCCTAAATTGATTATTACCATTAGTTTCCATCTGTTTTACTACTTGCCCTAGGCTATTGTAGACAATAAATTGAGTATTAGTAGGGAGTAGTTGAGGCTCCATGATCTCAATTATTGTGTGATCAACAAAAGGATTAGGGCTAACTTTCACCTCTACAGCAATCTTATCCTCCAAACTAGTATTGTTGGTCATTACAATCTGAACATCCATAAAATTATCTCCCAAAGTGTGGACTGTTGTGTTGGTAATAATAGGTGGGTTGAAGTCAAAATAGATAGCTGCACTATTATTAATGACATTCCCTAGAGGAACATTATTTTGCTGTTTGATCTTGAATTTGACAAACCCATGTGAAGCAGGTTCATTGATATTGCTATCAGGCAATTCAATATTGTTGTAGACAATCTTGAGGGTATTGTTATTTTCTATATTCCAGATATAATCATGACTACTAGCCCCCATCTGAATAGTACTGATATCTAATAAAGGAGATATGGTATCTAGTATCATTACTGTAAAAGCAGTGTCAGTACCTGTATTTTGGAAACGAATTTTATATTCTAGATCTTGATTTTGTTCGATGAAGTGTTGTGTTCCATACCCGATTGGATAACCTTGCTTATCATTAGGATCATAAGAACCAATGTTTTGTTGACAATCAATGGCAATGAAAGGAGAGGCATCATCTTCAAAGTATTGGGTTAGGAAACCCGTGCTACTAGATCCACTATTAGTGCAGCCCTCTACAGCAGCAGCGGTAGTAGTAGACCAAGGATGGTTGGCTGGTTGTTCGGCTTCCACTCGGTAAGTAGCTCCTGTAGTAGGGAAAGCTAAATAGAGACTTGTATTAGCAGCGAGTTGGAAGGTATTGGCCATAAAGACAGTAGTATCTTCAATAGCGGTGTAGTTGAGAGGTAAGCTCATGGCATTACCTTTGTTTTCGATCCTAAAACGAACAGAATCTGTGCCACAGGTAGCTTGGACATGAATATCAGCACCATTCCAGTTAGGTGGAATGATACAGATTGTATCAGGAGTAATATGAGCACGAACACAATGTGCTTGCCCAAGTGCACTATTACAACTAACGGTAGCATGAATTTGGATACGCCCTCCTTGACCAGCTCGTACGGTATCCAAGTGGAATAAAATAGAATCACCTTGTTGTTGAGCAATAGGAACAGAGGTAGAGTCCAATACTAGGAATGGATCCAATTCGACCCATATCTGAGTATTGGGAGCATCTACTGCACTGAGATTGGAGTAAGTCAAATTATAGGTATTCGGAAAGCATCGGCGTAGGAATGGCGTTCCAACTTCTACCTGAAGGAAAGGACAGTTGATGTTATTTTCCAAAGGAATATCTAAGGTGCTGTTGCTGTTATTGCTGACTATAGTAGGTAAAGTACAGTTGAGTTGATGATAATAGTAAGGGGACACTATGCTAATAGTATAATCTCCACTATCAACAAATAACTCATAGTTACCGTTGATATCACTAGCTCCAAGAGCAATAGAACCAGTATTAATATGGGTTGCTTGCACAACAATATCTTTTAGCAAGGCTTCCCCCGACTGATAACTGCAAGAACTATTAGCATCATAGAATACTTTTCCAGATAGTGTGTAATTGGCAACCGTAGCATTTTGGTCAAACTTATAAATAGAGGTATTGATCAATTGATTTAGATTGGTATTAGTATTGTTTACGAGCACAATTACATTGGAATCAGCTAATTCTTTAATATCTCTAATAAGAATTTTATTGCTATTAGAAACCAAACGTGATTTAGTCCAAAGGATTTGTCCTGTAGCATTAAGTTTAGTGAGTACAATACTGTTTTTAGTATTATTGACACTGGCAACAATAGCTCCACCATCATTAGTTGGTGTCACTGCATCCTTATATCTTATATTGAGTGTTTCTTCAGGAAGGATATTATTCATGAAATTATATGCTGGAGTGAAAACTAGGTTTTCACGGGCAAGCCCTCCTACAGAATGTAAGGTCTGAGTCCACTCTTCCACTAAGCTAGCATTGAATTTACTTAGATATACAGTACCATTAGAACTGACAGCAGTAACTAAAACTCCTTGATCAGCTGTTAGGCTCATATGAGTTGGATATAAACCTGAATTGTTAGTGATAGAGGAGGTCTGACTCGTGATTGTGGGTGTATGAGTTAGTGTAGAAGCTTTGCGTAGATAAAAATTTTCGTAAGTGGCAGAAGAGGCTTGGGCATATAGTGTAATCATATTTCCGCTAGAATCTTTTATGGTGCAGGTACTTTTGGTACCTCCGAAACCTGTTAAAAATGGATTGATAGAGGAGGTCTCTACAGCAAAACCACTTGAAGCTGAATTATGGATAGTTACATTATTGTTACCATGCCGCTCAATAGTGGATGGTAGCGGTTCCCAGAAAATGTCTAAATCAGACATCGGGAGGGCATCATCCCATCCATGTGAGATGTAAGTATAATTTCCTTGAGCAATTACGCCTCCTGATGGACTTTCTACTACAGAATGATAGGTGAATGAATTGCTGTAATACTCATCCAGATAATAAGTACCTGTAGAACCTGGAGCACTACTTCCGCCAAGATTTGGAGGTAGACTGATTGTATTCGTAGCAATTACATTTCCATTAGGATCAAAAATTCCAATAATAGGGTCACCTATAGAACTTGCAGGAAAGGTCCTGTGAAGAGAATTGGTCAAGTGACTGGCAAAACCATAATTCCCATTGGACATGGGGGTAAAGTCAGTAAGATATTGATTAGGCCCTAAGTTACGAGACCATTGAGTCAAGCCATGTTGGTCCACTTTTCTAATGGTACTTCCACCACCAATCATAAATCCCCCATCAGCGGTTTGGTCTATTACTTCACCTATACCATTGTAGGTTTGTGTCCATATTTGGGCATAACTATTTTGTGTTATTACTAAGCACAAGGCTAAATATATATATAGTGTTTTCATATCTGCAACAGTGCTTTTTTGGGTAGAGGTATTATTTTTGATAGTAATTTTTAGTAAAGTAGGGCGAATAAATAGTCTATTAGCTACTTTTGAAGCTAGTATGAGTAAGTGTGCCTATATTTTGAGTAAGTGTGTAAAACAATTTATATCAACCCATTTGAAATCACTAAAAAGTTATGATGAACAGTCGAGTAATATTATTTTTAATTGTAGTACTACTAGGTAGTACAGACCTAGTTTTTGCTAATGGAGTAGGGAGTACCATGAAAGAGGTTTTAGCAGATGACTTTGCTTCTTTTTTTAATATTGAAAAACAAAAGACTAAGAAAGGCTTAGTAGGACAAAAAGAAATACACTACAAAACTGGAGGTTTTAAAGAGTACATTGATTTGTACCTGACGGTCAACAAATCTCAGAGGGTAGTCGCTGCAAGTATAGAGGTAGATTATCAGTTTATAGAAGAGAAAGGAATGTTGGCAATAGATGTTATCAAAAGTTTTATACAAGACTTCTGTCACGAAGCAGATGCTGCTGTTTGCGAAACATTAGCGATGCGGTTATTCAAACGAGAGGGCGAGGTGGCTGAAGAACTGAGTGGAACAATGGGTGTATTGGAGAGCAAGAAAAAATGGGATGCTACTACCTTAAAAAAATGTGTTTTGAATACAGAAACAAGGGCAAAGCGAATCGTATTCAGCTATCATTGGATCAACTGGACAGAACAGCCTGTATCCTCAAAAAGCTTTATGTCTAATAAACTATTAGCACCTTATCAACTAACTTCGATACAAAAAGAATCTTCATTTTATGTCTGGCAGAATAAAAACGAAGCAACGGTGAAGGTGCCTTTCGAAAGATTGGTAGATGGTCGATGGCAATTTGCAACGGAAGCAGAAGCAATTAATTACTATCGTGCATATCAGTTGAAACAATCAGAAGGTATGCAAGTCATACAAGATTGGAACAAAAAACTAGGGGATCAATATCAGGTATATGAATCAAACAAAAAGCAAGAAGAAATGCTCGCTATGCTTGGTATTACAGATAGCTATTATTGCTTTTTGGTCAGGAGAGGAGCCAAAATAGCAAAAATATTTGTTGTGATTACTGCTGATGGAAAACTAGAAGAGGCAACTGAAATGGTTATCAAAGGGGTGAAAAAAATGTAAGCGTATTTGTTTTGAGGTGGTTTCGTGTTTCTATTTGTAGGCAACTTCAATAGAGGGGAATTTGTGAGTAAAATAAATAAGACCAAAAAATGACGCAAAAAAGATATGAAAGATTGTTAATATTTCGTATTATTGATATGTCAAAAAAATACATTTTAGGGTCTGTTTAAAATAAACTTAAATACACGCTAACTTCTAACACAACTAAATTACACATGCAGCAATTACCAACCAGAATGTACTTATTTATCGTGTTACTGCTCTGTAGCACTATGAATATGTCCGCACAAAAGAACACAGTTCGTTTTCAGAGTGGGGAGCAACAGTTTGAGGCAAATGCCTCGACATTTACATCCAAAAATAAACTAGCCACTTCGGAAATTTATGGAAGTTACTTTTATCGATTTGTAGAATTTGAGCAGATGCCAACTACTACTCAGCACCAGCAAATCAAGGCAAAAGGGATACAACTATTGGAATATATTCCCAATAGAGTTTACCTAGCAGCCATTCCACTTAATAGTAATTTTAGACAATGGCAGAGTTTAGGGATACGTAGTTTACAGCCTATTAGTCCTGTGTTTAAGAAAGGAAAAAGACTTCAAAGTGAAATCCCAGCATGGGCAATGGAAGGTAATTTTGTCAACCTAAATATTCAGTACTATAAGAATATAGATGGTACCAAATTGGAGAAAGAGTTGCTTGCAATAGGGGCTCATGTGCAAGAGCGTTTTCACCATGCCAATATGATAGATATTCAGATTGAGCCTAAAAATATAGAAAAATTATTGGCTCAACCTTTTGTACGTTTTGTAGACTTAATTTCAGAGCCAGGTGAGCCTGAGTCTGATGATGGGCGTAATTTGCACCGATCCAATTCCATTGATAATGATTATTTTGGTGGTCGAAATTATGATGGAACAGGTGTCAATATAGCCATTAATGATGATGGTTTCGCAGGACCTCATATTGATTTTACGGGCAGAACTAATCAGCAAAGCGTTATTAATGATTTGACAGGTACACATGGAGATATGGTAGCTGGAATAGCTGGAGGAGCTGGTAACTTGGATCCTGAAATGCGAGGAATGGCACCAGGGTCCTACATGCATATCAGACAGTATGTAGCTAATATGTCAGGGACAATACCATTGCATCAGGATAGTGCTGTCTTGGTCTTTAACTCGTCTTATAGCAATGGTTGTGGAGCAGGTTATACCAATACTACCGTACTGGTGGATAGAGAGGTATATGATAATCCTACTTTGATGCAAGTCTTTTCGGCTGGTAATAGCAATAATCTAGATTGTGGTTATGGTGCAGGTAACCAGTGGGGAAATATTACAGGCGGACACAAGGAAGGAAAGAATGTAATTGCTACCGCTAATTTGAGTGAAATAGATCAGATCATAGCTTCTTCTAGTAGAGGTCCAGCTACAGACGGGCGTATCAAACCAGATATTGCGGCACATGGTAACAGTCAAATGTCAACAGATCCTAATAATACTTATGCTCCAGGAGGAGGAACATCTGCTGCAGCTCCAGGGATAGCTGGACTAATGGCACAACTACATCATGCTTATCGTGAATTAAATAACGGGGTGACAGCCCCTTCAGGTTTGTTGAAAGCTACGATGATGAATACGGCTAATGATTTGGGGAATGATGGACCTGACTTTATTTTTGGTTGGGGTAAAGTCAATGGATTACGAGCAGCGAAATTATTGGAAGACAATAGATATTTTCAAGATTCAGTAGCACAAGGAGATAGTGTTTTGCACACTATCAATATTCCTGCTAATGTACAAAGAGCAAAAATTATGGTGTATTGGGTAGACCAAGAGGGCTCTACTAATTCTGCTATTGCTTTAGTTAATGATTTGGATGCTAGTATGACCGATGCTGCCAATGCTACTTATTTGCCATGGATATTGAATTCAGCACCTAATGCGACTACTTTAGCTCAGCCAGCGACGAAAGGTATTGATAGACTCAATAATGTAGAGCAAGTTGCGATTGATAATCCAGCAGCAGGAGCTTATACATTAAAAATAAAAGGAACTACAGTACCTTTTGGTACACACAAATACTGGGTTGTATACGAATTCATGTATGATGATATTACGGTTACTTTTCCTATGGGAGGAGAAGGACTGGTACCTGGCGAAACCAGCCGAATCCATTGGGATGCCTATGGTACTGTTGGAAACTTCAATGTAGAATATTCGGTAGATAACGGACAAACATGGACGTTTTTGGGTGTATCGAATGGAGCGTCACGCTTCAGAACTTGGACGGTACCTGTTATCGTAACAGGTCAGGCCAGAGTACGTGTAAGTAGAGGTGCTGCTTCAGATGAGAGTGATGCTAACTTTTCTATTATTAATCGTCCACAAAACATTCGTGTGGGGCGTGTGTGTCCTACTATCAATCAATTGCAATTGGAGTGGAATGCGGTAACAGGAGCGACAGGGTATGATGTATTTTTGTTAGGAAATAAATTTATGGATTCCATTGGTTCTACTAGTGCCTTGCAATATAATGTAACTGTTCCTGATGTAACGCAGGAGTATTGGTTATCAGTAAGAGCGACTGGACCTAATGGAATTGTAGGACGTCGTCAGATAGCAGAACAATTTACAGGAGCTGTAGGAGGTGGAGCACCGACTTGTTTCTTGGCTTGTTCTGGAGACAATGATGCAGGTGTCAGTGCGATGACTTCTCCTGGAGCAACGATCGAACGTTGTAATGGAGTTACTGCGATACCTGTTACTGTCAACTTAGAGAACTTAGGCTTGTTTACAGAAACAAACTTTGAAATTTATTATCAATTAGGCAATGGACCAGTAGTGACAGATACAGTGACGGGTAATCTAACCTCTGGAGGAGCAGTTACACATACTTTTGATATTCCATTGACTTTAGCCAATACAGGAAATTATACGATTAGTGTATGGACGGGATTGGCTTCTGATAGTACTGTTTGTAATGATACATTAGTACAAAGTTTTGATGTGTTCGATCCTGTAGCAGGTTTTCCTTATACAGAAAACTTTGAAGGTGCAACTTTCCCGCCAGCAGGTGGATTTTTAGTCAATCCAGACAATGGACAGACTTGGGCAGCCCGTGGTGTAACAGGAAGTGATGGAAATGCAACAACTGCTATGCATGTCTCTAACTTTACATACAATGCTAGAGGACAAGAAGATATTTTTAGAATCTTGACATTAGATTTGAACACAGGAACCAATCCACTATTAACTTTTGATGTAGCTTACAGAGAATACAATGCTAATTTTTCAGATGAATTGAAAGTGGAGATTTCAACCGATTGTGGTCTAACTTATGTACCTGCTTATTCTAAATCAGGAGCAACTTTATCAACAGGAGCCGCAGTAACGACCAATTGGGGCCCAACAGCGGCAACCGACTGGAGGAATGATTCTATTGATTTGACACCTTATATTGGTAATAATGTGACCATTCGTTTTGTCAATGTGTGTGATTATGGACAAAATATCTATGTGGATAATATCAACGTACAAGTGGCAGGTTTAGCACCAGCAACTAATTTTGAAGCGAATACACAACTGAGTTGTACTGGAAGAATTGAATTTACAGACAAGACTGGTAACTTACCTACTTCATGGGCATGGAATTTTGGAGATGGTAATACCTCTACCTTGCAAAATCCAGTACATACCTATGCTAACTCCGGAACTTACACAGTTACTCTAACGACTACGAATGGTATAGGAAGCGATATCGAAACTAAAACAAGTTATATCACAGTAGCCACCCCAACGGTAAGTAGCGTACAAAATGGGGAAGGGTGTCCCAATACTTCTATCGCATTAGGAGCAGTTGGTAATGGGCAATTACGTTGGTTTGATGGTAGTAATACTCGTGTTGCTACAGGGGCAAATTATAATACACCTACGTTGACGAATACAACTACTTATCAGGTACAAGATGCTATTACACAGCCTTCGTTGTATACAACACCGAGCAATCCTACCTTTGGAGCAGGAGGTTATCATGGTAGTGGTTTCACAGGAGCAATCAATTTCACGGCAGATACAGGTTTTGTATTTGTTTCGGCATGGGTAGATGCTGATGGAGCAGGTGATAGAGTAGTTTATTTATGGGATGGTAATATTGCCAATGGAGGTACAGTTAATAATACAGTACTTCAGCAAGTAACCGTTACTTTAGTAGATGGACCACAACAAATCAATCTAAATCTAGAAGTACCTGGTGCTGGTAACTATGCTATTGGTGGTAGTAACATGAATATGTATAGAAATAATGGAGGAGTTAGTTACCCTTATACGGTACCTAATATTTTGACAATGACAAGCTCTACGGCAGGTACACCAGGTAATTTTTACTATTACTTGTATGATATAGAGATTCAGTTAGCACCTTGTTTGAGTCCATTACAGCCTGTTACAGCTACTGTTATTGAATCTGATTTTACTTTCAATAGTACGGGTAATACAACTACATTTACGGATAATTCGAATGGAGCAACGAGTTGGTTCTGGGATTTTGGAGATGGAAATACCTCAACGTTACAGAATCCAGTTCATACGTATGCTGCTACTGGAAATTATACCGTTACATTGACGATCAATAATACTTGTAGCTCACAGGATGTAGTTAGTTTTGTAACTTCTGTAGCTGCCTTGGGGGAAGAGATGGAAATGCAATTATTGCCCAATCCAACTACCAATCAGACTACATTACAGTTTAGCCAACCATTAACAGAAGATTTGAACATAGAAATCTTAGCAATCGATGGACGTGTATTGCAACAGCAAATAATGCGTAAAGGAACACGCAGTCAAGTATTAGATTTGACGGATTATCCATCCGCGGTTTATTTGGTAAGAATGTCTACTAATGAGGGCGTAGATATCCGTAAAATAGTCAAGGAATAATATCTGCCTTTTAAGGTATAAATTCTAATGTAATATAATAGGGACAGCTATCTAGCTGTCCCTATTCTTGTTTTGGGCTCATTTTTCAAAATCCCAACTTTTCAGTATCTTCGTTGTTCAATAAGCAAGTAAGTAAACAATTATGAAAGAACAATATTTAGGATTTCCGATTTCAGATGAATTATATCAACGGGTAGTTGACTTAGGCGAAAAAGTAAGTGCAGCGGAAAATAAACGTCCTTATGCCATTCCTATCTTTGAGGTAGTTCGAGATCTTTCGGATGCTGGAGTGCGTTATTTTTTCATTGAATCTCTACAGCGAGCGAATAGTGGAAGACTAAAAGTAATGGCAGTCGAAAATGCTATCGGTATTGGTAAACGAGCTATACTAGGTATAGGAAAGCAAGTGCTAAAAGGGATGTCTAGCGAACAAATTGGGACCATGATGGAAATGATGACCGAGTCATTACTTACCAGAGAGAATGGTATCAAAACTAAAAAAGATGAGGACGATAAAACAATGGGGTAGTTTGCTTTGGGGAATATTATTTCTTTTGACGGCTTGTCAGAAAGAAGCTCCTATAACAGTAGAACCTACATCTGTTCCAAGAGTACTATTAAATGGTTCGCCGTTATTGTTGGAGAAGGTAGCTCCTGTAGAAAAAGGTGATTTAGTGATGATTCCTGCAGAGCAAGTAATGGAAGCATTAGGTTATCGCTGTACTTGGAATGAGCAAGACTTATCTATGGTGTGTATCAATACCCAAAATACGATTGTATTTACTTTGGGACAGTCACAGGCTATATTAAACAAGCAACCTATCTATATGTTGTCTTCACCAATGTATTCAGGGAGTGATTTGCTTATTGAGGCCCATTTCTTGAAAGAATTATCAAATTTATTAGTCGAATGGGATAGAGAGAGTCATTCGCTACAACTGTATGATTATGATCGGTTGGATTATGGGATGTACTTCTATGATACGGAGCTCAATGGATGGGATGATTGGGATGTCATTGGATGTCAAAAGCTAGTAGAGGGGGAATCTAATCCATTTTTTGATCCGAATAAACCTACTGTTATCTGGATTCACGGTTGGCAAAATGGGGGCGTTTCTACAAAATCTCGCCCTGATTTTCATTTGTACCGCAATGGTGTTGATGAGTTTACACACAACGAGTGGAAACAGCAAGGATGGAATGTAGCTATTTTTCATTGGGAACAGTTGGCGGATGAATTGTTGCCTAATGATGCGGAAGCTAAAATAAATTCCTCGACAAATAATTCAGTTGGGATGCGGTGGAAAACGGCTGATGGAAATTATGCAAGTGCTTTTGAATCACACGTAGATACTCCTGTGGCAGAGCTGTTTGCACAGGCTTATGCTCTATTGGCTCGCCAAACCAATAATCAAAAAATAAGAATAGTCGGAAGTTCTTTTGGAGGGCAAGTAGCCTTACACGGAACAGAGCGAATTGAGCAACAAGGTGTTGCCCCCTTGCCAGAGCGTATTGCTTTGTTAGATATGGCTTGGACAAGGAATTATGTCAACAATCAAGGGTTATTTACAACAGAGATTACAACGAGAGCAATCACGACTTTAGCTCCACTAATACCAATTGAATATTATAGAACTTCGTTATTGACTACTTTTTTTACTCCAAGAGCGTTGGTCGAAAAAGCAGCTTTTCAAGAAATGGTTTTTGATTATGCCAGTACATTTGGAATAGAACTAAAGCATACGGTCATTACATATCATTATTTTTGGTCTTTGCAGTTTGATCCACCCAATGCATTAGATCCTAATGGACAGAGTGCTGGTGTTGGACTTTCTGCCGCGACAGATAATACCGTTCTTCGTCAAATGATGGGACAACAATTTCATTGGCAACATACACAAGGAAAACAAACTTTTACGCCTCAAGACGATCTGTTTGAAAAACAAACAGGTTCTGGTTATTGATTGGGGAATTAATGAAATAGATGAAGTTAATATTAGATTTGGATGGCGTGTTGATCACAACACCAGCTTGGCGAGTAGATGAAATAGATGCTGATGGATATAGTAAATTTGATATGAAATGTGTAAGTTATTTGAATACTCTG
>CAYOJF010000136.1:0-11891 GCA_964404215.1 uncultured Aureispira sp. | reverse complement strand
AGAAAGCGATACAAATTAGCGATACATTATCATTGAACCATACTGGAATTGAAACTTAGCGATACAGAAAGCGATACAAATTAGCGATACATTATCATTGAACCATACTGGAATTGAAACTTAGCGATACAGAAAGCGATACAAATTAGCGATACATTATCATTGAACCATACTGGAATTGAAACGTGCCTTTACAGCTTGGACACTTAGCTTGATTAATAATTATCATTGAACCATACTGGAATTGAAACACGAAACCCGACCTATCAGATAACTTAATGAAGCTAATTATCATTGAACCATACTGGAATTGAAACAGACGAGTTTAAGTCGTTAAACCAAGAGCAATTAAATTATCATTGAACCATACTGGAATTGAAACTTGTTATCTTGAAAGCCAAGAACCTCGAAAAACTTTATTATCATTGAACCATACTGGAATTGAAACTACGTTGTGTGATTCGTTCGTGAACTTTCTCCTGTTATTATCATTGAACCATACTGGAATTGAAACTTCACAAACCTAGAAACAGTGTTGATCGTTTTACCTATTATCATTGAACCATACTGGAATTGAAACAAAGAGGATAGCTTGTATAATTGCTTAGTGGATTCAATTATCATTGAACCATACTGGAATTGAAACGCGGTAGAAGATACAGGCGAGACTATAAGCAAGTCATTATCATTGAACCATACTGGAATTGAAACACAAATAGTTACCCTGCACAAACAACTGCAACGGGATTATCATTGAACCATACTGGAATTGAAACTTACTTCGCTATTCTCTGCGTATGCAAAGTACTTTTATTATCATTGAACCATACTGGAATTGAAACTTGCAATTTGTTGCGTATTCATGCTGTTTGTTTTCTATTATCATTGAACCATACTGGAATTGAAACCGGTGTTTGGTTTGGAAACTTCGTATTTCTAGTGTCATTATCATTGAACCATACTGGAATTGAAACCCGTTTACCCCCGCTTCTGAATTGAGGTCAACTACTATTATCATTGAACCATACTGGAATTGAAACTGACTTTTGATTTATTGTTTGTTTGAAATATCCGAATTATCATTGAACCATACTGGAATTGAAACTGAACTTAGGCATTTCACGACCGTAAATAGTTAGCATTATCATTGAACCATACTGGAATTGAAACGATTAGTAATTTATTTTGTGGTATGCTTTAACTGATTATCATTGAACCATACTGGAATTGAAACGTAGACAATGCAGCCAAAGAAGCGTATGAGCGTGCAATTATCATTGAACCATACTGGAATTGAAACCTTCCCCTGTCATTGCGTTAGATAAGTAGCAATATGATTATCATTGAACCATACTGGAATTGAAACTAGATGCAAATGTAGAAGGTCCACCAAGTGCCGCCATTATCATTGAACCATACTGGAATTGAAACTTAAATATTGTTGGGGAGCTTTGCCCCTGTTTGCCGATTATCATTGAACCATACTGGAATTGAAACATTGGAGGTAACTCCACTAGCTTGGTTTAGCTGAATATTATCATTGAACCATACTGGAATTGAAACTTGCAATTTGGTTCTTTAGTTGCTTCGTTAGTTCGCATTATCATTGAACCATACTGGAATTGAAACCTGATATAGAAGCTATTTCAACCGCTCCTGCTGCTATTATCATTGAACCATACTGGAATTGAAACTTGGTAAAGCAAATCGGAATGATTGCTTTGGGATTGATTATCATTGAACCATACTGGAATTGCAACGATAAAACAGGATTTTAATAGTTGCTCTTCTTTTTAGTCTTCTAAGAAACCTTTGATTAAGCGTTCAATGTCAGGATAATCTTTAGCATCAGGAACATGTTTGGCACCTGGCAGAATTTCAATAGCACGGATATTTTGAAAGACTTTTTTAGCTTTAGTAATGACTTTTTCGATTGGGAAAAAAATGTCATTTTCAGCTCCTAGAATATAAACTGGGCGGTCAAATCCAATCGTTTCTTTGGCTTGTATGAGTGGAGGGCGACGAGTATCCATGTGTACACCCAATAAGACAGTACGCTGAAAAGCGATGGAATATTCGTCTTTGTCTACATAAAAAGCATCCATAAATTTGATTAAGTCTGTTTCTTTCTTGCTACGCATGAATTTCCCCATAGGAAATAGTAGTTGACGGAGAGAAGGGAAAAAAGCTCCATTAGCAAATCCAGAAGGAACGACAAAAATGGCTTTTTGGATGCGACTGGGAGCATAAGCAATTAGCCGTTGTAGTAGGTAGGCTCCATACGAAACCCCAATAAAAGCTGCTTTTTCTAAACCCAAGCTGTCTAATACTTCCACTATCCATTTTCCATAACTATCTCCTTTGAGGGGTAATCTTGTTTCAGCACTTCTATTGGTTTGCCCAATGGTATCAATACCATAAATGCAATAATGTTCTGATAAATGCTGTATGGCTTCTAAAGCCATAGGAACCCCTGAGTTGATGCCATGAAACAAGACAATAGGAGGGAGTTCGCTATTTCCTGCTATGATTAGGTTTGTTTTGCCTGCTGTAGTAGCTACTACTTGACTATGATAGTTGATTGTTAACTGATTTAGCTTTTTTTGGTAGAGTTCGAGCAGAGCTGTTTTAACAGCTGGTGTTTTGTAGATTGATTTTGTTTGCATATAGCATATGTTTTTAGTACTACTAATTTACACCAAAATATAATACTAATCAAATAAGAAAAGCCCTTGCTCCATAATTATGGAACAAGGGCTTTTGGATGACTAGATTTTGTAGTATGTGATTATTTAATCACGTACGATTAATTTTCTAGTTTCTGTAAAGGCTTTACCTTGAATCGTAACCACATAAACTGCAGGAGCAAATGTACTCAAGTCTAAGCGATAATCTTTGGTATTTTGGATCAAGATGCCTTGGTGTAGTACCCGACCTTGTAAATCTGTTACTTGTATAGTCAAATCCTCATCGGTAGTCACACGACTTAATTGAATTACAGCTTCACTGATTGCTGGGTTAGGAAGCAAAGTAACGGTTGGCTTGTTGTTTTCTAAGCTATTGATATTAGTAATAAAGCTAACTGTTTGAGAAGTACTACAAAGGTTATTATTGATTTGTAGTGTTACGGTATAGTTACCATTGGTAGCGTAAGTATGCGTCGGGTTTTGTAGGGTAGAAGTGTTGCCATCTCCAAAGTCCCAAAACCAATTGGTCGCTCCTGTAGATTGATCGCTGAATGCAAAAGTGTTGCTTGCTTGTGTATAATTGAAATCACTTGTTAGTGGTGTTACGGTAGCCGTATCCAATGCAGATACACAAGGAGCATCTTGTACTTCCATATCATATAGGTAATAGTAGAATGCAGCAGCATTGGTGGTAGCTGAAGAACTAGTAATACTCATGTATCCAGGAAGTGTATAAGGATAGTTAGCTCCTGCGTTGTTACGGTAGAGGTCTACATTCGAACCACCAATATTGTAGTCTCCAGCAGCAGGAACTTCCATATTTAAAGTTACACGCTGGATACCATTGACTAGATTGACAGTGACTTGATCTACAATAGTAGCTGGTAATTGTCCATTATTATTAGAACCAGCTCCTAGATAGAAGGTACGTGGTCCTGTTCCTTGTGCATTTACCCAAGCTGATTTGATGATAAAGCCTTTTTGAGCGGTAAAATTCAATGCACCATGGAAAGCGGAACTATGAATACCTCCTGTTCCAATATTATTGTCAATTGGAGGTACTTTCTGACTTGGAGAAGCCACGACATTTTGAGCATAGTATGTTTGAGGTGTACCAACGAAAATTCTAAACAAGGTATCACCTGTAGCAACAGGATTGTTATTGACATCAAGCCATTCTGTTTGACCAGTACTGCCTGTAGCAATAATACGGGCAGAAGAACCAAAACAAACTTCTACATCATTGGCTACAGGAGCAGGAGGTAGACTAATGTTAATTACTTGCGAAGAAGTATCGTTTCCAAAAGGATTACTAACAATCAGTTCTACGGTATAAGTACCAGTATTGGTATAAGTATGAGACGGATTTTGTATAGTATCAGTGTTGCCATCACCAAAACTCCAAAACCATGCTTGTGGTACATTAAAACTAGAATCTGTAAAGTTGATAGTAGTTTGACAGCTTGTTAGGCTACTAGGAGTAAAGGCAGATGAGGGGACTTGTGTAGGAGTCTGACAGCTCGGAGGTAAATCAAAAGCTTCTATTTGATCTGTTCTACTATTGACCGAACCTTGGTCGGCACTAAATCCAAATCCTCTATCAGCAAAGGCATTCCAAATCAAACATTGGTGAATACCATTGTAGAGTAATCTATCTGCTGCCAAAATAGCATCTCTACCATCTAACATACCGGGATTACAAGGTTGTAGTTTTAGGCTTTCGATGACGAGATTCATAGCAATATTATTGCCACCAGTACCTGTATAGTAATTGGTGTCAGGAACACCACCATAAAAGTCAATCAAATCCCATGTCATATCCCAAAGTGCCGTACAATAAATAAATCCAATACCATGTGGCTCAGTAATCTGAGCGGTGTTATTCGAACTACCATAGGTAAAGTTATTGACAGTACGAGCTCTAGAATAAGCTGCTGGACGTATTCCTCTACCTGTTGTTGCTTGTCCATCTGCATAGGTTCCAACACCACGAACATCAGTAGCACGGTCAGTTGCTTCTAGGGTGAGCATCAGTCCAAACCAGTCAGACCAACCTTCTCCCATTTGTTCAGCACTTTGTAGACATCCGGAGGTATTTGCTCCACCAGAGAGACGAGTCGAAATTCCATGGCCATATTCATGAGCAATAATTCCATTATCAAAATCTCCATCACGAGAAACTGCAAGACTAGGAGAGAAAGTGGCATTGACAGTACCAGCATTAATAGCAGCCTTAAGAGTGTTGCCATCTGCTTGAGAAATCATAATAGCTGGTATAGTAATATTAGGACCATTGCCTCCCATAGCAAAACTAACTCCTGCTTGATCATTAACGACAACGACTGCTATGGCACCAGCATTTTGAGCATTTTGAACTTTGTCTACAAAAGCACAGCTCCCTCTATCTAATACCGCTATTTTACCATTGATAGCAGCACCATTAACCAATGGCTCGCAACCATCTACAGTAGGAGCAGTACCATCTATTACAACGGCTAGGTCACCTGTAACTGGATTAGCAGGCCATCCTGGACCAAATGTAGCTGCTACTGCAGTATAGGTACCTGCTACACCAGCAGGACTATTTACTGTGAAATCACCCTGTATGAGTGCGGAACCCCATAGGTACATTTGCATTCTAGGGTTGTTTCCGTCTGGTGGAGTCGCAAAGTTAGCATTGTTTGATCCGCCACCATCTTGAGCTTCTGCTAGTACAAAATCACCTGCATTTCCTCCTCTATTATAATTATTAGATTGGAAGTTGCCAGAAGCTTCATCAAATCCATAGTAATACCAGATATCATGCATCATATTATTCATATAGAATAAGTTGGTGATAGCGGCTGGTAAGTTGGATGTATTGCTACTAGAGGCACTATATGGAAAATTAAATTCGAGAGCTGTCGTACCGTCTGGGCTTGATCCAGGTTGATTAGCATCTGCTACATCGTCATAAGCATAGACATTGTTTCCTCTCGTAATCGTAAATTCAGCTCCCGTAGCTCCATTAGTATCATGCCATCCAAAAGGAGAAGCTAGCACATCCGCAGGATTAACAACCATTGTTTGAGCACCATGATTAGGGCTTTCAATTGGTAGTTTGAAAACGGTGTATTGATCTGGTTGCATCAGTGTATTAGGAGACTGAAAAGTTGAGGTCTTAGTTAAATGTGAATTATGAGCACAAGGTGTTGCGTTTTGAGTTGTTCCAAAACTACAGTGATGTACCCAGTTATTTTTATTAAGAATTTTACCTGTTTGAGCATCTACTTTGACTGACCACCAATTCTGAGCATCTAAGGTATAAATCGATAAATCCCAAACTAAGTGTACCTTATCATCTTCTGTCGCAAAATAGAATAATTGGACAGGAATTTCTTCTTTCGATAACTGTCCTTTTTCGTATACGAAATGAGTACTAGAGAGCGATTCTTTTATTTTAAGATTATTAGGAACATCTAATTCGAGTTGTTCTGCTGCTTTTTGGATGGCTTCCAGTGGATTAATAGCAGGCGTAGAATAGGTTGCTTTGCGGCTCAAGTTATCAATGAGACGATTTCCCATGTGCATGACTTTTCCATTTTTGATGGCAAAGTTGGCGACACCATTACTGACAGGAATATTTTGTAGCGTTTGACGAATATAGACATGGGTGACTTTACTGGTTCGTGAAACATGTTGATCTGTAATAGACCAGTTAGTAATATCTTGTTTTTCCCAGCCTTGAATACTACTGTTCTCTTCTAGAAAAGACTGAATAACAGCATTATAATCTTGTGCTTGTGAAAATAAAGGAAGACAACAAATGGTTGTCATTAGTAGATTAAAGTAAATCCTCATAAGTATTGGTAGTTGTGAAATTTGTTATTTTTGATAGTATTGTTAATAACATTTTACAAAATAAGGAAAAAACCAAATTAATGTTTAAGATATGAACGTTATTTCATATTTTTTGACAGAAAAATATTCAAATGACCTATGAGGGTTACTTTTTAGAGGGGGCTTAATTGGTAGGAATTTTTAGAAAAAATCTAATTTTTCGTTGATGACTCCTCTAGTGGATTCGAAGTTTAGTATTTCTCTAATCATGGTATAGAAATCACCGATTGTTTCTCTATCTTCTGTATCACCAAAGGTGAATTCTCGCTCCTGTAAACACAGGAAGGTGTCTATATCTCTATGGAAAATGAATAACATTTCGTCGATCTTATTGCTTATTTTCAATTGTGCTATGACATTATCTATTGCTAGATCCATTTTTCGTTTC
This sequence comes from uncultured Aureispira sp., assembly GCA_964404215.1. GTDB lineage: Bacteria > Bacteroidota > Bacteroidia > Chitinophagales > Saprospiraceae > Aureispira. The sequence goes on along the minus strand of CAYOJF010000136.1, from coordinate 4,937 downwards.
ATTTCAGCATAGAAAATAGGGTAATCGGGCATTTCAGCATTAATTTTTTTATTTTTCTTTAGTGCTAGTAATTTTTGAATTTTATCTTCTTTGGATGGTGTTGGTCTAAAGTGATTTAATTTTTGTTCTACATCATTAATCTTTAGAGAATTGCCAATCAGAAACCATAGAGATAGAATTTTGTCAGAATTTTCCAATGCCCACCCTATACTTTCTGATTTTTGGAAGCTCTTTATAAAGTAAGATTGTATTTGAATAGGATTAGTAGATTGTTTTTGCAGCTCAATGATTTGATCGATGGTTTCTGTCAAAGCTGTTTTTGCATAATCATTTAGATAATGATCAGTAAGATTTAATTTTTTTATTTTTTCAAGCAAGGAGTTCATACATACTCTTATTTTATAAAGGTCATTCTCTACTAGTTGAGAATGACCTTTTTTGTTATTGATAATAGTTGTTTTTGATTAATTAAGAGGGATGTCCTAATTTTTCTAAATACTCTTCTAGATCAAATTTTTGTTTGAATAAGGCAATGATTTTATCAGAAATGATTTGTTTATCATCGATGTCTGTTTTTAGATTAATAGTGCAGAAAAAGGTACACTCCAAAGAAGAGTCATCACTATGTTTGATAACGGCTTCTAGCTTGATAGGGATATTCTCTTCGCTGAGAGAGTCATTACAGGTGGTATCTTGATCGAAGGCAATTTCTTCTACCCATATTTTTAGTTCTTCTTTTGCTACTAATATGGAATCTGTTTTCAGAAGAGTTTCTTCGTTTATAACAGAAGAGTTAATGTCTGTATTCTTATAGAGGGTGTATTTCAAGAGGTAATTTTCGTCTATGAGAGTAACTTCAAATTGGCAATGATCGGTTTGGATTGGTTTAGTGTCTAGTAGAAGAGAAACTTCTTCTATCTCAGTAGTACAAGAAAATAGAATAGATGTAGCAATCAAAAATAAAATTTTGTAATACATAGTAAGTTAGGTTTTAATTATAAGAGCATGTTTAAGAATTAAGTTCTTCCAAATCAAGGATTTGGGCGAAAATGAATTGATTTTGGATTAAATAAGCCTCTTTTTGGGTTTGATAGCAGCCTGTCCCCAATGAAACTTGGGGGCTATCATGACTCAAAAAAGGAGCAATTAAATTCTAAATCAAGTATTTGCAGCTTGAAGTTAATTTTTAAGCATGCTCTGAATGAGAAAATGAGTCCTACGAAAGAACTACTTTCTTCAAAATAAGCAAATAAGTTTAAAAAAAAGGTAGAAGTCCTAGCATTATGTCAATAATTTGATTAGATTATTTGTATCTTTATGAAAATAGTAAAGACTCCCTACAAAAACCAATACTTCGCATCAATCATATATCATAAGTTATGAATAGCATTGTTACACAAAGATTTATTAGTTGTCACAATCAACTTAAAAAAGACAAAACAATTCGTTCTTCAAGACAATTTGCTTTGTCCTTAGATTATTTGCCACAGAGCTTGAGTGAAATTTTGAAAAATAGGCGAGATGTAACTATAGAATTATTGCGAAAAGCAATTGATACCTATAAAATGAGTCCCGTGTATTTATTCACAGGAGAAGGTCCTAAATTTTTGAAAGAAGAAGCACACAAGGATTTTAAGGTATTAACAATCGTAACAGATCCACAAAATGATGAACGTATTGTACATGTTCCAATACCGGCACAGGCTGGGTATGCTTCTGATTTAAGTGATCCAACGTTTATTCAGGATTTACCTTCGTATTCTTTGCCTGACTATAAGTACAAAGTAGGAACACACCGCTCTTTTGATGTGGCGGGGGATAGTATGGAACCTACTTTATTTGAAGGAGATAAAGTAATTTGTAGTTATCTGGAGCCAACTCTATGGGAAAATTCTATTAAGGATAACTATGTATATGTAGTTGTTACAGAAGGAGATGTATTGGTCAAGCGTCTGCAGAATAAAATTAAGGATTCGCGTACTATCATGCTTATTTCGGACAATAATTATTATGATCCCTATGAGCTGAGACTCAATGAAGTGAAAGAAATCTGGTACGTACGGGCTAAAATCAGTCCTTTTTTACCTTCTCCTCAGAATATTAAGAATATACTGAGAGATGAAATTCGTGAGCTGAGAAATACTTTGATTAACCAGTCTACTATGGTGGGAAATTTATATAAAACAATAGAAGAATTGGTCAAACAAAATAAAAAATAAGTATTAACAATGAAGATGCATTATGGTGTAGGACTGCTGATTAGTAACGAAAGCCAAACGCAGTTTTTTGTTCAGCAAAAAGACGAAACCTACCCTTATAAGGATTGGAGAGGGTGTCTTTCTTTTTGGGGAGGAGCTATTGAGGAAGAGGATGAAAGCCCACTTGCGGCTGTAGAAAGAGAATTAGAGGAAGAGATCCCCGCCAGCATATCTATATTGAGTCCCTACTCTAAAAAAGAAATCGGCACCTTCAAAATCACTTATGCACGCCCTTTCTTTTTGACTGTTTTTGAAATCCGAATACCCGATCAAAAAATAGAAGCTCTCTCTCAGATTGCTGTTCTAGAGGGGGATGGTTTAATGCTTTCTAAAGAAGAAATTTTAGACTATAAATGGATTTGGGAGACTGATTTTATCTTTTTAGAACATATTTTGGACTAGTCAGATACTATTTTTGGTCTAATTTTAGTTTTAAGTAGGGAATAACTCCAAATATTGTCTTTAGACATGCTCTTACCTAAACTTAATCTATCTACCTATCGAATAAAAATTCTACACCAACTACTTAATTGCAAATTAAGATGATTTGGAACAAGCTCTAATCATTGAAAACAAGTATAAGATGAATAAATTATTATTTGGTGTACTACTATTGTTGATACACAATACGAATAGCTACGCAACAGGAATTGATACTACTGCTATGCAAGAAGCAGAGGCAACCATGTATCAATTGATAGAAGAAATACGAACAAATAAAATACAACAAGTAAGAATAGAATCATCTCGACAATTGGAAGAGTTGATGAAAACAACTCTAGCGAAAGAAGGAGCTTATGAGTATGCATTTGATGATCTAGAAGGAATTTCTATTCTTCAACCTCAAGACAAAAAGTTTAGAATATTCACTTGGCAAATTTATATTGATAAATCAGATTATCAATATAGAGGTTATTTGCAGAAGGCAGATGGAACTGTATTTCCACTCGAAGATAAGTCAGAGCAAATGCGAGGTGTTGAGTTTAGTCTGCTAAAGCCAGAAAACTGGTATGGGGCATTGTACTACAATATGAAAACATTCAAGCACGATGGTCAAGATTGTTATTTATTGTTTGGTTTGGATATGTATGGGTTTTTCAATCGAAGAAAAGTGTTGGATGTACTTTATTTTGATGGAAACGGCAAGCCTCGTTTTGGGAAAACTGTGCTAGAAATGAAAGATGGTAGAGGACGTCTAAGAAAAGTAAAAAGAATGCTTTTGGAGTATTCTGCTACGGTTAGCGTTACGCTCAATTACAATGAAGATTTAGACCGAGTTGTTTTCGATCATTTGATTTATGGAAGTCCGATTAGAGGAGAGATGCCAACCAATGTTCCAGATGGGAGCTATAGTGGAATGGTATTGACCAAAGATGGAATATGGAAGTATGTAGATAAAATCTATAAGGATGATCCTAATAATGTTCTTATCAATGCGACTTCTTTTGAGACAATACTGCAAGAAGATGCAGAGACAAACAAAGGTAAAAAGAAGAAGAAAAAAGATATTTTTGGTCGTTCAAAGTGATTTTTGTAGTTTTAACGAATCAATTATAAAGGTGGATTTAGTGAATACTAAATTCACCTTTTCTTTCCAACCACACTTATTGATGGAGACATTAGTCTCTAAGAATGTGTCTAAAATTGTATTTTTTGTGAATAGTATTCCTATTACGAATTAAGATAAATTTAGCCACGCTCTAAAAGTTGATCTAATCATTATTGAATGTATACACTTTGGTTAATACCAGATGACGCCGCTTACAACAAGCTTACCCAACTAATAGTAGATTTGAGTACGGTGCACGAGACGCCACAGTTTGAACCACATGTGACACTGCTTAGTGGTATTACAGATAGATTGGATGTAGCAATCGAAAAAGCAGATGAATTGGCGAATAGTTTATCCACTATTTCTGCATCGCTCACTAAAATTGATTTTTTAGAGCTTTATTATCGGTGTCTTTTTTTCTGTACCAATGATAGCGAAGAGATTATGTATGCTAGAGAATTAGCAGAGGATATCTTTGAACACACTAATATCAATCCTTTTATCCCTCATATTAGTTTTTTGTATGGCTCTTTACCTATTTTTGAAAAACAGAGTATTATCGAAAATTTAGGCAAAGATTTTTTTATGGATTTTAAGATGACTAAACTACGATTGGTAAAAACACAACGAACACCAGAGCATTGGGAGTTAATAACAGAGTTTGACTTATGAGTATATTAGTGCAGGTGCTAAATTATTTTAAATCCAAATTTAGGATACTACTACTGCTAACATTATTTGTATTAGCAGGCATTGGGGTACAGCATGTTGGAAGCTATACTTCCTTTTGGGGGAAGTATGGAATTGCTTTAGGGTTAGTATTGCCTTTGGCTATGGGCTGGTATTGGTTGGAGCGACGCTGGGAGCGAACACAAGCAAATGCTGATAAACGATCTTTAATTTGGATAGTATTCTTTTTGGGAGTGATAGGATGGGGAACCAGTCATATTATTCAACAAGAATGGAAATATCAATATATTTTTCCGATGTGTGATTGTGCAGAGCAAGCTACGAGAGCGGATAGAATAGGAGCTATCTGTAAAGATAATACCAAAAGTTATGCGACTGGCAGAGGAACTTGTTCAGAGCATAATGGGGTTCAGAAGTGGCAATGTGCTTGTGATTAG
>CAYOJF010000135.1:5166-11904 GCA_964404215.1 uncultured Aureispira sp. | reverse complement strand
TATTTAGAGCATGTTTAAAATTGTATTTTTCAATAATATGAGTACCATTTTTTTGCTAGTTGAGACTCATTTTTTGATGAATAGCCTTAGCTATTGAGCAAAAAATAGACGAAAAGTAGTAGAAAAAGGGATTTCATATTATGAATTAAGATAAATTTAAACATGCTCTTAGATCAGGAGTACAAAATACATCGATCTTAGTCAATAAGAAAAGAGACTGCCTGAAAATCAGACAGTCTCTTCTGTTTTTGTACTAAGAGCATGTTTAAGAAGCTATCTAAAGGTTTGTTTATTTCTGCTCCAATAATGCTGTTATTTTTTTCATATTGTCTTCTAGTGCCTTCACTCTCTCCTTCAATACTTTATTCTCTTCAGAAAGTTCCTGTACCGCTTTCACCAAAGGCACCGTAAACTCGGCATAACGTAAACCATAATAATCTTTATTGTCCTTAGGAGCATCCACTCCGCTAAAGTCATATCCTAATGCTCTAGCACTGGTCTCTACCTCTTGTGCAATAAAACCTGTTTGTACGATCGCTTGCTTATTAGCTTCTTGTATAGGATCTCTTTTGTCTGATGACATCTCCAAATATCTTGCAATCGCATCCATATCCAAATTATAGGTAACGGGACGAAGACTATTGATAAAGTCTAAACCAGCCACATTTTCCCTGACGTTGATTTTGAATCTTCGGTCAGACACATTCGTCCAATTGGCATGACCACCAATACTAGTCACTCGGTTATCGCCAAGACGAACCTGATTAGAAGCCGTAATCGCAGCATTATGACCAATGGCTGTCGAATTAGAAAAAGTACCATTATCGTAAGCACTATGACCAACAGCAGTATTCTCAATACCTGAGGTATTATCCCTCAAAGCATTGTACCCGAGTGCGGTGTTATCGTCTCCATTAATATTTCCAAACATTGCTTGCCTACCCACAGCAGTATTGGAGCTTCCTGAGGTATTATCAAATAACGATCTATAACCAATACCAATATTATTATCTCCTATGGTATTAGACGCCATAGAAGTATGACCTAATGCTAAGTTACGATCACCAGAAATATTATTCCCTAAAGCTGCCGCTCCAATTCCTGTATTAGAAACACCTGATGTATTTTCGTCCAATGCCCCAGCACCAATCGCTACATTTTCATATCCATCAATATTGTCTGCCAAAGCATTGCTACCCATAGCTACATTATTGTATCCTGTAGTATTTGCTGTCATTGCCGAAAAACCTATGGCTACATTCGTTCCACCTGATGTATTCTTATTCAAAGCAATAGAACCTATCGCTATATTAAGGTTACCCGATTGATTTTCTTGTAATGCTGAGAGTCCTATCGCTACATTTTGGTCACCAGTCTGATTCAATTCTAGTGTAGATGGTCCTAATGCTGTATTAAATTTCCCTGTTGTATTAGCCTTCATAGACTCATATCCTATAGCTACGTTCTGTGTTCCTATCGTATTATTTTCCAATACGGTATAACCCACTCCTACATTACGAGATCCTGTTATATTACCACCACCAGCATCTTGTCCAATAAAAATATTTCGATTGTTTCCTAGATCATCTGCTGCTCCAGCTCCTTCTCCAATAAAAATGGATTCGCCCGTATTTAAGACTTCGATTTGACCTTTAGTTGTAATCCTCGTCTTAATGATATTATTTGTTCGGATGTCTAATGATTGATTATCTAGCGTACCCAAAAAGTTGGTACCATTCACCGTTCCTGTATTCCCTGTCGTAAACCAAGCATCAGAACTACTAGTCGTGTTACCGGTTACGAGCTTTTCCCAAATAACACCAGTCCAGTAGTAAAATCCAACACCTGCCCCATTCACTACCGAAGCATTGGTGTTCCACACCAATAACCCCGTCAGCGGAGAACTAACAGGTGTCGTAGCATTAGCAATATCAACCAATGCTACCCGAGGCATCAAAAATCCTCTATTAGCATCTTCTACATGTAGTTTAGCACTTGTATGGGGTGTTTGTGTACCAATTCCTACATTTTGTGCCTGAGCCTTGTGCGTAAAAATAGACATACTCCCCAAAAAACACGCCGCCTGAAGTAAAATAAACTTGTTTAATAATCTCATCGTTTTTCAATGTTTGTGCTAGTGAAATAAAAAACTGTAGTAGATAAGATAGTGCGAGTTCTTAAACATATTTAAAAATAACAAAATCTGCTATATTATTATCTAAACAAGTATACAAAATACTTTTTATTGAATAATTAAATCATCTATATTCAATTTCATATTGAACTCTCTATAAATACCTATATTTTATAATATAAAGTAAATACCAGTATACCTAAAGCTAAAAGTTAAGTATAAAGTAACTGATGTTACGCAGGGTCCAGATATTTTGATAAAATAAGAATTAGAGGTTGCTTAACTAGTCGTTTTACAATGTTGAATGGCTTAATGTTTAATTTTGAATGCTGAGCATGCTATTTTACTAGCATTAACGTGAACTAAGGATTACAACATAAGTCATTGATTTACAAATAATATCAAACATCACTTTTGCTTGAAAGTGGAGATAACTTTAGGAGCAAAGCACTTTTGAAGTGCTTTGCTCCTCACTTTATCGCTTTGCTATTGATAATCAAGGCGTTTAATCCTTAGTTCACGTTAGCATTAAGCATTCAAAATTAAACTAATAGCAGACTTTAAGAACCTCACCTCGTTTATGATTTTTAATAGGGGAAGTATTTCTGCGTAAAAACAGTACAGTAAGTGAATGTTTGTACAGAGAATTACTGCGGAAATATTTGTGTGATTACTTAAGAACTTCGAAGGGATGGAGCTGTCCTGTACAATAACAACTCTTCTTTATCTGTCGGCAGTATTATCCCCCCTTGATTCACGAACCCTACATTCCTCAATAACTTTTGAGCAACTTTATTTTCTTTCGTAGTAATGGCACTTATCATAGTTAGATTTAGTACATCAAACCCAAACGACAATAGTTCTTGGGCGGCTTCTGTCGCATATCCATATCCTTCATACTTTGGCAAAAAAGCAAATCCTAGATCCTTTCCCTCTATTCCTGCTCGATCATATAATCCACAAATACCAATTGGCACAAGATTATCTACCAATTGAATCACATACTGTGTATTTGTCTGGCTGGAGGTGGTTATCAATATAGTATCTTGGATATATTTTTTTGCTATTTCCAAATTCTTTATTCCTCTATCTCCTATATATTGTAACCATTTAGGAGTGTTCATTAACTCCAAGAAAAAAGTAGCATCTCCTAATTCTACAGGACGCAATTGAAGCCGATTTGTGGCTAATATCAAGGTGTATTTCATAAAAAAATCATGTCTAAAATGGTACCAAAAAACCATCAATAATCTTGAAACCATTCTAATACTAAAGGATAAATATCTTGGCTCGCAGTTCTCGAATGTATAATTCGACTGTGCGTATAGTCTTCTTGGAAGCCAGCTGATTGAGATGCTAGCAAAAATTTATTCTGAGGATTATCAAATGCTTTTAGATACGAGGCACATCCCGATGGAGGTGCTATAAAGGTATCTCCTTTTCCACTAATAGAAAAAATAGGAATGCATATTTTTTCCATTTCTTTTTTATAATCCCTACCTGTTCTATTTTCAAATTTTGTAGTAATATTCCAATCAAACCATTGTTTCATCATATAATAAGACTCACTTTCTTCGCTCGCCATCAATCGTGCTGGTATTCTCCCAATTAGTCCAGTCAAATACTTTCCTAATTGTATTTTCATGCGATTAGAAAAATTAATACTGGCACCAAAAGCTTGACACGCAAAAAATGTAACTTTTGAAATATATTGTTGGTAATCTGGAAAATGAAGGAGAGCTATAGTCAGAATAATCCCACCACCACTATGAGTAATACAATCCAACTGACGAATCCCTTTTTGATGAATTAAGTATTCTAATGTTAACCGAATTTCGTCTTTTGCCAAATCTTCAAAATCAAATGGCTCATTAGATACTTTAGGACTACTACCATGATTTCGCCATTCCATTACCCAACAAGTGTACCCTTTCTGAGTAAAGTATTCCACTATTCCATTTAGCACCTTTTTAGTCGAGAAAGTACCATGTGTCAGAAAAATAGAAGGTTGCTCTAAATCCCTTTGGGAAGTTATTTCCCATAAGGCAAAACTAGTATTAGAGTTAATGGGCAGTAAATGAAGTGTTTCTTGTAACATCTGACTCTCTTAATTATTTACCATATAGCTTCAACACATCTGCTCGATTGAGCAAACAATGCTCTTTTTCCTCTGGTAGAATTAGTGGGGTTGTCACTCCACCAATACACATTCCCTTGTACAGGTAATGCTCCCCAGTCATAAAAATACCACAACTTATTTCTGAATTACTTTTAGGTAAAGAAGACCGATAAACAACTATTGCACTATGTTCTGTCACATAAGCTGTATAAGCTTCTCCTATTACTCTAAAAACCCTGTAGTTACCTTTTATCAAAACCTCTATGAGCGGTCCTTCATCATTTTCTAGCATATCTTTGATAATCTGCTGGTACAAAACCGTATCTATCTCTCTGGTCATAAATACTGGAATAGCATATTTAAACTTATCAATACTACCAAACGCACCTGCATATCCAGTCTGTTCTTGGTAACTAAATTTTGTTTTAATCCTTATTTTTTTGAACTCAATATTTTTTCCAAAAAATATAATCAAGCTATCTTTTTCAAATAAAACAGAATCAGCCTTGAATGTAAAAGGATAGTATTCCTCAATTTTAGGATCCCTGTAACTCCCCTTTTCGTAAGTCAATTGGCCATAATAAAAATCATAGTTTGTAAATTCATCTTCCATACAGTATCCTTTATATGCTAAAAGTGGATATTGAGTATTTTTTTTAGTGTGCTTCTTGTAGGAAACAAATGGACTATTACAACTTTGATACCCTATAACCAATACAATAAAGAATAAGAATAGATAGATTAAACGCATATTTTTTCTTACAAAATAACAAAATAGACTCTATAAAACAAAAAAGAGGTTGCCCGCCACTACACAGACAACCTCAAGCAAAAGGAATTTACCCTTTACACTACTACACTAATTTTTATATTTTTGTTTTGATGAATTTGTGCGAAAACTGCTGACCATCATCAAAAATAACTGTTATGAAGTATGTTCCCGCCAATAATTCTTTCACTTCCTTAATCGCAACCCTTTGATCACTATGAGTTTCCTGCTCTATCTGATATAAAACTCGTCCCGTCATATCGGTTATCTGAATGGTGCTATTCTTCACAGTAGGCGGTACTTCACCAAATCGAACATAGACCATATCCTTGACAGGATTAGGAAAAGACGTAACGGCTACTCCTGCCTGAACTGCCATTCCCAAAACGCTTCTAGTTGGAGAATAATCAACTGAACCATCAAAGTCAATTTGTTTGAGTCGATAATAACTGATTCCTCGGTAGCTATTTTCATCCAAAAAATGATAATAATTGGTCTGAGCACTCGTTCCACTACCCTCTACAAATCCAATATTCGTAAACACCGTTTCATAATCTAACATTCGCTCTACCTCAAACCCTCTATTATTAATTTCTGTAGCCGTAGACCAATTCAAATCTACCTCATCAGCTGTCCTTCGGATCGCTTCAAATACCAATAACTCAACAGGTAACCCTGATGGTCTAGTTGTCACCCCAAAAGGTGAAAAATTGGTAATTCCAGCCCCTGTGATTTGGTAGCGGTTCGTCCCTACTGTGGGAGCTATTCCATACCCAAATGATTTATCCCAAATACCACCAGTATAATGCATCAATCCTGCATCTAGTCGATCAAAACCTGTCAACTCTTCTCCTACTCCCCACTCCAAGGTCAATCCTGCAATAGATCCTCCTGCTACTTCTTCCTCTACAAACCATGTCCGATCAACTACTTCTATAGTAAATGGAGCTCCTGTCGTGCCATTTTGAAGTGCTTGTTCCTGCACACGAATACTAAAGACATCTATTGTTCCTGTATTACTGAGTGTCGCAGGATTGTATGTCGTATTCCCAATAGGAAAGAAAATAGGCGAAGACCCAACCGTTTGTCTTAGTTGCCCTGTTCCATTCGTAACAATATAATGTCCAACATCTGCCCCTATTATACTAGCTCCACTAGTCAGTGTCAAGTTATGTGTCCCCAACAAAATATTGCCATTATTATTTAGGTCTACTTGTAGAGAAACATTAATAGGACTACTCAATGTAAGATTGTTGTTATTATTGACTCGTAGTCGGGGTATATTCAATACATTGCTACTTCCTATAGACTGTCCTCCACTGCCTTCAAAATTCAGCCACCCTATCCCACTATAGTCAGTAGTGGTTCCTGTTTGTGTCCAATTTTCATTGAGATAAATACTCCCATTATTGGTCACACGACCATTGTTTCCATTCTGCACTTCTCCCTGTACTCGTATATTATGCCCTGTACTGACGACTATATTTGCACCATTATTGATTAAATCACCCTGAGCATAGCTACTGTAGCTAAAACTCCAAAATAATCCCCCCAAAATAGCGATTGATAATTTATTCATCCTCTCTATTTTTTTTAAAACTTGGTGAGTAATTATTTATTCTTTCCTGTCATATTCAATAATGCCTTAATTTCGGCCACCTCAGCCTTCAATCCAGATAAAGACTCATTTTCAGACTTTAATTGAGCATTTTCTGC
>CAYOJF010000135.1:0-5066 GCA_964404215.1 uncultured Aureispira sp. | reverse complement strand
GAATCCAACCTTCTTGAACCGTACTAGATTGATAAATATTAGGGATTGTTCTTGATGTAAAGGTAACTGCCTCTGGGTATACTTCTCGTAGTTCTTGAGCGATTACTTTCTTGACTTCTTTAGTTCCTTTCGCAAGGGTATCTACATATTTGTAATCTGTTACAGCAACTCTATTAAGTCGCTCTAGATCTTCCTTTGGATCTGAACGTCTGAGTACGTTCTTGATACGAGCATCAGAATGAGCAAAGAAATTTCCACCACCAATATTAAAATCTGCATGAATAGAGAATTGATCCAAAATATCGGTATGACCATTACTATGTATTCTAGTAACTCCTGTACTATCATACTCACGAATATTTCCACCATATAGTGGACGTTGGTATCCACCTCTTACTTCTAAAATAGCAGATCTAGTTCCAGCTGGAAAAAGAGTAGGATTAGTCACTTCCCAAGGCAATCCACCAATTGTAATCGAATTTTCGATATAGTCTTGCATCGTGATGGTTCCATCAGGATTCCTTACCATCAAAGCCCCTGTACCGTCGGCTTGAACTATATCTCCATAAGTATTGGAATATAGCCCAGCTATACCTCCTGTAAAATCCTGTACCTGTATGATACCATTGTCTACTATCATAGCTGGCTCTGGTTCAGGTACTGTGTAGGTAACAACATACTCTACCCAAATTCCTCCTGAACCACAATGAGTGTCAAAAGCTCCTCCATAATCTTCTGCACGTAAATTAATAGTAGTCAACCCTGCAAGACTAGTCATGGCATTCAGCCCATTGATAGAAGTAGGATAATACACTCCTCCATTATTGGGATCTCCACAACCTGGTGTTCCTGTAGGAGCAGTCACATTAGTCCCTAAGGAATTTCCTTGTAAAAATACTTCTAAGTTAGTAGGAAAACCAAATGCCCCATCTAAATCACCTCCTAGGTTAATATCTACCGTGATATTAGTAGCTGTAGCTGCAGTAGCTGCAGGAATAGCAATGGTAGCTACCCCTGGAGTTCCATCAGTAGCACCTGAAAAACTACCGTTGAGATCATTAACATAACCTCTATAAACTTCTTGTGTAGGAGTAGTAGCTCCTGTACCTCTTACATTGAGTGCGGCGGTAGGAGTAGTAGTCCCTATGCCTACTCTACCAGTATTCGCATTATAAATATCATTCCCATTAGCAGTCCAGTTTGATGCACCTCCTGCTCCAGGAGTGACCGCTGTCCATACTGTCCCGTCATAAACATAAAAACCAGGCGTATTGTCTGTCTGGTAAATCAGTAATCCTGTTGCTGGAGTAGGTATTGCATTTCGCTGTGCTTCTGTCATTCGAGGCGTTAAAAGTCCTTTATCGGTAGACTTCACATCCAACATCGCAGAATTGTCTGGGTTCGAGTTATCATTATTGATCCCAACGCCTCCTTGAGCTAACATGAAACTAGGTAGTAGTAGAAAAATAAAAAGTTGTTGTAGTAATTTGATCATTGTTTAAAGTGCAATTTGTGTATAAAAATAATTCTATGAAATAGGTAAAATAACCTCTATTAGAATACTCAAATTTAGACTCTTTTCTAATCATCACAAAAAAAGATAGGTAGACAAAAAGTGGACAACTATAAAATAATTTATTTCTAATATGCTCTTACACTCCTACCATTAAAAAACAGCCTTTTTACTAAAGAGATCGAATGTAGACATCCAGTTTAGTTGAGGTTGGCAAATCCATTTTTTTACGGATTCGATATCGACTCTTCTTGACCCCATCAACGGATACCTGCAGTAAATTAGCAATACTCTTAGTATCAATTTGAAATCGGATCAGTGTACAAACTTTAATTTCGTTATTGGTTAATGTCGGGTGAGTTTTGGTAAGTTGTTTCACAAACAGTGGGTCTGTCTGATTTAATTTAGTCAAAAAAGCCTCCCAGTAATCATCTTCTCGAATCGACTGTTCTATGAAACGAATTATTGTACGAGATAATTCGTCAGCTGTTATTTTCGCATTTGATTTACATTTTTGTTGTATTTCTAGTAGTATTTCGTTCTTACGAGCCAACATCAGTAGATAATTATTGGTCTCTTTACGTAAGAGTATATTCGATTCTTCCAGAAAATCATTTCTTTGCTTGATCAAAGCTTGTTCTGCTATTCGGCGTTGCTCTTCTAGTTGCTTTTGATACAATGCCGCTCTTATCCGAGCTACAAGCTCTATTGGCTCCGCTGGTTTTCTCAGAAAATCAATCGCTCCATATTCCATTGCATCTCGCAAATGTAATGATTCTGTCATTGCTCCAGTATACATGATAGTAGGGATATACTTCCAAGTTTCATCCTGACGAATAACCTGAAGAAACTCTAAACCATTCATCTCTGGCATTTCCCAGTCTAATAGTATAATATCTACTTGCTTTTTTGATAAAATTTTTAAAGCCTGTTTACCATGTTTAGCGACTAAAACTGACATATTGGGGGCCACTTCCACCATTAGACTCACTAAGTAAGCTCTATTATCAGCATCATCATCTACCAGTAACAATGTTACCTCTCCAATCAATTCGATACTATTTTTCATTTTTCACCTCTTTTAAAATAGCATCATAAAGCTCCTCATCGTTATCCGCAATACTCCGTTTTAGTTTTGACAACCAAAAATCAATCCCATGCTTATCATCTAACATTTCTATTTCTGATACTATTTTTTGTATTTCAGTACCTTCAAAAACATCATACTGCTCTAATCTCGTTATAAATGGTAATAAAAATGAACGTTTTTCAGTCGTTAATTTTGGTACAGGTATAGCCGAATCATTAATCCTATTCATAAACATACTTTTTATTTGAGTAGCAGGTATTTCTACCATAACGACTGCTCCTCTTCTATTTTCACTACTTCCTAAAGATATTCTTAATCCAATAATCTCGCTCAACTCCTTCACTATAGACAATCCTAGTCCGTGCCCTTTTTTGGCAATCTCTAAGTTATTTCTCTGATCTCCAAAATCTTGTATGGCTTCTTTCGAAAAACCATCACCTGTATCTGTTACAATTATTTTTAGTGTTTTCTCTTCCACTATGGTCTCTATATTTACAGTCGTATCTATTTGGCTATGTTTAATCGCATTCGTCAAAATATTTCTAATGATAATCTGTAAAAAACTACGATCAGAGTGTAATATTGCAGTAGCATTTGCTACTATCTCTATAGTAATTCCATTATTATCTGCAATTGCCCTGAGTTCTTCCACTGTTCTGTGCAGAATTTGAGTTAATTCAAAATCAGTTAATCGTATTTGGTAACCATTCTTACGAAGAGCTACCCACTGTAACAACCCATCCATCATCATATAAGCCTGTTTAGATGATTTATAGAGACGTCTGGCTTTTTGGTGAATTTGAGTGGCATCATTCTTGGAAGTTTGTTCCAATATTTGTCTTGCATTACCTGTTACCACCGAAAAAGGGGAGCGTAAATCATGACCAACTACTGATAACATGACCTCGTTCATTTGGCTATTCACTTCTATTTCCTTTGCATAGGCCTTAATTAATTTATTTTTTTTCCGTAACTGCCATTGAAAAAACAACGTCAAAAACATTCCACCTAAGACTAGAAATAAAATCAAATACAGACGATTATTCAATTGTTTTTCTACTGCAATCAATTCTTTCTGTTGTGCAATAGTAATCTGATTTTCTCGCTCCAATACCATCTCATTAATAACCATCAGTTCATCTCTCTTACTTTGTAGGGTATCTTTGAGTAACATATACCTTTGAGTATAGTCAAAAGCTCGCTCGTAATTATTTTCTTGACTATAAATTCTAATCAAGTGTCTCAATGCGTGGGACAGTTCTCTTGTATTTCGTATTTGTATAGACCAAACTAATACAGAATCCAATAAGGGAATTGCCTCTGTATATCTTTTCTGTAAAGTATACGCCTCTCCAGCTGAACCATATACCACCATTTTCAATCCCTTATAGCCTATTTTATCGACCTCTTCTATACTTTTCTTGATATAGAAGTCTGTCATTTCATAATTACAACTTTTGTTATATGCTGTAGCCAAAAAGCTATACGCTAAAGGCAGATAAACAATAAATTGTTGGTATTGCCTTCTTTCTTCTAATCCTTCCGTAGTCAAATAGGCAATTGTTTTTTCATAATGATCAATAGCTTCTTCGGTATTTCGAGTGCTATCTTTAATGAGTACAGATGCCAAAGAGAAATGACTTAACGCTAATTGAAAGGTATCTTTAGCGATGTCTTCTTGTAGTTTTAAGAATTTTCCTGAATAATAAATAGCACTATCTAATTGATGTTGTTTTTCAGCTATCAATGAATAATTACCATATATTGTCCCTAGACCATTATAAGCATTCTCTTCTTTGCCGATACTAGCGGTAAATAATTGTTCGGCATCTTGATATGTTTTTTTAGCAATTTTATACAAACTTAAGCTATAGTAAATATTTCCTACATCAATAAGAAAATACCCATCGTCTGTTCCTTTTTTGTCAAATACTTGGGCGTATTTTCGATAACATTCCAATGCTTCTAAATTATTATTTTGCGAAACATAGGCAAATCCCTTAGTGCGATACCGTATCCGATTATAATCTTTTTCACCTTTCACTACTCTAGCTAATTCTGCCAAGGTATCAATATGAGCGACTACCTTATCTGTAGATACAAACATCTCTTTATCCACAATCTGACCAAGTAGTTCGTACCTTTCCTCTGTCGCCTCCTCTCCTAAGCTATAATAGGCTTCATATAAGGAATCTAGTGATTGAGCATTTGTCAGAGAGTCTAATCCGATTACACACAAAAAAACTACTGCTACTCGTATATATATTTGATTCATTATTTCATCAGTCATTCGTTAAAGCTCATTCAAAACTAGGCTATTCAACTATAAACTACTTCCAGCTTAAACCTAATTCCCCCATTCACTCTTAAATATTCTCAAAATATAGTTGGTAAACAACTAAGGTCAAATTTATTTTTCTTCTATAATCTCCAAAACACGTTTCAATCCATCTTCTGATTGAA
>CAYOJF010000134.1:0-11945 GCA_964404215.1 uncultured Aureispira sp. | reverse complement strand
AATATAAGAGGGGTAAACAGATCATATGATTTGTTTACCCCTTTCTCTTTTATTAATATATATAAATCACTCGTATACTATTTTATCAATAGTAATTCAATTAAATATAATGAAAAAGATACTTTTAGGTACTGTTGGAACTTTACTGCTAGGGCTCTCTCTGTTTATGTTTATAGACTATTTTTCTGAATGGAAAGTAGCGTTACATACACATACACATAGTCACGGATTTTGTGGACATGATGTATTATATCAAAAAGCTCCTGCTCTAATTAATAAACAAGAGATATTAGAACGACAATTATTAGGAGCTATACAAAATGGTTATGTAGGAAGCTCAACTAGAGCAACGTATACGATTCCTGTAGTAGTACATATTGTGCATGCAAATTCGGTAAATCGTATTTCTGATAACCAAGTACAAACAGCTATTCAGCATCTGAATGATGCTTTTGCTAATGTTGGGGTTTATAATCCAGCTACTGGAGTAGATGTAGATATTGATTTTTGTTTAGCTCAACGAACACCTACAGGAACAGCTACGAATGGTATTACTTCTACGGTAGATCCATTGGCTAATTTAAATTATCAGCTTCAAGACGGAGCCTTGAAAAATCTGATTAGATGGAATCCCCTAGATTATTTAAATATTTGGGTAGTGGATGATATTGCTGGTGGTGTAGCAGGATACGCTTATTTACCTGCAGCTCATGGCTCTAGTGTAGATGGTATTGTAGTAGAAAATGATTACATGGGAAGCAATACTGATGATACAAAGGTATTAGTACATGAAGTAGGGCACTATTTGGGACTTTATCATACCTTTCAAGGAGGATGTACAAATAGTAACTGTTTGGTAGACAATGATAGAGTTTGCGACACGCCACCAGATAATACTACTGTTTGGGTAAGCTGTAATACCAATACTAATTCTTGTCAAACAGATGAAGACGATATTTCTACAAATAATCCTTTCCGACCTACTGCAAACGGAGGTATTGGAGATCAGTCCGATCAGAAAGAGAATTATATGGATTATTCTAGATTAGAATGTTATGATCGTTTTACACAGGGACAAAAGATAAGAATGCAATTTTTCTTAACGGGAGCAAGGGCTAGCTTACTTTCTTCACAAGGATGTAGCTCTCCCTGTACCAATCCCATCAATCTCAATATAACCACAACAAATACAATAGTACAGCAAGGAACAACATTGAATTTTACTAGTACAGGGACCGGAGCTACTCAGTATGATTGGAGTTATAACGGGACTTCTTTCGCAACTACTGCTAATGCTAGTTATACTTTTAATACAATTGGGGTGCATAGCATTGCACTTGAGGCTCAAAATGGAGACCCTAATTGTACAGAAGTGGTTATTATTGACATAACAGTAGCCTGCCCTGCAGTAGCTAGTTTCAATTCTAGTCAATTAATTGCTCCACAGAATTCTAATGTCGGATTTTTTGCGAATGGGACAGGTTCTATAACCAATTATCAATGGTCTATAGATGGAGTGGTTCAAGGAAGTACAATTGGAACTATGAATGCCTTATTTCCTAATCCAGGTTACTTTGATGTAGAATTAATTGTATCTAATGGAAGTTGTTCAGATACGATGACACAGGGAATAACGATTACAAGCCTTACGAACAATAACTATAATACAGTTGGTACAGGAGCATCAATCAATCAAATTTCTAATGGAACTTGTGCGGGGACGGCTAGTAGTTGTTTTAGAATTACACCAGATATTTCAACTCCACAAGCAGGAGCAATTTGGAATTTACGACCACTAAATTTGAGAGAGAGTTTTGATATTTCTCTTTGTGTATACTTGGGAAATAGAGATGGCGGAGCTGATGGAATTGCGTTTGTATTACAGAATAGTGGAATCAATGTAGTTGGACAGACTGGGGGATATCTAGGGCTGCAAGGACTCAGTCCGTCAGTAGGAATAGAGATAGATGGGTTTAATAATGGTGTAAATACGTTTGGTGATATTGCCGCTGATCATATTGCAGTAAATTACAATGGACTGAGTGCTCCATCAGAAGCAGGTCCAGTAAGTGCTTTGGCTAGTGGGCAAAATATTGAAGATGGAAGTCCTCATACATTTCGAATAGTTTGGGATGCCTTGTGTCAAGAGTTTGCTATTTATATGGATGGTAATCTTAGATTGCGACATACAGATGATATTGTCAATACTGTTTTTTCTGGTAATCCAACGGTATTTTGGGGAATGACTGGGGGCACTTTTAGTCAAAGTAATTTACAAGAGTTTTGTTTTAATTCACTGACAACAACAAGTCATAGTAATTTGCAAGATACTTGTATTAATCCTAACAGTACCCTTACCTTGAATGCTACACAGGTAGGGGCGACAAGTTACTTGTGGCAGAATGGAGCAACTACTTCTTCTATAGATGTGACGAATACAGGAGTTTATTGGGTTGATATGGTATTGCCTAACTGTAATGTCAGGGATACGATTGTAGTGACAGCTTGTGCTATTGATACTTGTAATACAACTTATCAAAAAGCGATAGGAGGTCTAAATGATGATGCTGCGGAATCTATTATTCAGACCAATGATGGTGGGGTACTACTAATAGGTAATTCCAATAGCTTTGGTTTAATTAATCAAAGAGGGTATATCGTAAAACTAGATATTAGAGGAGATATACAATGGTCTAAAGTCATTGGAAATAGCCAAGCAGAAAGATTTACAGATGGTATACAGAACCCTGATGGAACTTATATATTGGTGGGAGAATCTTTCCAAAGTGGCAAGACTAATCAATATATTGTCAAAACAGATAATACTGGTAATGTGATATGGAGTAGAGTTGTCCAAGGTTCTGCCGGAAATGATTTTGCAGCTGCTATTACGCATGCTAGAAATGGCGATTATATATTAGCGTCTACATTGAATGGAAATGGATCAGGTGGTCTGGTAAGAATAGATGACAGTGGGAATACAACTTGGGCTCGGTCTTATACTTTAGGGAGTTCTTATTGGTTGAATAATGTGATTGAATTATCTAATGGAGACTTGATTACTACTGGTTTTAATGCTGGGAGTAACGTGATCATCAAAACAGATATTAATGGACAACTCAAGTGGGTCAAAACATTTGGTACTGGAGGTATTAGTCGATTGATTCATACAAGTGATAATCATCTGATCGTTGGTGGGCTTATTCCCCCTAGTGTTGGATTTCCTAACAATAGGGCCTCTATTACTAAGTTAGATACCGCAGGGAATATCATATGGAGTAGAACTTATGGGACTACAGGAGAAGATAACAGAGTACATGGTCTAGCAGAAGCTCCAAATGGAGATATTCTATCTTGTTTGTACGCTCCGAATGCAGATTTTAAATTATTAAATATAACCTCAACAGGAAATCTGAATTGGTCAAAAGCATATGGAAGTAGTATACGAACAGAAGAAGCTTGGTTTACTTTAGTGACAAATACTGGTGCTACTATTTCTACTGGACGAACCAATGGAGCGATTGGAGGACTAGATATGTATGTATTGAGAACAACTCCACAAGGTAGTAGTAGTGGTTGTTTAGAGCAAAATTATCAGCCAGTAGTTTCTTCACCGAGTTATACAGTTACCACAACTACAGGAACTGCCACAAATCAAAATAGTACTATTAATGTTACGGATTTGGTAGCGAATGTAGTGAGTACAGAAAATGTTTATTGTTCTAATCTAAATCTATTGCCACCAAACCTAGGACCAGACACTACCATTTGCAAAAATGGTATTATCGATTTGAATGCAGGAACTGGTTATAGTAGTTATCGTTGGCAAGATAACTCTAGTGATTCTACTTTGACAGTCTTTTTGGAAGGACTCTATTGGGTAGAAGTGGAGGATGCTTGTGGTATATTGTTAAGAGATAGTATTTATGTGACGATTGACTCTATTGGGCTGATTAATCTACCAGACACATTTATTTGTGTGGGGGACACTTTACCGATCAACTTGCCTACTACTTATACCTATGATTGGCAAGGAAGTCAACAGATTAGTTGTCTGAATTGTAATAATCCCCAATTGTATCCAACTAATACACAAATGTATTATGTATTGGCGAGCAATAGTAATGGCTGTTTTACGCAAGATAGCTTTGAAATTCAGGTGAATACGTGTGGTACAATCAATACAACCGTGGATACGACTATTTGTGAGAACGAACAGTTTGTTTATGATGGAAATATTTTGTTGCCAGATACGATACAAACTTATCGTTATCTCAGTAGTGGAGGACTGGATTCTTTTGTAACAGTCAATGTTAGAGGGATAGATACTTCTCTCGTAACAATAGATACAGCGATTTGTCAAGGCAATACCTTGAGTTATGATGGGCAGTTTTTACAGATTGGAACCAGTACTACATTTAATTACACAAATGTAGGAGGGTGTGACTCTACCGTTATTGTCAATGTTACAGGACTGGACACTTTTGCAATGACCGTAGATACAGCTATTTGTTTAGGTACTACTATTAACTATAATGGACAAATATTACAGTCTGGAACTACCACGACACTAAATTACACTAGTGCAAGAGGGTGTGATTCTACCGTTGTTTTGAATGTCAATGGACTGGATACTTTCCGAATTATTCTTGATAGTATTGCTACGAGTGCCGTTACTTACAATGGTCAATTAGTTGACCTTGGTACTACAACCATATTTAATTTGCAAACGAGTAGTGGATGTGACTCCATTGTCATTTTCAATCTAAGTCAAGGTTTTATTGGTATTCCAGATGCGTTTACACCTAATGGAGATGGTATCAATGATTTGTTTAGACCAGTAGGGATTAAGCGAGAGGCGATTACAAGATTTAGAATCTATAACCGCTTTGGAAATCTAGTTTATCAGGGAGATAACCTGGAGAATGATGGATGGGATGGACGATTAAATGGAGTGACGCAGCCTAGAGAGGTTTATATCTATGTCTTAGTTTATACCATAGGTAATGAAACAAAGACATTGAAAGGTCAATTAACATTATTGCGTTAACAGAGATTATAAACAGAATAAACAAAATAGTGTTAACAATACAAGGTGAGTGGTATCAAACTACTCACCTTCTTTTTTTCGATTCAATCAAAAAAACTGTACTTTTAGCGTACTATTTGAACTGAAGTAATCCACTAATAGGACTTACTTACCAAAATAAGGGAAACTATGGAACAAGCACAACCGTACCAAGCAAAACACAAAATTCGTATTGTAACAGCTGCCTCATTGTTTGACGGGCATGATGCTGCGATTAATATTATGCGTCGAATTATGCAACGCTCTGGTGCAGAAATTATCCATTTGGGTCATAACCGCTCCGTACAAGAAATAGTCGATACTGCTATACAAGAAGATGTACAAGGTATTGCGATTACTTCTTACCAAGGTGGGCATAACGAGTTTTTTAAATATATGTATGATTTGCTCAAAGAGCAAGGTGCAGGACATATCAAATTATTTGGTGGTGGTGGTGGTACTATTTTACCATCTGAAATAGAAGAATTGCACACTTATGGTATTACTCGTATTTACTCACCAGATGATGGACGTGAAATGGGGTTGCAAGGAATGATTAATGACTTATTGGGACAATGTGATTTTCCGACTGGTCGAAATATCAATGGTGAATTAGATACTTTCGTAGAAAAGAATAAATATGCTATTGCACGGCTGATTTCTGCTGCTGAAAATGATGCAGCGGCAGCGGAGAGTTGGTTGCCAACTATACAAGCAAAGTCTAAAGCAAATCAGGTACCTGTATTAGGTATTACAGGCACAGGAGGAGCTGGTAAATCAAGTTTGGTAGATGAATTAGTGCGTCGTTTTTTATTGGATTTTACTGATAAGCATATTGCTGTGATTTCGGTAGATCCTTCCAAACGTAAAACAGGAGGGGCTTTATTAGGGGATAGAATTCGTATGAATGCTATTAATAGTGAACGAGTATATATGCGTTCGTTAGCAACACGCCAGTCTAATTTGTCAGTATCTAAGTATATTGCTGACGCGGTGGATATTCTTAAAGCAGCTAACTATGATTTGATTATACTGGAGACATCTGGTATTGGGCAGTCAGATACTGCTATTACTGATTTTTCAGATGCCTCTCTTTATGTCATGACACCAGAGTATGGAGCGGCTTCACAGCTTGAGAAAATTGATATGTTAGACTTTGCAGATGTTATAGCATTGAATAAATTTGACAAAAGAGGAGCTCTAGATGCATTACGTGATGTCAAAAAACAATATCGTCGCAATCATAATCTTTGGGAAGCAAAAGATGATGAATTACCTGTATTCGGAACGATTGCTTCTCAGTTCAATGATCCAGGAATGAATCAATTGTACAAAGTAATTGTACAGACAATAGAAAAAAGAACGGGAATGGATATGGGCTCTACCTTTGCAGCAGCAGAAGGAATGAGTGAAAAAATATATATCATACCGCCTAAACGAGTTCGTTATCTATCAGAAATATCAGAAGCTATCCGTAGCTATAATAATAACACAGAACGTCAAGCAGAAATAGCAGGTAAACTCTATGGGATTAAGCAAACGCTTGAAGTATTGGATGAACAAGGAGAAGCTGATAAAGTTGTGTTGGATGCGGTTCAGAAAGCCTACGAGGAACTAGAATTAAGCCTAGAAGGGCAGAATAAAAAAATATTGTTGAACTGGGATGATAAAGTCAATGCTTATGCTCAAGATGAATTCATCTACTTGGTTCGTAAGAAAGAAATAAGAGTTCCTACTTTTACAACTTCTCTATCACACAGTCGTATACCTAGAGTTTCAATGCCTAAGTTCAAAAGTTGGGGCGAAATCTTACAGTGGGTATTGCAAGAAAATGTACCTGGAGAGTTTCCATATACAGCAGGAGTATTCCCGTTCAAACGAAAAGGAGAAGACCCTACTCGTATGTTTGCTGGAGAAGGAAATCCCGAACGAACCAACCGTAGATTTCATTACGTATCATTAGATATGCCTGCACACCGACTCTCAACGGCTTTTGATTCGGTCACTTTATATGGAGATGATCCTGATTACCGCCCAGATATTTATGGTAAAATTGGTAACTCAGGAGTAAGTATTTGTTGCCTAGATGATGCTAAAAAACTATACTCTGGTTTTGATCTTTGTGCTCCTACTACTTCTGTATCTATGACAATCAATGGTCCTGCAGCTACAATTTGTGCTTTCTTTATGAATGCAGCGGTAGATCAACAATGCGAACTATATATCAAAGAAAATGGGTTAGAACACTTAGTAGAGTCTAAACTACAAGAAAAATATGAAGCTAAAGGGCTGAAACGTCCTACTTATTTAGGAGAGTTACCAAAAGGGAACGATGGCTTAGGATTGCTATTGTTAGGAATAACAGGAGATAAAATACTAGAGCCATCTGTATATGGTCCATTACGTGAAAAAGCATTGTCTTCGGTGCGTGGAACAGTACAGGCCGATATTTTGAAAGAAGATCAAGCTCAAAATACTTGTATTTTTTCTACTGAATTTTCTCTACGCCTAATGGGAGATGTACAGCAGTATTTTATTGAAGAAAATGTACGTAATTTCTATTCAGTATCTATTTCAGGGTATCATATTGCAGAAGCTGGAGCGAATCCTATCACACAATTAGCCTTCACGCTAGCGAATGGATTTACTTTCGTAGAATATTACCTCTCTAGAGGAATGGATATTAATAAATTTGCTCCAAATTTATCTTTTTTCTTCTCTAATGGTGTAGATCCAGAATATGCGGTAATTGGTCGTGTAGCACGCCGTATTTGGGCAAAAGCGATGCGAGATAAATATCAAGCAAATGCTCGCTCTCAAAAATTGAAATATCACATTCAGACTTCTGGTCGCTCTTTGCATGCACAAGAAATTTCTTTCAATGATATTCGTACGACCTTACAGGCATTATATGCTATATACGACAATTGCAATTCATTGCATACCAATGCCTATGACGAAGCGATAACTACTCCAACAGAAGAATCTGTTCGTCGAGCAATGGCGATTCAGATGATTATTAATCATGAGCTGGGATTGTCGAAAAATGAAAACCCACTGCAAGGTTCTTTCATTATAGAAGAACTAACAGATCTAGTAGAAGAGGCAGTATTAACAGAGTTTGATCGTATCACAGAACGTGGAGGGGTGTTGGGAGCTATGGAAACGATGTACCAACGGGGTAAAATTCAAGAGGAAAGTTTGTATTACGAAACCTTAAAGCATACAGGAGAATTTCCAATTATTGGAGTAAATACATTCTTATCCAAAGAGGGATCTCCAACGATCATACCAGATGAAGTTATTCGTGCAACAGAGGAAGAAAAAGAAGCTCAGATTAGTACGCTGAATAATCTGAAAGAGTCTAACGAAGAGGAGGGACAAAAACAATTGCGTCAATTACAGAAAGCAGCAATTAATAATGAAAATCTATTCGATTGTTTGATGACAGCTACTAAATATTGCTCACTTGGACAGATTACAGCTGCTCTTTACGAAGTAGGGGGGCAATATAGACGAAATATGTAAGGTTTACCTTTTTATGATAATAGTGTATACTATTTCCCCAAACAGTTTTAGAATTGTTTGGGGATTTTTTTCAATTTTGTTTTCTAGTAGGAGATGACTACTTAATTTTCCTATATCCCCAAATACTCAACCATAGCCCTATAGTGTTGAATACCACATCTAATAACTCAGCTTCTCGATTGGCAGTCAAAGTAGCTTGCAGAAATTCCAATAGTATTCCAATACTGGTACCAATAACAAATAGCCAAAGAATACATTTTTGGGGCGTAGCCTTGGTTTTAGTCTCAAGGACAATGAGTAATAAAATCCCTAATATGAAATAGCCTAGAGCATGTCCTGCTTTATCGCTTCGAAATATACGTTTATAGAACGGTTTAGGTTTTGATGGAGCAGTTTTACTTTGATAGAGTAACTTTTCAGATAGAGGCAAGTCAGGGATAGGACTGCCAATCGGAATCTGTTCGGCAACAGCGGCTGTAATCACTAGGATTCCACCAGAGTCATAAACTGTCCCAAAGGGTGGATTCGCAGATAAGTAAGCAGGAGCAGAAGGGTACTTCCTTCGTTGTCCTGCTTCAAATCTGAATACAGCCGCTTCGTTCACTATTTTTATATTATCCCCTTCTTTTGGGAAAATCGATTGTCCCTGCTCAATAGGAATCATTTTTTTTGTAGTCGGACGAATACTAATCCTACGAGGATACAAACAAATGATAAATAGAAGAACTAAATAACCAATGAGCAAAGGAATACTATAGGAGTAGAGCTTAGTTTTCATGTAGTATATCTTCTATCAATCCAAATTGGATGAGATGATGTTTAGCATGAGCATAATGCATATATTCCCATTCTTCAAAATTGAGCAAACCACAGGCAGGATGCATTGTTTTTTTGTCTGGATAGGTATCAAAATAAGCATAGAAAGCACTTGTAATTGCTTCTAGTTTGGTAATAGCTGCTGCTATAGAATCAAATCGAAGCGGAGGCATTGACGGCATTGCTTTATGCTTTAAGTTTCTAACCATTGGTTGTTTATCTCGTATGAGGTAGTTATAATTTCGGACTAGTTTTTCTTCTGAATAGAAAGTCTTTGGGGGGATTTTTTCTATTGTAAACAAAAATAAAGAACTTAGATGTTCTACCATATGTTGTGGTGTCATAATTCCCCAAGCAGGTTTTTGATCCAGTTGGAGTTGCTTTAGTAACTCAAATTGTGTTTCTTTTAGAAATTGTTCTTGGGCACTCATATAATAACTACATTTTTGATGAATAAAAAGAAGTATAGTAAGGTACACTTTTTTGTGGACTACCGATATATTTATTTAATTCGAGGTCGTTTTTTAAAACAGACTTTTATAGGGCTATTAATTTTCTTAACGGTAGGGTGTGTGGATCCTAATCAGATCATTCGGCCAAGTGTCATAAAAATAATGGCAGTAAAAGATTTTCAGGACAAAGGGATCAAATTGATCAAAGATACTTCTGATGTAGGGGTATTATTGATCGATATGGGGCTAGATGACAAGTGGTATGTCGCCTATAATAAAGTACAAACGCAACCTGCTTTATTGTTGTATCATATTACTAATGCTGATGAACTACCTCATTTTATACCCTTATTGGGTAAATCGGAAGGAAAGATAGAACATGTTGACTTCGAAAATGTTACCAATGATGATAATTATGAATTGGGGGTAGAGGTTCATTATGATTATGATTTGGCTTATCAGGGAAGAGAGATTATTGTTATCAGAAATCCTTTTGGAAACCCTGCTAGTGAAATTTTTTCGTTTCCGTACGAACAAGTCTGGGAAAAGATAGACACCTTTGATAATATTTATGGTCTGCCTAATCACCGAAAGAGAATTGAGAATCACGCTTCTTTTGAGTTTTTTGAAGGATATATATTACTGAAAGGGATTATTAATTATCGTAAAAATCATTTATTGGAGTATCATTGGGACAAACAATTACAGCAGTTTGTATTGATTTTGGATAAAGAATATCATGAAGAGGATGAAGAAGGGCTGCATGGGCACGTGCATAAGACAAAGGGGAATAAAAAGCTAATAGAAGTGGCTGCTCATGAAGATAACTGTATTGCTTACTTATTGGAAGATGCAGCGGGGCATGTTATAGATATAGATCCGCATATTCATGATGAACTCTTATGTTCAAGAGTAGCAGGGTTGTCTTCAGATGGTCGCTATTTGGTATATACAGACCATGAACTCAATGCGATCTGTCTGTATGACATAGAAACCAAGCAAGACCGAAAGATACTAACGGATTTTGATTCCTATGAAGGGGTTTCTGAACTAGTGTGGGCAAAAGGAAAGCAACCTCGTTTTGGGTTTATTACAGTCAATCACGAAGAATTATTAGAAAATACCAACTTATACATATTTACCATAGAGAAAGAAGGAGCGATTCAAAAAAAGAACTATAAAACAACAATTTTTTATGATTGTGATTTAGAAGGTTTCTGTAGTCCTTCTAAAGATTATCATTATCGATTTGAGGGCTATGACCGATTCATTTACAAAAAAGAAGAAAAAGGTAAATGGCAACAATTAAGGATCAAATAGTTTTGGATTGACTCTCAATATTTTTCTATTATATCAGGAATCTAGACGTGTTCTTACTTCCTATTAAAACTTAATCATGAAAATCATGACGTTGTTGTTTGTTAGTTTGAGTTTATCGCTAACAATTAGTTGTGCTCTCAAAGAGAAGCAAACCAATAAAACAAAAGAATCTAAAATTGTATTAGAAGATCTGGATAAATATTCTTTGGAATTTGCTAGCTATCTCAAAGGTTATGAACAAGAAGAAGGAGCGATTCCCCCTGAACTAGTCAAGCAGTATATCTCACCATTGGTCGAACGAAAAGGATATAGTTCTCAACTGGACTATACTTATAATAGTATTTTGTACCAAAATGAGCATTTTATTGCAGTGACCTTCTTTGCAGAAGGAGAGGATATTTATGCTAAATTTTTGACCACTATTGATTTAAAAACTGAGGCACTGATTGGTGTCATTGACTTGGCAGCTAATGTGTATACAGAGGGACATGCTCGCAAAGGATTTAATACGACTTATCTCAAAGAAATGAAAAATGTAAATAAGACCACTTCTGGTATTCCTTTAGTGATAGATTGTCAATTTCATTATGAAAATGATACTTACAATAGCGATTTAGTTACCCCAACAGAAAAGGTAGATTATGAGCGAGAGGCAGCTATGATTCACGACATTCAGTATATGATTGATGAATATGGTACCATAACGGAAGAAGAAACCATTCATGAATAAAAAAAGCCCCCTATTTCTGACTAGAAACAGG
>CAYOJF010000133.1:0-12086 GCA_964404215.1 uncultured Aureispira sp. | reverse complement strand
GAGGAGCTAAGCACTTTTGAAGTGCTTAGCTCCTAAAGTTATCTCCACTTTCAAGCAAAAATGGCGTTTGATATTATTTGTAAATCAATGACTTATGTTACTTTATAATTCTTAGTTCACGTTAATAAACGTTACTTCCCCTCCTTAATACTACTTAACACAAAAAGCGATTAGCAAACTATAGTTTGCTAATCGCTTTTACAATATTGGTTACACTATCCTTAAGACATGTGTTGGCTAATTTTAGACTGTAAAGCAGGCTTAGTAATTGCTCCTAAGTGACGCTCTACCTCTTTTCCATCTTTTAGGATAACAATAGTAGGAATAGAACGAATACCATATTTCATTGCTAACTCTTGGTTTGCATCTACGTCTACTTTACCTACTAGTGCCGAACCAGCATACTCATCTGCTAATTCTTCAATAATTGGAGCAATAGCTCTACATGGGCCACACCATTCTGCCCAAAAATCTACTACTACTACCTGTCCTGAATCCAATGCTTGTTCTTGGAAATTACCGTCTGTGAATTCGAAAGCCATATCTATTTTATGTTTTTAATGTTTATAAGAAATAACTAGCACCTTCTACTTTTTTTAGTGTGTCTTCTGGCTAGTTATATTAACTATTCTTCATAACTATAAAGGTGCATACAAAGTTGCAAATAACCAAAAGAAAATTAGAAAATTTAACCTCTTATTAAAAGACAAAAGATTAAACAGTATCTTTATCAACTATTTTTAAAAAAAACTCCTCGAATACAACAATCAAATTTATGTCTTTCTCTTCTATTAATTATTACCGATTACTACTATTATTTTGTTGTTTTAATGGGTATTTTATCTCCACTATTGCTCAAAACAAACTAGAAACCAACCTCAATAGTTTTGTAGCTGACTCTGAACTTCAATATGCCTCTATCAGTTTTTGTGCGATTGATATTAAAACCAATCAAGTTTTTGCTCAACGTTTTCCCAATAAAGCATTAGTACCTGCCTCTTCGATGAAAGTAGTTACTACAGGTACCGCACTAGCGATTCTTGGCAAAGATTATAAATTTAAAACTTACCTAGAGTACAGTGGTAGTATTAGCAATGGTACTCTTAATGGCAATATTTATATCCGTGGAACAGGGGATCCTTCCTTAGGGTCACCCAAAATGGATGGCGTTATTAGTAAAGAAACCTTGATAGCTAATTTTGTCGCTGCTATTCAGAAATTAGGTATCAGAAAAATAAATGGAGCCATTATCGGAGATGGGTCTTTCTTTGAAGCCAAAAGCATTCCTCCATCTTGGCAATGGGGAGATATTGGCAATCATTATGGAGCGGGTGTTTCAGGACTCAATTTTCATGATAATTTATATTTTATCAATTTCCAAAGGAGTAAAGATTATGGGACTACACCCAAAATAGCCAAGACTACTCCTAAAGTACCTTATCTCAAATTTGACAATCAGGTAACCAGTGCGGGTAGTCGTACGGGGGATAACGCCTATGTGTATGCGGCACCTTATGGCACAGAGGTAATCATTCGAGGTACTATACCCAAAGGAAGTGGACTTTTTGACATCAAAGGAGCAGTACCGGATCCTCCCCTATTAGCAGCGGACCAACTTTACCGTAATTTACAGGCAAAAGGTATTGCAGTTAGTAGAAAACCAACTACAACTAGAGTTGTTCAAAAAAAAGAAACTAGAAAGGCGTTTTATACTTACAGTTCACCTAGTTTATTGGCTATTTGCAAACATACCAACGAAGAAAGTCGAAATATGTATTGCGAAGCACTTATAAAAGCAATGGGCAAAAAAGTAAAAGGAAAAGGAACAACAACAGACGGCGTAGCTGCTGTCTTAGATTTTTGGAGAGGAAGAGGGCTAGACATGCAAGGTTTTTTTATGAAAGATGGTAGTGGGCTTTCTGCTAGAAGTGGTGTCGCCACCAAAACCATGGCTCAGATCATGCGAAAACTTTATATTGATAAAAGTACTTTCGGAGATTTCTATAATCAATTGGCCATAGCAGGTAAAACAGGGACTCTAAGAAATATTGGACGTAACTCCGCTGCAGAGGGTAATGTTCACGCCAAATCAGGCTCTATGAATCGTATTCGCAGTTATACTGGCTATGTCAAAACTAAATCTGGCAAAATGCTCTCTTTTAGTGTCATTGTCAATAATTATTCTTGTTCTGGTTGGGCAATGAAAAAGAAAATGGAACAGTTGATGATTGCTATGGCAGAAACGTATTAGTTAGAAATTATTTGTAGTTAACTCATAAGAGAAAAGCCTATTGATATATCAATAGGCTTTTTTATCTCTTTTAATCTTTTTCCATATCTAAATATTTCTTATTTAGAGAAAATAGGGGAAGTTATTGAGGTGGTATCAACAATTACGTTGTTAACATATTTCAGCTTTATGCTTTCTCCTTTTTGATTAGTCGATAACTCTAAGTATGCTTTTCGTTTCCAACGCACAATTCCCATTCTAAAGTAGGCATCAGTATAAGGGTTGTATAAAATAATACTGTCTTTTTTGTATTCTGCTTCCACAATCGGTGCAACTCGATAACAAGGACTAGCGGTCTTCGTAATCTCGTCATAACAAACAGTTATATGCAAGACTGAAATAGAATCCTCCTTAAACTGTATCGCATTTTTACCCCGACTCAATAGCTCTGATACTTGTTCTCCTTGCTCGTAAAAACGCTCATCAACTTGCCAGATTGATCCTACTAGGTGCTTACTATTATTACAAGCTGATAGACCTAGTATTAACATAGCATATAGAATATATCCTCTCCCCTCCATCATTCTGATTTTATCGAGTCCACTTCTTCCTTATCCCATATAGGCGGAAAATCTATTGGTACATCTTGGGAACGATTATTCCTATCGAAATCTGGTGCTGGTTTTAGGTGTATTATTATCTTTTCTTGATTTCTACGTTGAGCATTTATGTATAAATATTCATTAAATTTATAAGCTTTTACAGTCATTATTGCTCTTTCATTCTTTGGTAAAGAATCAATCATATCTCTTCCGTGATAATATATCTTATTTTTATAGTTCCCCAAATAATACCAAACAGTGTCCCCTGTTCTGTGATCTAGTCCTTGATAAATACTTCCCGAAAAAGCACTATCTTGCTCAAATTCTATACAAAAGATCCCCTTATCTAACCCTTCTGGAATTTGCTCTTTAGCAGAATATGCTTCTTTATCTATTACCCAAGAAGTATTAATCAAATCACTACTCTTAATATTGCAAGCCGATAAAGCTAATATTAGCCACATACTGTATAAGATATATTTCATTTTTATCATTATTGCAATATGAGTTTATCTACTATAGCAGCTTTCCAGATTTTAGCATCAAATCTTACTTTATCACATTGCTGTCTAGCAGCTTGTCGAGAAACTGCTGGAAGATTACCTGTATTCATTTCACTCCAGCTTCCATTTATTCGGAAATATTCCATACCATAGGATCTGGCGACTCAAGTGTTACAATCATTCTAATATTCAAAGGTGTATCTGCAATATTCTTTCCTCTCCATAATTGCTTGAAAGCATCCAATGCTTTTTGATTTTTTAGATCATCTATTGTTATCTTTTTGATAGTGGGAGTAAATTTTGGATCTCCAGTCCTAAGATTTTCACCGCTTCTGTGGCCATACACATCTAGAGTAATATACCCTGCCTGAATATCTGGATGTTCAGAACCATCATTATTACGACTAAAAAATGGTACATTTACCCAGTCTTTATCCTCCAATCCTCGCATCCAGATGGACATAATGGATCCTTTTACATGTTTTTCCGTAGGCAATCCCTTTGCTCCCCCCATTGGCCACTTGATAATTTCTTCTCTCAACTGGTCATCTGTTAGTCCTGCTCTAGATTTTTTAAAATCACGATACATCGCCCTCTGTTTAGGAATATTCCGATAGAGCGTACTGATTCTTTCATCCCATGTATGGGAAAGTTGTCGCAAAGTTATCTTGTTTGCCTTAGCTTGAGATTCCAGATCTGCTACCAATTTATCGAAAAAGTCCATTCCTATATCAAAAAGTAGGCTGTGTTTGCCCGTCAGTTCACTCATAACGCTTCGCACTATTCCTACTAAAAATGAACTATCTGCATTAATCTCTACTCCACTATCTATTTGCTTTTCAAATTCACTAATCGCATGTCGCAGCGAATTGCACCAAGACTGTATGGCTTGACAAAAAGCCATTTCTACCTCCCCTGCATCTGAAAGATTAGGAACCGTATCTGTAGAAGCTGTCATACCTGCTGGATTTGGTGCTTCTAGTGTCTGCTTATTTATCCCCTCTTCCATAGCCCTTAGTTTAGCTTCACATTTTTCTATGATTTTGAAAAACTTATCTAGTTTTTTCTGCTCTTTGGAGTCAATTTCTCCATCTGCCATAAAGAGTTCTTGATAATACTTGAGTTTAGCTTTATGCTTTTCGACTGCTGCTTTGACTTTCTTAATTTTGGCTGCTTTTTTCATTTTATTTAGTAGAGTTTTATCACTGAAATAATCTGAAATAATCTGAAATAAAAATAGGCAATTTTTAATCAAAAAACAAATCTAAATTCTCTCTTTGCTCAACGAAAAAGCCACTTTCTAGCATGATACTAGAAAGTGGCTTTTATCTCTATTTAGAGATTACTTTATTATCTCAATAAAGTAACTCTTCCTCTAATTGTTTTTGCAATTCTATCAGTAGCACGTTTGTATTCTAATACATAGATATAAACATCTCTTGGCTGAGCTACGCCATTGAGCGTACCATCCCAACCATTGTTATCTAAATCGTCTCCTAGGTATACTTGCTGTCCAAATCTGTTGTAGACTCTAAACTGTATGATATCCTCTGCTCTTAATGTAATAGGGCGGAACAAATCATTCAATCCATCTCCATTCGGCGTAAAGGCATCTGCCATCCCAACATAAGCTGGTTCTACAGTAACAAATACAGTATCCATGACAGAACAAGTTGTTCCATTGGTAGTGATATCTGAAGTGACAATATAAGTATAGGTACCTTGTGCATCTGGTGCTACTACTGAATTAGCTGTATTTGGAGTAGCAATATTAGGATTACCAACGCCAGCTCCAGTCCAAGTATAACTTTGACCAGTCCCACCGTTTGCGTAAATGGTAATGTTATCTCCTGGCTGAATCGTATCGCTAGTTACCCCTGTTACACTCACATAAGCATCTAAGGTAGGAATACTTGGGGCTGTAATAACAACTGTAGCTGAATCGCTACATCCATCTGTATTCGTCGCTACTACCGTATAAGATCCTGCTCCTAAACCTCCATTGGCAGCAGTTGTTATACCATTGGACCAACTATAAGCGAAACTAGTTCCACCTACTGCTTGAGCCTCTAAAGATCCATTAGCAACCAAATCACATCCTAGCATTCCTACCAGAGTATCTATTGTTACCACCACAGGTACTGCTCCTATTACTGTATCTGTATTTGTAATTGTACAATTATTAGCATCCGTTACGGTAATATTGTAAATGCCTGCTGTTAGTCCAGTAGCTGTAGCCATATTCATTCCGTTGGACCAGTTATAGCTATAGGCTGTTGTTCCACCAGTTACTGTAGTAGCAATAGCTCCATCGCTACCTGCTCCAGCAGAAGAACAACTCACATTAGTTACTGTAGTATTTAGTGTTAATGGAAGTGGAACAGTTACAGAGATAGAATCTACTCCCGTACATCCATTTCCACTATCTGTAATCGTCACCACATGTAATCCTCCTCCTAATATAGCTGTATTAGTAGTAGAAGTAGAAGATGCCCCCCAATCAAAAGTATAACTTCCTGTACCACCAGAAACAGTAATCGTACTGCTCCCACTTTGTCCTGCACACAATGCATTAGTTGTTACATCAGTTGGAACCAATACTACACTTGGCGTTATTCTAGCCTGAATAGTATCGATACAACCATTTCCATCTGTAGCCACCAATGTGTAATCACCATCTCTTACGTTAGTTAGATTCAGTGTTGTTTGTCCTGTATTCCATAAGTAAGTAATAGCTGGTGCTCCAAACATTCTAGTAACACTTACAGCTCCATCTGGATTCCCCACACAACTGTTAGGAGTAACAGAATTTCGTATTAGCGTAATTGGATTAAATACGATTAGTCGCTGCTGAATCGTATCCGTACATCCGTTTGCATCCGTTACTGTTAATCCAATATCAGTTGGAGCTAAACTTACTGCATCTTCATT
Source organism: uncultured Aureispira sp. (assembly GCA_964404215.1). Lineage (GTDB taxonomy): Bacteria > Bacteroidota > Bacteroidia > Chitinophagales > Saprospiraceae > Aureispira. The sequence continues at coordinate 5,820 of CAYOJF010000133.1, read as the reverse complement.
CGTTGATCCATCTGACCAAAGATAACTATAGCCAGGTGTTCCACCTGTAGCCGTAACAGATATAGTTCCATCATTACTTTGGAAACACAATGGATTAGTGAAAGAATCTACTGTAGTATTAATAGCCGTTGGTTCCCCAACTACAATTGTAGCAGAATCTACACAGTATACTAAACTAGAACCTCCTGTTACAGCATAAATATTGACACTATCAATAGCAACAGAAGGATCTGTTCCTACTCCATCATCATTATTAGTCCAGTTAATCCCTACTTGTACAGCAGGGTTATTATCACATACAGCTGGTAATACCACACTATAACGTGACCATTCTCCTTGTCCACTAGCACATATTGGTGATTTGATTGTATTAGTCAATAATACCCAACCAGCACCTGCATTATAGTAAACAGAGGCGTTATCTACCAAACCATCTCCATTAGCAATATAATTGAAATCGAAGTTGATATTTGATTGCCCTAGAGTGGAAAATGCTGGAGACTCTGCTCTTACATTTGTTTCTACACAAGTAGAAAATCCTGGTGGCAACCCTGGTATACATAATCCACCTGCATTATAGGCAGCACCAGTAAACAATGGATTGGCACTAGTAACATGTAGCGTCTGATTAGGCCCTCCTGCTGAGCCACAGCTTCCAACTGCATTTCCTGCTTCATCACTGCTTACTGCCCAGAAATTGGCATCCGCTGCATTATTTCCAGTTTGGTTAGTCAATGTCCATCCTCCTGCACCTCCATCGAAGTTTTCTTGGTATAGACTATTAATCATCATTCCACCACCTCCTCCATTGGAGAAAGTATCTGTAGCTACTAAGGTATAACTACCTGCTGGTAAGTTACAAATGGTATCCATGTTCATTGCTCCATTCGACCATGCTAAACTCATTGGGTTACCAGAACCACCAGTTACTATTGCTTGTACACAACCTGATGAGTCTCCATTACAAAGTGCATCAACAGCCGTCAAACTAACATTGACAGGAGGATTAACTTGACAATCAAGATTAACAGTAGAGCAATTAGTCGTTCCTGTTGGACTCAACGAACATCCCCCTACAGAGTTATCATCTCCTCTTACCAAAATAGTATAAGTACTACCAGTTACTAGACCTGCTGCTGTTGCATTTAATGCAGCCCCTACATTTGTCCATGTAAGTCCTCCATCTAGACTGTACTCATAAAAACCACCTACGGGTAGTCCAATATCATTCCAGCTAAAACTAATAGTAACATCTGTAGCACTATCACAATTAACTACAGGAGCGTTGTAAGTAGATAAAGCTGTTACAGAAACAGAATCAGAAAAAGAACAAACACCATCTGTAATCGTAGCCATATAAGTAGTATTGGCATTGACAGTAGCCGTTGGATTGAATACAGTTGCATCGCTTAGCAGTCCCGCTGGTGACCAACTATAAAATGGACCTACTTGCACTGGTTCAAAACGATAAGCTGTATTGGTCACAGCATTCAAAGTGGCATTGGTAGTAGCAGGTGTATGAGCGATCGTACCTGTAGCGTTTTCAATTCCTATCGTCATTTCACCAAATGTACCACTAGGATTTGCACTAGTCGCATGTACTTCTATGATATTCGTTCCTTCATAAAGAATGGCTTGTGATGTCTGTGTCGTTCCTCCAGAGAAAGTAGGGACACTGGTAAAGTTGACAATCAATCTTCTGTTAGGAGCTGTTCCTACTGTAAAGTATTCAATTGTACCACCATTATTAGGACTACAATCAGTCCAACACATGGCGACCAAGTTATTAGAAGCAGGAGGGAAAAATCCAGGATCAGGTAAATTTTCACCAGCACAACAACCATCATCTGCATTCAGATCGAACGTAATAAAACCATTACTACTGATAGCAAACTGTGTATAAGTACTACAATAAAAATCAAAACTAAAGCCGATTGGTAAAGCTCCTGATAAATCATCATCTCCTAAGGTAACAGAGGTACCCGAACCAGCAACAACTGCCAATGGGATAGTAGTAACCGTGTAATCATCACATACAGGCGTTGTTAATGTATCTGACAATACTGCACTCAATACAGTAGTCTGTCCTGAACATACCGTATCTGGTGTCGCTCCAACAGTGATATTAATATCATCAAAACGTAAGATCATAGTATCTCTTGTTGGACAAAGTCCACCATAATTATAATCCACCGTTATCATTACCGAGTCATTAGAACTCGTTGAGGCATACACTGGGATATTAATAGTAGGGTTACCAGTAGTTGCCCCTACTATACTAACCGTAGGACCTGCTATTTGAGTCCAATTATAAGAAGAACTACCCAATATAGTTGTTGGGATAGAGTCTGTACTAATGGTAAATGATTCTCCAGAACAAACGTTTCTATCGTCCACACTAACTCCTGGGACAATAACTTGCATTTGAGTCTGGTCAAAACAACTACTATCAGAGAAACCATTGGTATTAATCTTATTTCGTAGTCCAACACTAAAATTATTGACACCAATATTTCCTTCGTCAGGAGAAATTAGACCAAAAATATCAATGGTATCTGTCTGTCCACCAGGATTTGATGCAAATAGTGTATTCTGTCCTGGAAATACATTATTGATAGAAGTAAAAGGACCATAAATAGAAAGGGTATCATTCAAATTAGCTCCCGCACTTACTCTAAATCCTAGTTGATTTCCTGGACAAACTACAAACTGATTAACACCATTCGTTGTATCTGTCAAAAAACCTTGGTTTCCAAGTGCTGCCCCTATCGTGTCTACAACAAAAGGAATATCACAAGGACAAGCAATAGAACCTGAACCTGAATTTGGTGTACTAAAAATATTGGTTGGTGTATTCGCATAGTTAGTTACCATCAAGATATAAACTTCTCCTGACAAAGTATTTGCTACCGACACTTGTTCTGGAGCAGTACCTCCTGCATAACTACAGTCTGCTACATCCCCCCAGATACCTCCTGTTCCCATAGAGTCACAAGCTAGTTGTGCTGCATTGATTCCATTAAAAGGTCCCCAAAGGATAAAATCAATATCTACTGGATTTCCCGTTGGGTCGGTATTATCTAGATTAAAATCAATCGTACCAGCTTGGTCGACTATAATACTAAAATAACTAGGGTTTCCTTGTGTTCCCAAACAATCATAATTGGGTCCTGCAGGGGCCTGTGGTCCTGCTCCAAAACCACTGCCATCATTATTGGCTGGATATTGTGCAATACCACTACAGAAAGGACTTAGTCCTGAACTGAAACAGTCTGGTGCTTGAGCCACAGCATTGGTACTGTAACCAATCAGCAGCAAACTGCAAACGAGTATATTTATTATTTGTCTCATTTATCTGTATAAATTTTACTTAGAATTTTACTTATTTTGATTTAGCTTCTAGATAATCAATCTTATCCGTAACCGATTTGTAGGCACGCACATATTTCACTAGTGTTGGCTGATCGATCGTTTGTGCTTCTCCCAACAATTCTATTTTATGTTTCAATACCTCCGCTTCTGCTTTCAATTCCGTTAATGTAGGTGCTGCAGAACGACTAATATTTTTAGCAGTTTTTGTTTTGCCTTTATTGCAGGTAACACAACTGCTTGTTTTGTGCAGGTCTTTCTGTTCTCTTTGTAGTTTTTCTAAATCAACTTTTTGAGCATTCGGATAATGCTGCAATAGTAATTTCTCAGCTGCTTGGTGTTCCGCAGATACCTCTTGGGTGGTCTGTCCGATACTAACGAATGGTAGTATCACAAAAAACCACAAGAATAATTTTTGCATGATGTCTATAATATTATTTGATTGAAATTAAATGGAAGTTTTGGTATATCAGTATCTACCCTATTGGAGTGTCCTCTAAAATGATAATTGTACTTTCCTCCTTAACCTATTTGTCTTTATACAACTTCCCAAAAAGCGTATGGCATGCAAAATACGAAAATAAGCAGAATAAAAGTAATTTGCTATGGACAAACCTCTTAAGGTTAACAAAAAAGTTCTCCGTTTTCACTCTATAATTCTTCGATTTGAAGCCCGCTTATACTTGATGGCTTACTTAATTTAATAAACACTTGGCGATACTACCACTTTTTCTTAGTTTTAGCCCCCATTAAGGAGTTAGATAAAATCAAACAACCATCATGGAAAATATCTTCAGAGGCATACTAGGGATCACTATACTAATTGGTATCTTGTATGGCTTTAGTGCCAATAGAAGCAAGATTGATTGGAAATTGGTCGGAATTGCACTAGGAATGCAAATCGTTTTAGGGCTAAGTATTCTCAAAGTAGACTTTATCCGTAGTTTTTTTGATGGTATATCAGGTTTCTTCATTGCTGTATTGGATTACACCAAGGAAGGAGCCAACTTCATGTTTGCAGGATTAATGGACACCAATAATGTTGGTTTTATTTTTGCCGTACAGGTTTTGCCTACCATTATTTTCTTCTCCGCCCTTTCTTCTGTCCTCTACTATTATGGTATTTTACAAAAAATCATCTATGGCTTAGCGAAGGTAATGTCTAAGGCGATGCGTCTATCTGGAGCAGAAAGTATGGCAGCAGCAGCCAATGTCTTTATCGGACAAACAGAAGCTCCTTTGATCATTAAGCCTTATATTGATAAAATGACCAAATCAGAAATTCTATGTCTGATGGTAGGTGGTATGGCAACTTTAGCAGGTGGTGTACTCGCTGCTTATATTGGTTTTTTGGGTGGAGATGACAAAGCTGCTCAACAAGAGTTTGCAACTCATTTGTTGACCGCATCTATCATGTCTGCTCCCGCTGCTATCTTGGCAGCCAAAATGCTTTACCCCGAAACAGAAGACAATATCAATACTGATATGACTATTCCAGAAGAGCAAATTGGAGACAATGTACTCGAAGCGATCTCTAATGGAACAACAGATGGACTAAAATTAGCGGTAAACGTAGGAGCTATGTTGATTGTATTTACAGCCTTTGTAGCTATGTTAAATTCTATTTGTTCTGGTACTATCGGACACTGGTTTGGTTGGGCTTCTAGTGGCGGAATGGATTTGTTTGGCAATATTTTTAACGAGCAACAAAACCTACTTGTATTAGAAAACATCATTCCTGTCGAATCTAAACAAATGATTCCAATTGTTACACAAGATACCATTGGAATACTTCAGGATAGTATCGTATCTATTACAGAACAAAAGGAAACCCTTGTTATGAAAGATTCTGTGGTTTTGGATACTTTATTCCGTAACGACCTAGACATCCGATGGTCAGTGGATACTAAAAACTGGGTCTTGTTGACAGAGAATAATGTTGCGATAGACACTATACCCAACACCCCTGAATACCTTAGTCGAATCACACTTAATATGTATACCGACCAAGTTACTTCTAATCGATTCAACTGCTTTAATTTAGAGTATATTTTAGGATTGATTTTATCTCCTATTGCTTGGGTATTGGGTACCCCTTCTGAAGATATTTTGATTGTAGGACAACTATTAGGTAAGAAAACAATTATCAATGAGTTTGTAGCCTATGCCGATATACCTAAAGTGAGTGGCTTCTTAACTGAAAAATCAAAAATCATTGTTACCTACGCACTCTGTGGTTTTGCTAATTTTGCCTCTATCGGGATTCAAATTGGTGGGATTGGAGCTATTGCTCCACATCGTCGCAAAGTACTCGCAGAATTTGGTATGAAAGCTCTGATTGGTGGTACCATTGCTTGTTTTTTAACTGCTACTATTGCTGGAATGTTGGTAGGTTAAAATTGCCAATTGTGAGTGTTGATTGACAACTGTGGGTGGTTGTTTTTGTTGAAT
>CAYOJF010000132.1:0-12087 GCA_964404215.1 uncultured Aureispira sp. | reverse complement strand
AAACAACTTCAATGAGAAATTAAAAAAATATTTTTAAACTAGCAAAAATCTATTAGACATTATCACGAATGGAGTTGTATGAAAGGTGAATAGTAGATTTTGGAGTCTAATGCGGCGAAGCGGAAACTAGTAGCTAGAGCTACTAAGTTGAGCATTCAACAAAATTAGATTTCAAAAGATATTTATTTATCTATACAAAACTATTCGTGATAATATCTATTGATCTACTTCGTATTTTTTGAAATACGAGCATAGACGCCTAAGGTAAAGAGTAAGGTAACACAAGCTAAAGTACCTAAAGCTCCACCATAGCCATCAAAAAAATAGCTTTTATGAATATAAATAATACCAAATAAGCCTCCTGCAATCGCCAATAAACGATAGCTTCGAGTGACTTGAGCGGAGACCATCCCAATAAACGAAGTACCTATAAATACGATTGGGATATTTTGAGTCAAATAGGCATTAAGTACTGTTGGGAAGGCATAAAGAAAAGCACCCACTATCAAAGATAGTAATGCAGATGCCCGTACAGCTCCTTGTTTCAACGATTCACTAACGTAAAAAGTAAGTATAGCTCCTAAAATTCCTATTAAAATAAGGATCAAGTCGTTCATATTGATAACCAATGGATGAAATAAATAATGACGACACTAGCAAAAGCGATCGTTCCTAATTTTCCTCCTACTCCTATAAATAAGTTTTTGGAGAACATATAAAATCCCCCTGCCAATATTCCTGCCGCAGCAATAAAAGAAATAGAAGGAGCAATAGTAGTGCTAGACATCCCGACAAAAGCTCCACAATAAATAGCTGCGGGCAATTTTTTGAGATAGTCTGATTCTTTATTTAGATAGGGCAAAAAAGAGGCGATTGTCCCTGTAAGACCAGCTGCTATAACACTCCCCAAACCAGCCATAACACTCCCCCAGTAACAAACTATAGCTCCTATCGGAACCCATACTGCAATGGAAATTTTCTCGTAGGCATATTTTTCGTGATGCACCTTTAGAGAGTGAATAAGCCAGAATAAACCTGACAATAGTCCTAGTGTCGCTACAGCCGTAACAGTTATACTTAAGGCATATCGCTCTCTGATAATCATTGTCAGAAATAAGCTTTGCATCCCTAAAAAAACAATGATCACCAAAATGCGAATGGATTGGTGTAGCCCCATGAAGAAAATTTATTTAAGTAGGTGGTTAAATAGCTATAAATTAACTCCATCAAAGATAATCAAATACTCTCAAATAGATGGTTAGCTGTTTGCAAAAGAAAAATCGACCTAATACTGTAACTCTGCTAACGGTATATCTCGCTCCCACAATTTCTTCCCCACAGCATCATAGAGTTCTAATCGACATTTACGATTTTCTCCTTTACCGAACAAATGTACTTTGCCAAAATTAGGTTCTGTTGTCACCTCCCCCTGTCGAACCGCAGATATTCGAGTATAGGCGGGATTAATAAAAGAAGTCAAAGGTGAAGTCGTAATTTCATAGATGGGGTAACTATTGGGACGCTCTAGCCGCATCAATTCGCCATAATGGCGATCACCACTGATTACAATAACACCTGTTATTTTTTCAGATTCCAAAAAATCATAAAAATGTTGTCGAGTCGTATCATAGTCGCCCATATCTTCTCCTGCCCCATCGCTGATGATTTGTGTTCCTGACAAGATAAATTTAAAATTAGCGGTAGAAGCTTTTAGTTTTTCTTTCAACCATTGAGTCTGAGCAGTCCCCCAGAGTGTTTTGTCATCTTCGGCATAATAACGTCCATCCATTAAGAAAAAATCAGCATCCGAATGAGAAAAATGACTAAAAACGCCTGCTGCAGTATCCAGTCCATAATAAGGGTTTGCCCAATAGGTTTTGAATATTTCCAACGACCGTTTTTTACCTTCATAACTTGCTCCACTATTGTTGGGGCCAAAATCATGGTCATCCCAAATTGCGTACTGTGGGCAACTTTTCATAAAATCATCAATCTTTGGGTTTAGACGGGCTTGTAAGTTCACTTTGTGCATTTTCTTTTTTTGGTTCCATTGCCCAAACCAATAATACACATTATCTCCTAACCAAATCATGAAATCCTTGTCATGCTTGGTCATTGTCGTAAAAATACGCTCTCTTTTTCTGGTAAAAAATAAAGGTGGAGCAGGTACCTTCATGGCACAGGATCCAATCAAAAAACTAATGTCTTTAGTAATTCTCGTTCGTTTTTTTCGATTCAGAACACCATTGACCAAAACATAATTAGTTCTTGCTATGGTGGCTCGATCTACTCTCGCTACTGTAAAATCAGTTTCTTGCTCGAAATAATGATAAATTGCTTGGTTGAAGCTTGGCAACCAGTTCTGTTCAGGACCAGCGAAAGGATCTATTTTTATTGCAATCCAAAAATTCTGCGTCGTATCCGTAAAATGCCCATATAATGGACCAGCGACTACATTAAGTGCAGAGGCTTCTTGTGCGATTAATGGCACTTGCCACAATAAAAAACATAACATTATGCTGCATCTGATTTTCATAAAACTTGATTGATATTTCTTTGATAGAAATGTAAAATAACACCGAATAATAAACCCAAAAATACTTAACTTTGTTAGATAATCAGTTACTCATTGTACGTTATCGTAATACTAGCGTATAATTAGAGCATATTATCACCTATTATTTTATTAGACACAATTATCATGCAGATACAAGTAGATTTTTCAGAACAAGAGTTGGAGCGGCTGTATCTCACTTACAAAAATAAGCCCTCTAATTATCAAAAAATCAAAGCAAAGATAGTAGGAATAGACACAAGTCTCGCTTATCGCAAAACCAGAAAAAGTGGTTTCATCTTCTTTGGTGGAGTAACTTTCATCATTGCAGTCAGTTCCTCTTTTTCTTTTATGGCAGAGCACTGGGATAGTTTCATTGCACTCTGGATGATTTGGGGAATATTCTTTACGCTGCTATTGGGGTGGTTGTTTCTCCTCCACAAAACAACTTGGAATGTCCATGATTACAATCAAAAATTCTTTGAGACATTCGAAAATACGGCTTCTAGTGTCAGTAGCCTCCAGCAGTTTCTCAAAACATGGGATATTTAACTCCTCCCAAAAATGGCACTTAACAGCTTAATTTATAGCACTATGCACAAAATAGGCCTACATTTTTTCTTTTTGTATTGTCAAATTTAAGTAAAACACTATTTTTGTTTGGATTTAGTTTAAATAAGGATTACATTTGTGCCAATCAATTATTTATATCTAATCTAATTAAACATAAGATGAATATTACAGCAAAACTATCAACAGGATTATTAGTTTCTTTATTAGGCTTAGGACTCACTTCTTGTGATCCTACAGAAGGTACAAGTGACTATACTGTCCCAACTAGCTACGATCAATTTGATAATGTAGACTATAGTGGTCAGACAGAACGTTTAGATATGTTGGCAGAAATGACTACCTACATGAAAACAGGAAATGATGCTGCTAATACAACAGTCATAGACGCGACAAAGCTGAAAGATATGTATGCTAATATCAACTCTCCTTTTTCGGATGCGGACTTGAATGCTTCTACCAAAAAAATCAGAAGTAAAACTGTTACTACAGAGCAGGTTAAATTCGACAGTTACATGGATGCTCTAGCAACAACTGCTACTTCCAAAAATATGACTGCAAGCAATGGACAAGCTGGTATTGTGACTACTAATGACGGTGCATCAAGCTATCTTGTTAATGACAAAGGAGTTGAATGGACTCAAATTATCGAAAAAGGCTTGATGGGAGCTTGTTTTTACTACCAAGGAACTTCTGTTTACTTGGGTACTGGTAAAATGGATGATGCTGATAATGAAACAGTAACTCCAGGACAAGGAACCGAGAGAGAACACCACTGGGATGAAGCTTTTGGATACTTTGGAGCTCCTGAAGATTTCCCTACTAATACCACTAACCTTCGTTATTGGGCTAAATACACTAATTTGCACGAAGGTGTATATCCTCTGAATGCAAAGATAATGGATGCTTTTCTGGAAGGTCGTGCTGCTATCTCCAACAAAGATGCTGATGGTAGAGATCAAGCGATTGCTACTGCACGCAAAAATTGGGAATTGGTAGTAGGAGCAACGGCACTTTACTACCTCAACAAAACCATAGATGAAATGGGAACCAATGGGGATGCAGCTGTTAAACACCATGCTATGTCAGAAGGTTATGCTTTTATCATGGGACTAAAATATGGTACTGGTGCTAGCACAATTACGACTGCTAACGTAGACCAAATATTAGCGGATGCTTTTGGGAGTGCTGATCCACTAATGGCAGACTTCTACAGCGTTACTACCGCTAAACTAGAAGCAGCTAAAACTGCTATCGTAGGATATTTGACAGAATTAAGTGCTGAAAAAGATAATTTCTAATGATTGGGTTTGTCCAATAAACAGAGGCTACTCAATTGGGTAGCCTCTTATTTTTTCCCCCAATAGATTCACCCACTCTAAAGGATTTTTTTTCCAGCAATCATAATGGAAATTTTAAGCGGTTATACAAATATTTCCGCAGTGAAAAAAGTCTACTTTCATAGTATCGTTTCTTTTCTGCGATTACTTAATTAGCAAAAAACAATATCTTTGGGTGGTAATTATAAGACTCTAATTTACATCAAAATGTGAAGATGCGTTTGAACATTTAATTCATAAGCATCTTTTAAATAATATTATTACTACTAACTTTATTTTTAACCGCTTCTATTCATACACGATACATAATGAAACTAAAACAGATTTTAGGTCTTGCTCTAATTATTCTAACTTTTGGTAGTTGTGTTGACCCTACCGTTGATCGATGTGCAACTACCTACGACCAATTGACTATGCTTGATAACTACGGTAATAATCTCATTTTGCCTGGTTACGAAAAGTTTGCCACCGAAACGACCACACTCCAACAATACAGCAGTGATTTTTCAAATAACCCCACACTCCCCAACCTCCAAAAACTACGCACTCAATTTCAATTGATTTGGCTACAATGGCAAGAGATTTCTCACTTTGAATTTGGTCCTGCTGCTGAAATCGAACTCAAAGATAAAATTAGTAACTACCCCGTTTTTGTTTCTAGGCTAGAAGATGCTTTAAGTCTGAGCTCTTATGACTTAAACACTGCCTTTTATTCTTTTGCTCGTGGTCTGCCTGCCTTAGATTATCTACTTTATGGTATAGGAACAGATGATAATGCTATTTTGGCAAAATATACAACAGATAATCTAGCTACTGCTCGATTAGCCTATCTCCAAAAAGTAACTGATTTGGTCGCTCAATATGGCAACCAAGTTTATGATCAATGGAAACCAACAGGTGCCAACTATCTAAATATCTTTACGACAACAGAAGGAGTCTCTAACGGTAGTCCTGTTAGTAATCTCATCAATGGTCTCAATCAAAATTATGAATTCATCAAAAATGATAAAATCGGAACTCCGATTGGAGCCAAAACAGGCTATATCACCAACCAAAACAATATAGAGGCTTTCTACAGCCGTCAATCATTAGACTTAATTACTACAGCACTCAAAAGTAGCAAAAATGTATTTGAAGGTGGTAATGGTCAAGGACTAGATGATTATCTAGCTGCCGCCAATGCTAAAAGAGGAGCAGATGACTTGCATACGATTATTAGTAACCAATATCAGAAAACAATTGATCTTTTTGAAGGGATCTCTGGTAGCTGGTATAATGCTATTCTGAATGATGCAAATGCTTCGCAAGCTGCTTATGCTGCGGCTCAGAACCAAGTTGTTTATCTCAAAACTGACTTACCTTCTGCCCTCTGTGTTAGTATTGTATACGTGGATAATGTAGATGATGGTGATTAGAGAATAAGTCACGTACCGCAATAATATAAAATCCGCCTAAGCTTATGAGCTTAGGCGGATTTTTTTGTGCCATGGAATCTCAATAAGAAACAGGATTAATTATATTCCTTTTAAATATTAATGCAACAATGTTGCATTAATTAAATAAAACACTATTTTTGTGTTCATAATTTCAACGAACAACTTAATACTATGATACCTCAAACCTTTGAAGAATGGAAACATTGTATTGAATACGACTGCAAAATCCAATTGACTAAAGCATTTGTAAAAAAGCGACTAGCAGTCTATCAAGATCCCCAAAATACAGAAACACAAAAATTCATCTCGCTCTATGGCGAACAACACCTAAATAATATAATACAATGGCTCAAACAAGTATAGCAGCGGAAAAAAAATTACCTGTAACGGTTTTAAGTGGTTTTCTTGGTGCAGGAAAAACTACGTTACTTAACCATATTCTACACAATAAAGAAAACCTCAAAGTAGCTGTTATTGTAAATGACATGAGTGAAGTAAATGTAGATGCTAACTTAGTCAAAAGTGAAAACGTTTTGTCTCGAACAGAGGAAAAGCTGGTAGAAATGAGTAATGGCTGTATCTGTTGTACCCTGCGAGAAGACTTGATGATTGAAGTAGAACGATTAGCCAAAGAAGAGCGTTTTGATTATCTAGTGATCGAAAGTACTGGTATTAGCGAACCTGTTCCTGTAGCTCAAACATTTAGTTTTATTGATGAAGAAAGTGGTATAGACCTTTCACAGTGGAGTTACATTGATACCATGGTAACAGTCGTCGATGCCTTCAATTTTTTCAAAGATTTTGGTAGTCCCGAAAAACTTCAAGATAGATCCTTAACTGATCTAGAAGATGATCACAGAACTATTGTGGACTTACTAACCGACCAAGTAGAATTTGCCAACGTAATTATTCTAAACAAAACAGATTTAGTTACGCCTAAAGATTTAGGTTTTTTGAAAGCGACAATCAAAGAGCTCAATCCAGATGCTAATATCATAGAATCTACTTTTAGTCAAGTTGACCCTAAAAAGATTCTCAATACAAAACTATTCTCTTTTGAAGAAGCAGAACAAAGTGACAGTTGGATAGAGGAATTAAATAAAGAGGAGCATACCCCAGAAACAGAGGAATATGGCATTAGTTCCTTTGTCTATGAAAGCCGACAACCTTTTGATCCTGTTCGATTTTGGGACTATGTACAATACAAATTTCCTGGAAATGTGATCAGGAGTAAAGGACTTTTTTGGATTGCCTCTCGCCCTAACCAAGCATTGGTCTGGAACCAAGCAGGTGGATCATTAAGAGCAGATAGTGCTGGTGTCTGGTGGGCAAGTATGCCAGAAGAAGAAAGACTATACCATCCTTCTTATATAGAAAACAGAAATAGTATTCATTCCAAATGGGATAATGATTTTGAAGACCGTGTCAATGAAATCGTAATTATTGGTCATAATTTGGAAGAAGAGAAAATCCAACAAGAATTAGATAGCTGTTTAGCTACTGAAGATGAGTTGAGTACAAATACATGGAAACAAGGCTATGAAGATGAATGGCCTGTCCAGAGAATGTAATAAATAGTGTGGTGATGTGCTATAAACCCCATCTAAGTATCAATACTTGATGGGGTTTTATTTTAATTCAAATTTACTACACAGTAAATTAAATTTTCAAACATTTTTAAGCGAGTATTTACTTCTTGATGAATTTTTGGGTATAAATTTCTCCCTCGTCTGTAGTCGCTTGCACGACATAAACTCCCTTAGCTAAATCTTGTAAATTAGACAAGGTTGTTAGGCCTCCTTGAGCTACAGCTACTGTCTCTTGGTGCATTTGCACTCCTTGGCTATTAAATACCTGTAGCTGAACCTTGCCTACAGCTCCTTTAATTCGGATATTCAAAATACGATTGGTAGGGTTTGGATAAATTTCAAATCCTTCGCCCTGACTAGCCACTCCATTGACCGCACGAATAGCTGAATAGGTAAAACTACCATCAAAATCAATTTGCTTAAGTCGATAATAAACTACTCCCTCAAATCCATTAGGATCTATTGTAGAATAAAAAGAAGTAGTTGTAGTGGTTCCTTTTCCGTCTACCCATCCTACTACTTCAAAAGTATTTTCATCTTCTAGCATTCGCTGTATTTCAAATCCACTATTATTGAGTTCTGTTGCTGTCATCCACTCTAGTTGTACCGTGCCAACGCTCTTACGTTCTGCTCTGAAATTCAATAACTCTACAGGTAAATCTGAGGCAACGCCATTGTTTACGGCTACAATCTGCGAAAAGGTAATGACTCCTGAAGCACTTCCATAACTCGTCATGCCAGCAGCTCCTGCTGTAGCAGCATCCGCACAACCTCTTGCACTACCCCAAGTAGCACCAAAGGCATTGCTCGGACGTTTATAAAGTGTCAAATTAGTACAAGGAGTAGCTGCATCTGTTGGATCAATATATCCCATTCTATTAATAGTCAAATCTGGTAGCACAGAAAAGGTTTGATTAGTCCCATAATTATTCACGACCAAATACTCATCATCAACATCTGCCCCTATACTCTGCCAACCAGTTGGTTTTTCGGTTTCTAATCTAGAAACAACCAGCTCACCATTAGGGGTAGTCGCTCCAAATTCAATTTGAACCCCTGTATTAGGAAAAGTATAAACACCGCTAGCACCAATATTAATACGGTCAACTGTCCCTCCTGCTACGGCGACCTCAGAAGCTACGTAATTTGTAGCTACCATGTTCGTAGCAGTTCCATCGTTTCCGTTACCGGAAACATCTTTCACCCCATTTGGGGTTCCTACAGGATCATCATTATTAAATTGATAATAAGCAACCAATCCAGATTCATTTCCCTTGAGTGTTAAATGAAGATTCTCTCGTAATTCATCTTGTGATCTTGCTACATCCCATATTCTAATTTCATCAAAACTCCCTACATAATCCTCTCCTGTAGAAGGTAATGAAATCGTACCTAATCTCAAATTCTGATCGGTGGTATTAAGTGTAATGGGAAAAGCTCCATCAGGTACGCCATCTACATAAAATCGCATCGTCGTTCCATCATGACTTATAGCAATATGATGCCATTCCCCATCATTTATAATAGCAGTGCCTGTTCTATCATTAAGCTGCCCTATAAAACCTAGTCTACCTGAACGGACAGCCACACCATTTCTTAAGTTATTCGCTCGTTGTCCCCAACTGACAATATTACCAATATTCGTTTGTGTTGTTTTGATCCATGCCTCTACCGTTCTGGCAGTATTGCCTTGTGGTAAGCCACTAGCAGTAGCAGAACAATCTATAAATGCTCCACTGCCCCCCAACGTATACATATTGCCTCGTACATCAGAAACTAAAGCGTCTGATAACTGTACGACTATAAATTGCCCTGTCTGATCTATTTCATTGAATGTAATGGTGTTTCCTGTCACTGCGTCTGCCGTTCCCAACTTTGTCCATACCAAATCGCTTCCCATCGTACGATGATACAATGCATATTTGCGAGGATCTGTACTGGTAAATACTGCTGTAGGATAAGTAAAAGTTAAATCTGCTACAAAAGCTCCTGTATTGGTTGATGTATTAAGTGTCCACATAGGATTCTGAATAATACTAACTCCATTAACACCAGTGGTAGTATTCGGAGAAAAAACTTGATAGGTAACTGTAAAATCTTCTGCTATTGTATGAGAGCGTACATTCATACTGAGGTTAGCCGAACTAAAAGCCTGTGTACTAGCCCCTGTTGGAACAGTAAGCGTTTCGCTATTAGAAATATCCGATGCATCATCTCCTACATTGACACCAGAAGTACTCCAAGCAGTGGTTGTGTTTATTCCTGCCAAAACACCATTGTTCCCATTCCCTGTTTTGTCTTCTAGAGTTGTACTTCCTGTGCCATCATTCATTTGGTAATAAGCGACCAAACCTGTTTGACAAGCGTCTGCTGTCAAGTGCATTTGCTCTCTAATCGTATTCGCACTCAATACTACATTTGAAATTTGTAACTCATCTATTGAGCCATCCAAATACTCGGAACCTGCACTATAATTCCCCATCATGACGGGAGCTGCTGTTTGGATAGAAGCCGTTACCGCACCAGCTGATGCCACTACTGTATTTTCGATTCCATCCACATAAAGACGTACCCCATTGGCATTGGTAGAACCATCATAACTAACCACCACATGATGCCACTGTCCATCTCTGATATCAAAACCACCTGTTCTAACTTCAAAAAATTCGCCTGTATTGAAATTCGCTAAAGTAAAATTGAGATCTCCCGTAAACCCTAAATAACCAAAAATCCACCCAACAAAAGTATTCCCATCAAACTTAGAAATCAATTGTCCATTAGTTGAGGTACTAGCATTTACTTTAACCCATGTACTGATTGTGTAAGCATCATTGACATCAAAATCCAAGCTCGCATTATTACCAAGGTTAACCTCTCCTGTAGTCCCATTAAATTCCAATGCCGTCCCTCTTGTTAGATCAGTTCCCACAATACTTCCATTCAATGGACTTCCTTCGTCATTGTTAGTAGAACTATACGACAAAGGATCAGCCGTGCTATTATTTTTTTCGTATCCTAATGTAGCGGTCACATCATTTCCATTTCGCACAATTCCTGGGGTAGCTTTACTTCCCCAAGTACGGTTAGAATAAGTTGATTCTGTATAGTGGGTTGCTCTACCTACCGATTCATCATTCTGGTAAGCAACCGACCACACGATATTACCATTGGCGTCTTCCAGTACGATCTCATCCGTCCCATTAGCTAGTGCAAAAACTACTTCAATGACACGAGCATTACTACAGCCATTAAGCCATTGAGCCTCAAACGCCGCCTTATCACGTGCTAGTATCAAGTAACCTCCAGCGGGTATTACTAGACTAGTACTGCTAATTAGACTATTATTGGTGTCTTCATCTTTCAGTCTCCAGTTTTGTAGATCAACAGCCGTAGCTCCATAATTATGAATTTCTATCCATTCATCCGTAGCATCTGTTCCTCTTGGACTAGCTATCCATTCTGTGATGGCAACATTCGGCAATTCGAATGCTTCCCACTGTTGTCCAAAAATTTCAAATTCGCCATTAGCAGTAGGAGCATCATCATCATCCCCTTCCCATACCATCAAGTAGCGTCTACTGGTAGTTGAATAAGCTATATTATAATAATTGATAACACTATAAGTACTGCTTGTTGCAATAGACCCCATACTGCTAGCAACAACGTCGTTTTCGATTGTTGCTAAATTGGTTCCGTCCAATGCCTCTACATACATTTCATAGGCATTATTATGTTGCTCTGCACGCCATATTACTAAAAACTGGTTAGCAATACTGTTCCAAACTACTCTAGGCAAATCTGACTGTAGTCCATCTGTGGGTGTTCCTCTCTGACTAATCTGTACACTCGCTCCTATTCCTCCTTCTGGAGTCCCAGTTGGGAATACATACTGTCCAAATATCTCATAATCTCCTAAAGTATTCTCTTCCCACACTACAAAGTATTTGTCTTCTGTCACATTATAGACTACATCTGGCAGTCCCGCATCATTTCCCACAGCTACATTGGTAATCTGCAGTGGAGCTGTCATAGTACCAACCAAAGAACCATCTGATCGAAGTAATTGAGCATTAATATTATACTCAGCAGTATTAACACCCACTCTAAAAACAACTAGATATTCGTTTGTATTACTATTATAGGCAATTGATGATTGTTCTGAACGAAGACCTGCAACTTGTGTCAACTGAGTAGCTCCTGTACCCAGACCTCCTTGTAGAAGACCTGTAGAAGTGATAACTTGAGCATATATTTCTCTATTACTCGTTAGTCCACCAGACCAGACCACCATATATTCTCCAGAAAATGTATTCGTAGTTACTTTTGCATCTACAGCATCTGCACTACTCCCTCCGGGTGCTAATGAAATCTGAAAATTTGTACCCGATAGAGTTCCTCCTGAATTAATTAATTGACCATGAACTTCTTGTTTTCCATTAGTCACATTATCTCCATGCCAAACTACTAAGTATTGATTAGTAGCTGGATTATAGCTAACAGATGGCTCTACTGCATCAAAATTAGTGTCACCGTCTGTTCCCATAAAACTAATTCTAAATTCTGTTCCTATTTTATTGCCTGATGCAGCAGCAATTCGT